>CBDUQW010000047.1:0-28574 GCA_965369625.1 uncultured Thermoplasmata archaeon | reverse complement strand
GGCGGTTAGGCCAGAACAATCTGGAGGGGAGTGTGGCGACTTTTTACACACTGCCGACCATCCCGGAAGCTTAATATATCAAGCCAGATACTTTTCGCACCCCTATGCGCCGACCCCTAGTGCCCCTGACGGTCCTCCTCCTCATCGCTGCATCGCTGAGCGGATGCATCGGCCCCGAGGAGAACTCCCACCCCCAGGCCTTCGCCGGCGAGGACATCGAGGCCGAGGTGGGCGAGGCGGTCGTCTTCTCGGGTTCCGGCCTCGACAGCGACGGCTCCCTGGTCAGGTTCCGATGGGACTTCGACGGGGACGACAGGTGGGACTACACCGGTGAGACGGGGGCCAAGATCCACGTCTATTCCAGTCCCGGCTCCTACGAGGCGAGGTTCCAGGTGGAGGACGACGAGGGCGCCAGGACGGAGGACACCCGCTGGGTGAACGTCACGGCGTCGGTGAGCATCACCGTCGCATGGTCCACCGGCACCGGTTTCAGGGTGCACGTCCCGGCTGCCCTGGACGTGACCCGCATGGAGGTCGACTGGACCCTCGAGGGGACCGGTCCAACCCCGATAACGAGGACCTTCACCCACGATGCCGGACTCGAGAAGGTGAACGACACCACCTATTCCTTCGACCCACGTCTGACATCTATCGAGTCGGGCCTGCGTCATATCACAAAGGTCAGGCTGGGCCAGGTCGTCGTCGCATCCAGGACCATCGATGTGGTGGACGCCTCGGACGCCTCGTCGCAGTACGACGCCACGTACACCAGCGAGCTGTGGGACACCCGTGTCCGGGATGGCAACAGCACCACCCTTTGGCGGGTCGGTGACCTGGTCACCGAGGTCAGGACCGGATGGTCCCGGGGCCACTTCAACGGCAACGGCAGCTGGGATTCCTATTCCAACGTGTCCGGGGTCATCACCGACGAGCACATCGTCCTCACGGAGGTCATCGTGGAGACCGGCGAGGGCAACAACTGGGGTGGCACCTGGTGGTACATGGAGGGCAACGGCACCGTGTTCCAATGGTCCGAGGCCAACTTCTCCGTGACGGCCCAGGTATGGGACTTCGTCCGTGCCGTGGAGAACGGCTCCCTGACCAAGGACGACTGGCGGCGAGTGGGCGTCTACAGCGGCAACAATGACACCAACGGCAGCTTCCTGTACACCAGGGAGAGCCAGGGGAACCAGGTCAGGCAGAACGGGGAGGGCGATCTCTATGAGGTCCTCAAGGTCCGCACCGAGAAGTCCTTCGATGGCACCAGCCAGGGGCTCAACTTCACCCTCCACAACGTCACCTACGACTACGATGCCAGCAGGATGATATTCGTGAACAGGACCACCTTCCGCAGCTCCGACCAGCAGGTGGGCTTCCAGTACGCCGACGGGCAGTGGCACTGGACCAACACCACGTGGGGCGGCTTCCTCGACGATGACGGGAACGGGTTCTCCAACCCCGACCCCGAGACATACGACCCCGAGCTGGCCGCGGCATTCAGCGGCCCAAGGCCCAGGATCCTGCAGGTCGGGGACACCTTCACCGCCACCAACTTCTACGGGGTGCGGCTCAACTACGTGGCCAAGCGGTCGGACACGGCTCCCTTGGACGTCCTGGGCGACAGGGTGGACGTGACCGGCGTGATCGCGGAGGCCTTCCACAATTCCACTTGGGGGAGCGTGCGCCACTGGTTCTGGGTCCTAGAGGACGGACCACTTCCTGGTTCCGTCTACGAGGAGAGGGTGATCGTGGAGCGTCCCGTTTGGGGAGGCGGTACCTACGACTGGTACAGGAACATCAAGTCGGTAAGACCCCTCTCGTAAACCTTATACGGCCTGTCACGCATCATTTCCCCGTGCGGCCCATCGGCATCATGACCGAGGACTTCGAGCTCTCGTACGACCTGATCCGCCTGCTCAAGCGGCGAGGCCTGGTGTTCAAGAGCCTGGACTTCCGGGACCCCGTCCCGGGGGACGTCGGCGTTGTCATCACTGGCTCGGGGGAGGCCGGTAGGATCGACCATCCCCGCGTGGTGGAGGCCGGGGAGGACCGTGAGATGGCCATCGTCGAGGCCGTCCAGCTCCTTTCGGGCAAGGAGTCCTTCCGGACCCTGGTGGTGGGCGTCGACCCGGGGGAGAAGCGCATCGGCTTCGCCCTGGTAGCCGACGGGACCGTGCTGGAGGCCAAGCAGCTCAACACCGTCGGGGAGGTGGAGGAGGCCCTGGACCAGGTGGTCGACCGGTACCCCGTCCGGTCCCTCATCGTGCGCATAGGGCACGGCGCCCCCACCGTGCGCAACCGCATCGTCAACGCCGCCCTCGGCCTGGGCCTCCGCGTGGAGATAGCCGACGAGACCTCCACGACCCGCAAGGTGGACCTTCCCGACGTCGAGGCGGCGATCACCATCGCCGGTCTTCCCGGGGTCCCCATCGACTCCGCCCTCCGGGTCGCGCCCTCGAAGGGCGAGCTGCGTCACATCAAGAAGATGTCGAGGGAGCGCAGCGGCGGTGCCATCACCATCTCCTCCAAATTGGCCAGCAGGGTCGCCCTTGGAGAACTTTCCCTGGAGGAGGCCATCGCCATCATGAGAGGCGACATGTGATCTTTCCATCGGGTCAGAAGATCATCGGGAGCAGAGCGCTATCTATTTCAATGGTAGGGGGCATTATGCTCAGTTGAGCATGTCGGTCGACCAGGGCGTGGCGAGGGTTCACAGGAGGAGGTCGCTGAGGTCCATGACCTTCGGTGAGCGGACGGGCCTCACCACCCGTGAGATCGCCACCATCGCCGTGCTGGCCTCCCTGGGTGGTGTGATGTCCGCCTACGTCGGTTACCTGGGCGTCCTCCTAAACAAGCTGGTGGGCATCCCCTTCGGGGCGGGTCAGTTCCTCGCCGGGCTCCACGTATTCTGGATGGTCCTCGCCGTGGTGCTGACCAACAGGGTAGGCACCGGCACGGCCACCGGGGCCCTGAAGGGCATGGTCGAGCTCCTGGCGGGGTCCAGCAAGGGCGTGCTCGTGCTGCTCCTCTCCCTGGTCGCGGGCCTCATCGTCGACCTCGTCTGGGCCCTCGCGCCTCGGCGTGGCATCGTCGCAGCGGCCCTGGCCGGCGGACTGGCGACCTGCAGCAACATCATCGTGTTCCTGCTCTTCACCAGCACCTACAACAACCTTCTCTGGCTGTTCTTCATCCTCCTGGCCGTCTCCTTCGTGTCGGGCGTCATCTTCGCCGGCCTGCTGGTCTGGAACGTAGCCGGCACCCTCGACCACGCTGGCATCTCCGTCAAGGCTCCCGGCTTCACACCCGATCCGGGAGGGACAGGACCTCCAGGTGGGGGTGGCACCCGAGGAGGAGACGGCCGCTCATGGGACCGTAGGACCGTGGTCGGCTCCATCGTCACGGTGCTCGTGATGGTCCTCCTCTTCGGAGGGGCCTTCTCCTACTACGCCACCACGGGGCAGAACGTGGAGGACGTGGAGGAGGGACTGGTGTCCGTCGAGGGCATGGTGGGGAACCCGTACCGCTTCGACCTGGACGAGTTCGCCGGCGACATGGTGACGGTGGAGGCGGAGCTCCAGGGCCAGGTCACCCACGTGGAGATGATGGCCTACACCGGCGTTCCCCTCTCGAGGGTGTTGGAGCGGGCCGAGGTGGAGGAGGGCGCCCGGTCCCTCCGGGTCGCGGGAGCCGACGGCTACGGCATCCAGCTGGAGTTCGACCTGGAGGACGTTATGGACCCCGAAAGCGCCTCGGGCTACATCCTCGTGGAGGAGCACGGCACCCTCCCCGGGGGCGGTACGGGCGACCACTACCGGCTCGTGTGCAAGGACCTGGACGGTGGATGGTGGGTGCGATGGGTCATCACCATCACCGTTGAGTGAGGGGGTGTCTCCGCGCTTCTCGCCAGCGGTCTCGGCTTCACCTACAAGGGCATGCCCTCCCCGGCTCTCCATGGCCTCGACATGGAGGTGGGGCCAGGGGACCTCGTCCTCCTGGCGGGTCCCAGCGGCGGTGGGAAGACAACGGCCGCCCTGGGTCTAGCGGGTCTGCTGGGTGAGCCCGTCGATGGGACCGTCGAGGGCAGCGTGCGCCTGGGCGACCAGACCTTGGCCGGAGATGGGGCGGGCCGGATCCTCGGCAAGGTCGGCCTTGTCCAGCAGGACCCCGAGGCCCATCTTTGCACCCTCACGGTGACGGACGAGGTGGCCTTCGGGCCGGAGAACCTGGCCCTTCCCAAGGATGAGGTCATCGAGAGGCTCGAGGCATCCCTGTCCGCTGTCGGCATCGGGCATCTCCGCGACAGAGGCACCAACGAGCTCTCGGGGGGCGAGAAGCAGCGGGTCGCCATCGCCTCGATGCTGGCCATGGACCCCGAGGTACTGGTCCTCGACGAGCCAACGGCCAACCTCGACCCATGGTCCCGGGAGGAGGTGCTCTCCCTGACGGTGGGCCTCGCGGGAGGGGGCGACCGGGCCGTGGTGGTCTCGGAGCACCGCCTGGACGTGCTGGCGGAGGCGGCCAGGGAGGTCATCGTCCTGGACAATGGCACTACCCACTGGAGGGGGTCGCCTACGGACCTCCAAGAGGAGGCCGAGGAGATCGCGTCCATCGGCGTTCGCGTTCCGGGAAGACCCGACCTCATCGGCATCCATCGGCCGCCCTTGAAGATCGGTGATCCCGTTCTGTCCGTTTCCGACCTGGTATCCGGGTACGGTGAGAGGGAGGTCCTGAGGGGCGTGGACCTGGAGCTCCGGAGCGGCGAGATGGTTGGCCTCGTGGGCCCCAACGGCGGGGGGAAGACGACCTTGCTCAGGTGCCTCCTCGGCCTGGCCGATGTGTGGGAAGGGAAGGTCACTGTGTCGGGCCTCGATGCCACCACCGAACCCACCTCCACCCTGGCTCGGAGGGCGGGCATGGTGTTCCAGACCCCCGACCACCAGTTGTTCGAGCGGACGGCGCGGGCGGAGATGGAGTTCGGTCCCCGGAACTTCGGCACGTTGGACGACCCGATGCACGCGAGGATAGACGCCCTATCCCACGATTACGGCCTCTCCGACCTCATGGAGGTGCATCCGTTCCGGTTGTCCCTGGGACAGAAGCGAAGGCTCAACGTGGCATCGGTGCAGACCATGTCACCAAAGCTGCTCATTCTGGACGAACCGTTCATCGGACAGGACCTGGGCAGCATCCGGGCCCTCAACGCCAGGCTCCAGGAGGTCAGGACCCAGGGTACCGGCATCCTGCTGGTGAGCCACGACCTGGAGGTGCTGGCCCAGATGGTGGACCGGGTGGTCGTCCTGGAGAAAGGAACCTGTCACGAGGTCGAGGACCCGGCCTCACTGGCCGAGGGCATCCCCTGGGGGGTGGCCGGATGACCAGGGAAAGGTCCGAGAGGGTGGGATGGATCCCCCGGATCAAGTACCTGGACAGGCGGTCCGTCTTGGACGGCCTCAACCCCCTGCCGAAGCTCCTCATGCTCATCGGCGCCACCATCGCCGTGTTCATATTCCAGGAGACCTGGCAGTTGGCGTTGATGTTGCTGGCACTCCTGCTCCTGTTCCCCGTCGCCAAGGTCAGGTTGTGGGAGCTCCGGGCGGCCACACGCTTCTTCCTTGTCTTCTCTGCCCTGCTGTTGCTCATCCACGCGTTCTTCGTCCACGAGGGTGAGGTGCTCTGGGAGGTCTGGCTGGGGCCCATTCACATCCAGGTGACCCTGGGAGGCATCATCCTCGGCGTGAACATGGTCATCCGGTTCCTGGTGGTCGTCCTAGGCAGCTTCCTGTTCGTCGCCACGACGGAGCCCAACGCCCTGGCCCACTCGCTGATGAGGGCTGGCCTCCCCTACAGGGCGGGCTTCGCCCTGGTGCTCGCCATCCGCCTCATGCCCCTCATGAGGTCGGAGTCCAGTTCGGTGAGGGAGGCCCAGGCGGCCCGCGGCCTGGTGCTGGACAAGGGCGGGCTGAAGGCGGTGGTGAGGTCGGTCAGGTCGACCCTGGGACCCCTGCTGGTCTCCTCCCTGGCCAGGGTCGATTCCCTGGTGGTGTCCATGGAGGGAAGGGCCTTCGGTCACTCGAAGGAGAGGACGTTCCTCACGGAGGTGCCGTGGAGGTCTGCGGACTCTGTGCTGGTGGTCCTCGCCGTCCTTCTGCCCGTGGCAGCGGTCCTGCAGCGATGGGGCCTCTTCTAAGAGACCATGATGGAGACCAGGCCGAAGAACGCCTCGTCGTTGTCGCCACGGTAGGCCACGTAGTTGCCACGGGAGTCGACACAGATCCCGCTATCGGCACGGCCCAGGAGGTCCTCGGCGTCCCACTCGACGAAGTCCCCGTCCCCGTCCACCAACTTGAGCGTGGTGGCTGTCGAGTTCGCGTCCATGGCATTCAGGACCGCATCCCAGGTCAACGCGTTGTACGTCCTGTCCTTCCTGCCGTCGTTGTACGTGATCTGGGTGTCGGCATTTCCGTCGATGTGGCCGATGTCGATGATCTCGGACACGTTCACGAGTCCGCTCCCCATGATGGTTAACGAGGTGAAGGCCTCGATCCTGATAACCCAACCCACGTGGAAGGGACCGGGTCGAGAGGCGTCGATGATCCTGAAGGGACCGAGGTCCAAGGGGAGAGGCGATCCCCACTCATCATTAATCATGAAGGCCAGGTAAGCGGAGGACAGATTCGCTATGGGGAACACCGCGAAGTAGCCATCGCCCGCGATCACTCTGATGGCATCGGCCGTCGCGTCCGGGGCCGAACTTGCCACGAACCAGGAGAGGGGAGTGCATATGTAGTCAACCTCGTTGTGCGATACGTTCTCCACTGGGTTGCCGCCAACGTCACCAAGAGCAAGCATATCGGTGGTAAACGGTTCGCCGACCTCGCCATCGATGGTCAACATGGTCCCTACATAGAACCTGCTTATGACTTCCACTCTCGGTTCGCCGGGCCCCTCGTAGTAGACGTATCGGCCCCTGCTGTCGACCAACAGGACCCCGTGGTCAATGGCATCCGAGAGGCTCGTCGGTTCGAGGAAAATATCCATCGTTCCAATGGCCAGGGAATCTGAGACGGTGTCATCCGCGCCAACGGCGGTGAGGACCTCGGACAAGGGCACACCAGTGTACGTTCGGGTCTTCTCCCCCTCCTGCCAGCTCACCTCCTGGGATGCATGCTCGATGATCCATCCAATGTTGATTAGCGTCTGCTCCTCAGTGTACCCAAGGGACCAGATGGCGGAAGATTTACGGACCTGGATATATGTGATGTCCCTCACCCAGTACGCCGAGGGAAGGTCGGTGTCGACGAGACGGAACACACCTGCATCGGAGAGGTCGTTCCACTTCCCCTCCTCCAGCAGTGCGATGTACATATCGTCATCCATATCGGCGTAGAACAGGGTGGCCTCGTAACCGTCATCGGCCCTGACCACGATCACGTCCGCGTCCTCGTCGTGGGTGACCAGGGTGAGCAGATTCCTCAGGAGGATGCCAGTGAAATTAGCAGAATACGTCGTCCCGACGGAGTTGACGAAGGTCGCCTCGAAGTCCACCAGGCCCATCTCGACGATCTCCTCGACGGTCAAATTCTTGAGGTCCGGTCCTTCATGATCGATCCCGACGAGGCTCAACTGTTCCCCCTTCCGATCCTCCGGGACCTCGAGCTTTTCCTCCTCCTCCTCGCCGCTGTCCAGGCAGCCGGCGGTAGCCAGGACCGCCAGCATCATGCTCAGGGCCAGCAGCACCGCCACGCGCCTGTTCCATCCACCTTCCTTGGTCATGTTCCCATCACACCCGAAATGCTTGGACGGGCATATCGCTTCCACGATATAAAGGTTGCACAGTCCATCATATGAATCCAGGGTACTATTTCTCACCCTTCTTCACCCAGGGCGTGGGGTTTAAATAGCCCCATCACGAATGGGCCCCTGTACGGGGCGTTCCAAGGAGGACCAGGAGTGAGCGATGTAGACCTGACCGTGGCCGAGGCCGTTCAGACGGACGTGGGACAGGGCAAGGCCCGCATCGATGCCCAGACGCGGGTGGAGATGGACCTGTCCCCCGGCGACATCATCCAGATCGAGGGCAAGCGCACCAGCGCCGCCGTGGTCTGGCGCATGCTCTCCGAGGACGAGAACAAGGGCATCATCCGCATCGACGGCCTGGTCCGGAAGAACGTGGGCTCCGCCCTGGGGGACCACGTGAAGGTCACCAGGGCCGACGTCAAGCCCGCCAAGAAGGTGATCCTGGCCCCGATGGTGGCGGACAACCACCGTATCCAGTTCGGCACCGGCATCGAGGCCTTCATCAAGCGCAGCCTCCTCAAGCGGCCCGTGATGGAGGGCGACACCATCATCGTCCAGGGCATCGCCCTCATGGGGGGCGCGCTCCCCTTCCAGGTGCAGAACACCGTGCCGGACGGCATCATCAAGATAGTCGACAGCACCAGCTTCGTGGTGCTGGACGAGCCCATCGGCGGGACCACCGAGGAGCAGCAGGGCGTGACCTACGAGGACATCGGCGGCCTGGAAGACGAGTTGCGCAGGATCAGGGAGATGATCGAGCTCCCGTTGCGCCATCCCGAGCTGTTCAACCGCCTGGGCATCGCCCCTCCCAAGGGGGTGCTGCTGCACGGGCCGCCCGGCACCGGCAAGACCCTCATCGCCCGGGCCGTGGTCAACGAGAGCGGTGCCAACTTCTTCTCCATCCAGGGCCCCGAGATCATGTCCAAGTACTACGGCGAGAGCGAGGCCCAGATACGCAAGAAGTTCGAGGAGGCCGAGAAGCAGGCCCCCTCGATACTGTTCATCGACGAGATAGATTCCATCGCCCCCCGCCGGGCCGAGGTGACCGGCGAGGTGGAGCGCAGGGTCGTGGCCCAGCTGCTGACCCTCATGGACGGCCTGGAGTCCCGGGGCAAGCTGATCGTCATCGCGGCCACCAACCGCGTGGACGCGATCGACCCCGCCCTGCGCAGGCCCGGTCGATTCGACAGGGAGATCGAGATCGGCGTGCCAGACCGGCGGGGCCGGCGGGTCATACTCCAGATCCACACACGGGACATGCCCACGCCCGAGGACTTCGACCTCGAGCACCTGGTGGACATCACCCACGGCTACGTGGGCGCCGACCTGGCGGCCCTGGCGAGGGAGGCCGCGATGAAGGCTCTCCGGCGATACCTCCCCGACATAGACCTGGAGGCGGGAGGCGCCATCCCGCCATCGGTCCTCGAGAACCTCCAGGTCACCAACGACGACTTCCGGGACGCATTCCGGGAGGTCGAGCCCTCCAGCCTGCGCGACGTCTTCACCGAGCCTCCCCGGGTGACGTGGGACGACATCGGGGGCATGGAGGACGTCAAGGAGAAGCTCAAGGAGGCGGTGGAGCTGCCTCTCAGCCGGCCCGAGGCCTTCACCCGCTTGGGGATCAACCCGCCCAGGGGCGTGCTCCTCTACGGTCCCCCCGGCGTGGGCAAGACCCTCATCGCCAAGGCGGCCGCCAGGGAGAGCGGGGCCAACTTCATATCCGTCAAGGGTCCCGAGATCCTGTCCAAGTGGGTGGGAGAGTCGGAGAAGGCCATCCGGGAGATCTTCCGGAAGGCCAAGCAGAGCGCCCCCACCGTGATATTCATCGACGAGATCGACAGCATCACGGCCAAGCGGGGTTCCCGTGGCGACGGTGGCGCCACAGAGCGGGTGGTCAACCAGCTGCTCACCTCCATGGATTCCTTCGAGTCCCTGGGCGAGGTCATCGTGCTGGCCGCCACCAACCGCCCCGACATCATCGACCCGTCCATCCTGCGGCCGGGCAGGTTCGACCGCATCATCTACATCCCGCCCCCTGGTGTCGAGGAGAGGCGGGCCATCCTGCAGGTCCACGCGAAGGACGTTCCCCTCGAGGGGGTCGACCTTGACAAGCTCGCCGTCACCTTGGATGGATACACGGGGGCGGACATCGCCTCCCTCATCCGCGAGGCCGCCATGGCGGCGCTCCGGGAGGATGTCGAGGGCGACACTGTGCTGGCGAAGCACATGGACGAGGCCCTTGTGATGGTAAGACCTTCCTTGGATGAGGAAACGATTAAGTATTTCGAACACATTAGCAAACTCCTGGAGGGCAGGATGGCCAGGAGGACCCGGGACGACATCAACGTGTCGTACCGATGATGGCCGTTCTTACCTCACGGGGAGGCATCCCATGACCAAGAAGTTCGCTACCGAGTTACGGGGCAAGACCGTTATGACCAACGACGGCCGGATCATCGGCATGATCGAGAACTTCGTCGTGGATACCGCCACGGGCGAGCTGGAGCACGTCCTTGTCATACCGGCGGAGGAGATCGAGCCCAGGCTCTACCAGACCGACTCCCAGGGCCGACTGATACTGCCCTTCACCAGCATGCGCTCGGTCCGTGACGTCGTCGTGATGAACGTCGAGTGAGACGACTGCCGGGCAATCCCATCCTTCAAGGTTCCAGCGTAGCCGCTGCCATCTTCCACCGGCGAGTGGGGGGCAAGGGTTAATTCCCATCCTGCCTTTTGGGGATAGCGATGGATGAAGAAACCGAGACCCACGACGGCGACGACGACGAGTTGGACTTCCTCCTAATCCCCGCGATATCCCTGAGGAAGGGCCGCGTGGTCGTGGTCAACCAAGGCCGCTACGAGCCCCTGACCGACATTGACGACCGCGAGCTGACGCTGTACGATTTCGTGGCGATGTTCCTGGATGACTACAGCACCATACTGGTCATGGACATCGACGGCATCGAGCGACGCAAGCCACAGCTCACCCAGGTCCAGACCGTGGCCCCCTTGAAGAACGTGTGGTGGGACCCCGGTGTGAGGAGCATGGAGGACATGATGGACACCTTCACCGCCGGTGCCAACCGTGTCGTGGTGGGCACCAAGACCATCTGGAACCTGGAGGAGCTCAAGGCGTGCCTCGAGTTCTCCGCGGACTTCGTGCTGGGACTCGACTGGTCCGACGGCATCCTCTGCCGGGACGCGAACATCTCCCAGGCCGACCCGGTGGACTTCCTCCGGGACATGCACGACGAGGGCGTTCGCCGGGTGCTGTTCAGCCAGCTGGGCCGGGTACGGTCGGGCTCCCGGATCGACACCGCCTTCGTCAAGGAGATGTCCGAGGTCACCCGGAGGCTGTTCCTGGGCGGCGCGGGCTTCAGCATCGAGACCGCACGGGAGGTGGAGCGGGCCGGGATGGACGTCTACGGCGTAGTTGTGGGCGTGATGGACATCATCCAGGAGAGCCTCGTGGAGGACCAGCCGGAGTTCGACGAGGGAAACGTCGTCCACGGCAGATACTAGGGAGGACCAGCGTTGGAGAAGACAAAGGAGGTCATCGCCTTCCTGTACAACCGGGCAGGCAAGGAGGAGCTGACGGCACAGGAGCTGCGACTGGCCATGTCCATGGACCTCAGGTGGTTCTCCCCCAAGGAGGCCGAGGAGATCGTGGACCTGTTCCAGAACAAGCGATTGCTGGTGCGCAAGGGCTCCGGTGGCCTCCGACCCGCCTTCAACTATCGCAAGTTGACCATCGACAGGGACTTCCACCCCTCGAAGGAGGAGCTCCTAGGAGGTTCGGGTGACGAGCCTCTCTTCATCAAGATGGTCGGTCACATCACCGACCGGGCGGACGAGGAGAAGCGGAACGTCATCTCCCGGGTGAACCGGAAGTCGGGCGAGCTGGGCATCGAGGTGGAGGCAGCGGCAATGCTCGTCGGCGACGAGCTGGGCATCGACATGCGTCCCTTCGCCGACGACGCGATGGCGGCCATCGTGGCCAAGGCGCAGTGATGCGTAGGCGGACCTCTCCTCCTGGAGGGCGACATGCGGGCCATGACATGGCGATGCATGGGTGCGTCGGGTCTTCTGGTGCTCCTCTCATGACCATCCTCTGATGATGACCATCGTATGCCCGTGCCGTGCTGGGGCCCCTCGATACCTTGGACCCGGGATGGGCGCACCATCAGGTCAGCTACGGTCCTCGAAAGGGCATGCGGCCGAACTCCAGGCCTATCAGCGGGGAACGTGGCGTCCCTCGTCGGGACCCACCCCTTCCTTACATAGCCAGTGACCTTCCCGGAAGGTTCTCGACCGAGGAGGTTTCGGCGGGGGTCCGGCCTGCAGGGCCCTCCCCCCGCCCTCCGCGCATCCCGCGGCGCGTGCCCGTCGCCGCCGCGGCGCGGAGCGGGGGCGGGACCGTCTCGACCCCCTCTACCATGTCAAGGGGTAGCCAGGGTCGGGATCGGCCCCGGGTTCTTCTCGTTTCGTGATGTACACAGGTCGATAACGTTGCGCAAAAGTATTTAAAGATTGTATTGCATACGCACATACACTCGTCCTGCGTTTTCCACTATATTCCTCTAATATGAGGGGGAATCGACACCACGCGGGACGGGGCGTGACCAACGTGAGAGGCGTACCCGGGACCTTGGTCCCCCCATCGCCGTTGCGGAGGATGGCTCATGAGGGAGGCAAGCAGACAGATCAGCATCCGCATGCCCGAGAGCGTGGATGCTTTGCTTGACGATCTCATACAGGAGGGCATCATCCAGAACCGCACCGAAGGTATAATCGAAGGCGTTCTCCGGTTCTACGAGGATGTGTCGTCCTCGGAGCTGGAGAGGAACCTCCGGTTGAAGCTGGCGATGGGGGACTACAACAACCTCCGGCGTTTAACCCAACTCGATGGCGGCAGCGAGGAGCTGTGGGCGACACGGCTCATCAACCTCTATGCCCTGCATCATGCCCAGATTCTGGCTGAGCAGGTGGAGGATTGGGAGGTCGTCTTCGAGAAGAAGCGCCGATTGGAGGAACGGACCGAGAGCTTGGCGGAGATCCGGACGCGGTGATGGGACCGAACCGGCTCCGTTTTAGGTCAGAAGGGATCGGGATGCACTACTGGGCCTAGCCCTGGCTCTACCCCGGCCCCGGGACGCCCTCATCCGGTCTACATAGCAACGGCCTTCGGGCCGGACCGAGGAGGCAACAAATGGGCTCAACTGGGCAGGGATGGGGAGGTTCATCGGATATCCGCAACGGGACTAGGATCCAGTGTGTGGGAATCGGGGGTGCCGGCTCCAACAGTGTACATCGCATCAGTGAACAGCAGATAGATGGACTCGAGTGCATCGCGGTCAACACGGACTGCATGCACCTGGCATTCGTGGACGCCAACGCGAAACTGCTCATCGGGCGAGGCATCACCCGGGGCTTCGGGGCGCGCGGCTGCGTCGAGACGGGTCGCGCCTGCGCCGAGGAGGCTGTGGACGTCCTTACCGAGTACATAGGCAAGGGCGTCGACGTGGTGTTCCTGTCGGTCGGCCTGGGAGGCGGTACCGGGACCGGTGCCGCTCCCACCATCGCGAGGATCGCCAAGAAGAACGGCGCCAAGGTCCTTGCCATCGCCACCATTCCCTTCTCCGTCGAGGCGAGTCGGCGGGAGAGGGCAAAGGAGGGCCTCCTCCACCTGAACCGGGAGGCCGACACCGTTGTCGTCCTTGACAACGACCACCTGTTGGAACTGGCGGGAGACCTGCCGATAGACGCCGCCTTCAGCCTGGTCGACAACCTCATCGCCTCCGTCGTTCGCAACATCGCCGAGGCCACCTTGGACCGTGGTCTCGTGCCCATCGACCTCGACAGCGTGACCTCGATGATCGCCTCCGGAGGCTACGGGGCCCTCGCCTATGGCGAGGGACACAGGAAGGCCCCCGTGAGCGCGGTGCAGGCCGCCATCAACAGCACCATGGCCGCCGGCCGCTGGGAGGGTGCCCAGGGCGCCATCGTCCACGTGAGCGGTGGATGGGACCTTACCCACGAGGAGGTGCACGCCATCAGCGATTACCTGAAGGCCAACCTGAACGACGCACCGAACGTCGTCCTCGGTGCCAACGTGGACCCGACCTTGGGCAACATCATCAAGGTGACATCGATACTGGTGGGGGTGAAGAGCACCGTCGACGTGCCCCCCGACACCATAGACCGGTCGGCCGGCCCGGGCTCAGGCCCGGGGGACCTCTCTCCGCGGGGCCCGATGAGCATAACGAGGGACGCCTAGCCCTCGACGCCCCCCATCGGCCCCGCATTGCCTCTGACTCCTCCTTCCGGGGCGCCGGGTTCTCCCCCGGCGCCCCAACCCCCCTCTATCTTCTGAGACTGCGAGAGATTATAAAAAGGGTCAACCACCATTCAACACCGGAGCTGGGGTCATGCACGACATGCTGGTCATCTGTTCCGAGGTCGATGCCGCCTCGGTCAACATCCGCGACCGGATGCTCGAGCTGGGGGACTTCTCCGGGTACGGCACCTTCGACGGCCACGAGGCGTACGAGGGCCACGGCGGTCACCTGGTCACCATCGGTGACGAACCGCTCTATCGCAACAACGTCGATGCCGAGGTCTACCACGCGTTGGGGGTCCAGCACAAGGTAGTGGTCTACCTGTCGCGCCACAGCTCCAAGACCGGTCTCGAGTCCCTCACCGTCCACCCCATCGGGAACTTCTCCCACGCCCGCTACGGTGGCTTCTTCCGCCAGCTGGTCCACTGCTGCCCTGGCACCATGACCCGGGCGCTGCGACGGATGCACGCCCTCGCCAAGGAGGCGGAGCTCCCCCACGCCGTCAGCTTCGAGGTGACCCACCACGGGCCGTACCTCAACACGCCCACGTTCTTCATAGAGATCGGGTCGGACGAGGATGCCTGGAAGGAGAGGGAGCCCGCGGAGGTGCTTGCCCGCACAATGCTGGAGGTGGAGCCCACGGGGGAGAGCCAGGTGGTCATCGGTGTGGGCGGCGGTCATTATGCGCCGCGTCACACCGACGTGGCCTTGAAGAAGGACGTCTGCTACTCCCACATCATCCCCACCCATGCCATATCTGGCCTGGGCAACAACATCCTCGAGCAGATGCTAGACTACGTGTGCGAGGCACGGATGGTCTACTTCCACCGCAAGGCCATGCCGAAGGACGACCTGCGCCGGCTCACAGCCTTCTTCGATGACAACGGCATCAAGACCATGAGGGAAAAGGACCTTCCCGACCTCTGAGCAGCCAGGCCGGAGGAGGGCGGGTTTCCTGCTCAATTCCACGGAAAGGCTTAAAGACGATAACGGCCTTGGGAGGATTCCCCTGGCGGCCCCCGAGGTCGCCACCAGCGAGGAGCGGGTCCCAACGCTCAAGAACTGCAGTCAGCATGGCCCCTTCCGGGGTGAGACGTGCCCCGTGTGTGATGAAGAAGGAAAGTTCCTCATGTCAGAGGACGAGCTCAACAGCGTCGGACGGATCCTGGCCGGCGTCCTGCGCCACTTCCCGGAGAAGTTCGACCTGGAGATGGACCTGAACGGCTGGGTTGACGTCCGTGACACGGCCGAGGAGATCCGGCACAGGAAGCGCAACCTCCACTGGTTGAGGGTGCACCACATCAAGGCCATCGCTGATACCGACCCCAAGGGGAGGTACCAGGTGGAGGGCAACCGCATCAGGGCCAGCTACGGTCACAGCGTGGACGTGGAGCTGGACCATCCCACCGACGGCGTGCCTCCCAGCCTGTTCTACCCATCGACCCAGGAGGAGGTCGACATGCTGCTCGACAACGGGATCACCCCCACGGACCGCAGGTACGTCCACCTGTCGAAGACCTACGACGACGCCTACACGGCCGGCGTCCACAGGACCGAGGACCCCATGATCCTCGAGGTTGACGCGGCCGCCGCCCTGCTGTCCGACGTGTACATCGGGCAGGCGGGTCCGACGGTCTTCGTGACCCGGGGGGTCCCTCCGGACTTCATCGACATCGCCGACGAACCGGAGGACTACGTCCCACCCCCGGCACCGGAGCAGCTGGCGCCCAGGCGGAAGCGGATCTCCGACATGGACGATTGAGACATCGTCGGTACGGCCTTGGGCCGGGAAGAAGAATGGGTCGATGGGGGTCCGACCGGGCAGGGCATCGCACACTAGTTCATGATGAACATCCCGGTGTACTCGTAACCCTCTTGGGTCACCTTGACGAGCTCACCGTTCTCTGACAGGACGTACGAATGGTACGGCGTCATGTTCGATACCGGCGCAAATCACCAGCTCGCCCTTATAAATCGACCCCCCTATTGTTCTCCAAAAGGTGAACGTTCCCGGAGGGGGGGTGCCAGTGTACGTGAATCAGGATATCACCACTAATAAAGAAACAGCAACTTTTAAAAAGCCCCATCATCTTACCACAATCGACTGAGTGGGGAGGCTAATGGCAGACCTAGAGCCGTCCTGGGAATTTAGGACAGACGACAACGTCTGGGCGGCTTGTCTGTCGAAGGACGGACAGCTGCTGATCATTGGCTCATGGGACAGTTCAGCCTATGCTTTGAACAGGTCGGGCGAGGTGGCCTGGAAGCACAAGACCTCCGACTACGTCAAGGGCATCGGGATCTCCGCCGATGGCGAGCTGACCGTGGTGGGCTCCTACGACAGGTACATCTACGCCATCAAGTCGACGGGGAAGCTGGCCTGGCGCTACAAGACCGAGAACTACGTCCGCGCCGTGGACGTCAGCGCCGACGGCGAGTACGTGGCCGCAGGCTCGTGGCGAGGCACCGTCTACTACCTGGACAAGCGGGGCAAGCTCCTTTGGAAGCAGCGCATCGGCTCCCCCATCATCGACCTGTCCGTGTCCGGTGATGGCAGCATGGTCGTCGCCGGCTGCGAGGACGGGACGGTCCATGCCTACGACGCATCGGGCGAGGAGAGATGGCACTACAAGTGCGGGGGAGTCGTCACCAACGTCGCCACCTCCAGGTCGGGGAACCGCACCGCCGTGGCCTCGAAGGACACCCTGCTGGTCTGCTTGGACCAGAACGGGGGCATCCTGTGGAAGTTCCACCTGGGAGGCAGCTCCAAGGGACTCTACCTCATCCAGGACGACGAGATAGTCGTCGCCTTCACCGATAACAACTTCCTGCAGTACGTCGACTCCAAGGGCGCCCTCATGTTCATGCGCCGGATCCCGGACGAGATCTGGGAGGGAGCCGTGGCCGACGATGGCATCTCCGTCGCCGTGGCCACCAAGGACAACCGGTCGCTGTTCTTCGAGAACACCGAGCTCGCCGGAGTGGTCCTGGAGGCCACCCAGCTTACCCTCGAGAAGGTCATATCCGACAACATCGACATTGCCAAGGCCCAGGAGATGCACCGCCACGCGGGAGAGCTCCTGTCGGATGGCGATCATGGCAAGGCGGTCCACCTGGCCCTCGAGTCGCAGACCCTTGCCCGGGAGATGCACTCGACCCAGATGGGTGACAGGGCCAAGAACATCCTTGAGGAGGTGGACACCCTCATCGCCGAGAACTCCACCCTCGACATGCGCAAGGCGATCCGATACCTGGAGAAGGCCCGCCGTGGCCTGCAGGAGGAGAAGCTGGAGCGTGTCATATTCTATGGCGAGCAGGCACGTGCCGCCGTCGAGGATGCCATCGACAAGGGCAACCCCGCCGTGGAGGACGAGCTGTTCACCGCGAGCTTGGGAGAACCTCTGGACACCGACGAGACCGATGTGGACCGTCTCCTCGGCATGGAGGTGCCCGAGGAACCCTCTGTCGAAGGCGAGGGAGAGGACGAGGAAGGGTCGGGCATAGCAACGGAGCTGGCCGACGAGATCGGGGACACGGTCCCCGAGATGGGTGGAACAGATACCGAGGCCGAGGGCGAGGTCCCTGACGAGGGCCTCGAGGAGGCGCCCGAGGAGCCTGAGGAGGCTTCCGAGGACCTCGATGTCTCCCCATCCGAAGACGAGGAGGAGGAGGAGGACATCTCCGCTCCTGAGGCCGACGGTCGCCTGGAGGCCCTTGGCGAGCCCCCGGAGGAGATCCCCGTGGACCTTTATTCCGACCCGGGAGAGGTCGAGGGAGGCACCGTCGAGGAGGAGCCCGAGGAGGGTACCGGGGTCGACGAGGAGGACGATGATCCGATACAGGATGTCTGTCCCGAGTGCGGGCAGACCGCAGAGGTCAACGAAGATGGCAACTGCAAGAACTGTATCAGCGAGCAGGTGATGAAGTTCGCGGTGGACAACGCCAAGCAGGCCCACAAGAGCGGCATGGACATCGGCGGTCTCGCGCCCGACCTCAAGGCCGTCAAGGCCGCTCGCCAGGAGAAGGACTATGACCAGGTCATCGCTATCTCCGAGCGCATCGTAGGCAACCTGGAGGAGATCCTCGGAGAGGACCTCCAGGGTGAGCTGAACGACCGCAAGGCGGGCAAGAAGAGAAAGAAGAAGAGGAAAAAGGTCTCGCTATAAGCCTTGCCCTCGCTCTTCAGGAATTTTCCAAGATCAGTGGTGACGGTAGACCAACTAGTAAAGACGCATCTCGTCCGGATCGATCTCCTCAGGTGTGATGATGCCCCGGTCCGTGATGATCCCCGTCACCAGAGAGGCCGGGGTCACATCGAAGGCGGGGTTCAGTGCCTCCACCCCCTCGGGCGCCAGTCTGTACTCGCCCAGGAACAGCACTTCCTTGGGGTCCCGCTCCTCGATGGGAATGTCCCCACCAGACGCCAGTTCGAAGTCGAAGGTCGATACCGGGGCTGCAACGAAGAAGGGTATTTCGTGGGCCTTGGCCAGGACCGCCTTGGTGTAGGTGCCGATCTTGTTGGCGAAGTCGCCGTTGGCGCATATGCGGTCGGCGCCCACGATGACCGCGTCCACCTCGCCCTTGGCCATGTAGTAGCCTGCCGCGTTGTCGGCGATGATGGCGTGGGGGATCTCCTCGTTGGTCAGCTCCCAGGCCGTCAGCTTGGTCCCCTGGAGCCGTGGACGCGTCTCGTCCACGAACACGAAGAACTCCTTGCCCGCCTTCGCCGCCGCCCTGATGGGCGCAAGGGCCGTTCCGTGGTCGACGGTGGCGAGAGCCCCGGCGTTGCAATGGGTCAGGACGCTCCCACCGTCGGGGATGATCTGTGCTCCCACCTCGCCGATGGCGCGGCACTGCTCAACTATGGTGTCCACGTACTGGTTCGCGGCCATAGCGGGGTCCATCCCCGCCTCGATCATGTCGGCCACGTTACGGACGGCGAAGAAGAGGTCCCCTGCCGTGGGGCGGGTGGAGATGATATTTTTGACCGCCTGGTCCATTGGCTCGGCCTTGATGACAGACATGGCGATGCCAAAAGCGGCCGTCGCGCCGATGGCCGGGGCGCCCCTCACCACCATGTCCTTGATGGCAAAGGCGATCTCGTCGGAGGTCTCCGCCCTGAATATCTCGAAGGTGTGGGGCAAGGCCCGCTGGTCTATCATCTGGACCGAATCGTCATCCATCCAAACTGCCCGGTAATCCTCCTCGCCAGAGGGGGTCATCACCCGCACCTTCGAATCACCGTACTTGAAATGGGTTTGGGTTCTAATAAGGCTTATGTCCCTAGTTATCGAGTTAGGGCCGGTTTTCGGGGTGTTAGGTAGGGGGTAGTGGTGTTAGGGTTGTAGTACAATGGTGGGGGAATGTATTACAATAATTTGTAGTACACTTGTAGGATTGTGGTACATTTAGGGGGTCTGTGTACTACAATCCTACATGTTGTAGTACAAGAAAAAGGAGGGGGTGAGGGGGTTGCCCTCACATGATGCCGAGGATCTTGCGGGCCTCGGCCTTGCCCTCGTCCTCGGTGAACAGCCCGAGCTTGACGGCCTTCTTGATGCCCTCGAGGCGGGCGTTGAGGTCGCCGGTGGGTGCCGTGGTGCCTGCCTCGGGGGTGGCGTAGCCGAGGCGCAGGGCGTCGTTGAGGGCCTGGTCGTGCTCGGTGACGTGTAGGTAGCACATGGCGGTGGTGGCCGAGTCCGCGTGCCCCAGCCAGGTCTGTATCTGTTTCGTGGAGAAGCCCTTCCTGGACCAGTGGGTGGCGGTGGAGCGTCGGATGCCATGGGGCGGTATGGCCCTCCTCGCGTACCTGGCGGTGGTGTTGTACACCACGGTGCGTATTGTCTTGGGCTTGATGCGGGTGCCCTTGGAGGTGATGAACAGCGCGTCCACCTCGGGGTGGCCTCTCAGGTCGTCGATGTAGGTGTGGATGGCGTCCCAGAGGCTCTGCGAGATCTCCATGGTCCTCTCCCGGAGGCCCTTGCCGTGTATGGAGATGGTGGGTCGCTTGGTGGCGGGGTTGAGGTACAGGTCCTCCAGGTTGGTGCCCGTGGCCTCTGAGAGCCTTATGCCCGTCTCCATTAGCAGCCACACTACCAGGTTGTTCTTCACCCTGGGGGTGGTCCTGGCGTCCAGGTTGCGCTTGTAGGCCTTGCCCAGCCCTGACATCAGGCTGCTGTACTCTTCCTCCTCGAGGACGTGTTCCCTCTTCTTGGTCTCCGAGGCGGACCTGTCCCTGGGGGGCAGCACAATCTCCCCCTCGATGGGGAGGTGGGCGTACTCCGATATGCTCTTGAGGCCGTACAGGCGCAGCCTGCGGGTGTTCGGGGCGTTGTGGCGTTCCCTGCGCATGAAGGTGGACCACGCGTCCACGTCGGCCCTGCGGGCGTCCCAGAGGGACGTGGGGTTGGCTCCGTGCCTGCTCTCCAGGAAGGCCGTGAACTGTAGTATGGACAGTCTGTAGTTCCCCACCGTCTTCTCGGTGCGGGTGTTCCCCAGGCTGTCCTCGAACCTTGCCAGTAGGTCCTGGTCGGTCTCTGTCGCTTGCGCACTCGCTCGCTCTTCAGCTCTAGTGGTCTGCATATATCTCGCCGTGTTACTCATGGGTTAGGACTCTATATATAACTTTGTTAGGTCGGGTGGACGGGGGGCCAGAAACATGATCTTGGCGAGACACATGCAAACTTGGCCCCCCGCCCGGTCCGTCATTGTCACTGGGGGTTATCAAAGCTTCCCAGGCCTGGGCCATGTCGTCCAGGCTGAGACGCCTGCCCTCCCCCACGCGCTCGTGGATGGTCACCGCCTCTTCGAGTACCACCTTCGACAGGCTGTCCAGTCTATCGAGAAGGTAGTCGATCGCGGTGTGTTCCACCTGGCCGCCGAAGGTATCGGCAGCCGTCGCGTGCAGGGAGGAGCGGTTGGTCACGCTTCAGGGTCACCTCCCTCCGTCCATCCAACGTACTCCAGGAAGCGCTCCGCCTTGTCCTTGTCCCAGTCCCGATGACTGGTCAGCCAACTGATCTGATGGGTCTTTCCGAAGTATTGGCTGTTCCGGGTCTTCATGAAGGAGGTCTTTTTCTTCTCGAACTCCTCCTCCTCGGTGGGGTTCTCGGCCTTGACCTTCTCCAGCTCCCTGCGCTCCCGCTCCTCTCGCAGCTGCTTGACGATCTCGGAGTCCTCGGCATCTATCTCGGCCCGGACGCGCACCAGCTCCTCGATCAGCTCCTTCTCCCTGCGCTTCTTTACCGCCAGGTCTCCGTCCAGCTCCATGGCGATATCAACGGCACGGTGGACCGCACCGGAGAACTTGAGGCCTCGTAGCAGCCGCTGACGCTCCATGTACTCCCATTGCTCCCTTGAGAACCGGATGGACTTCGCGTCCTCCCAGGGGTCCTTGGTCACCAGGGCACCTCCTCGATGACCAGGCGGAGCGCGGACTGCTTGGCATATCTCACGTCGCCGCCGGCCTCCCGTATGGCGTCTAAAAGTCCTTTCACACGGTCCGGGTCAACCCTGACAATGATGCCCAGGGTCGCCTTCCGTAGTTCCGCTGCGGTTTCCATCTTGTATCTCCTTTATGTATTGATTGTGAGGGGTGCCCCGGGCCCGCGCCGCACCACCAGCGCAGGGGGCTGACGACCCCAAAGAGCCCGGGGTTGTCGTTGCCTGGTCCGACCCTTTTTTGACCAGGCGTGACCGTGAAGTGCCCTGGCCGGGTCGGAGGTGTCCTGGAGCAACGCCGGCCAGGGCGATCCGCGCACCCAGCAGGGTACGTGAAAACAACCGTCGCTCCAGAGGCCCCGCCCAGGCAAGGATAGGGCGGGGATGAGAGGTCATCATGTGTGGGGTCTCACGCCACGACCTTGGGCTCACCGGCGAGCTGCTGCAGCACGATCTCTGCGAGGTGCGTGCCTTTCTTGTCCTCAACTATCAGGATGCCCACGGTCTCGTCGCGGTAGTATCGGTACACGTTCTTCACGACCACTGGCTCGGTGTGCTTCATCGGTATCCTTAGCGTTACCATGTTTTCAGCTCCAATACATGCAGCGCGGCCCGGAGGTCCTGCGCTGCCCTGTTGACCTTCGGGAGGTCCTTGACCTTCATCGCGGCCCTGAGATCCGACGCGCCCCAGTCCAGCTTGGCCATCTCGTCGCTCTGGGTGTTGCCGTCCAGCCCCGCACGGACCTGTGCGGCCTTCAGGAGCAGCTGCTCCACATCCTCTGGACTCATGCCCTCGCAGTGAAGGAACTCGCCTTTGGTGCTCATGCAGGCCACGTACCTGGACCGCTCGTCGTCCCTGCCGTCCAGCTGTGTGTGGCACCTCCCGTACCGCTTCGAGATCTCCGACTGCAGCTCCGCGGCCTTGGCCTTGAAGACAGCCGCCTCTCGGGCAGCCTTCACCGCAGCCGCATGGTGCTGGGCGGCCTTGGGGCTCTTGTACTCCGACCCCTCGGCCTCCTCCTCCTCGGGGGGCGGTGCGGGCGGCCGTGGCGTGGGCATCATCGACACGTCGTCGTACCCAACGATCGGCTGGTCACCACCGCGATAAAAGGCCCCGGGCCAGTTGCTCAGGTCGGGGAGCCCCGAAGGCGGGTCTGCCCCCTGGATCCTGATGAGCTCCTCCATCGCCGACTCCTCCACCACCTCGGGCTTCTTGGGCTTCGGGCGCGGGTTGTAGATCATTCGCCCACCTCCTCGGCGGGCTCGCAGATGGCTGAAATCTCCCAAGGCTCTGCGTTCATCGCCCATAATTGTGCCTTGAGTGTGGCCGCGCCGTACTCGTCCAGGTAGGCTGCGCGGCGCGTCTGGTACGCGTCCCGGCAGACCTCCTCGGGCGGGACGAGCCTGAACATCGACGGTTGGACACCCGCAATCGCCATCCTGAGATTCCGATATGCAGAAAGCAGCTCATGGCAGGCGTTCATTTTCCTGTCGACAGGGGGGGCCGAAGACACGCGATCCAGTTCCATCTAGTCCACCCCCTCGGGTTCAGGGACAGCCACGGGGACGGGGGGGAACTTCTCGGCCATCGCGTTGCTCCAGCAATCATCGCAGAGGTTATTCGGTCGGCGACCCTCCGAATAGCTGCCGGTGACGAGAAAGTAGGGTTCGTTCCAGTCCTGGCCCCTCTCGTGATACGATCGGCGGCCTATCGTGAAACCCGTTGGCTTCCCGTGCTCAGTGAACTCGCAGAGAGCTTGACAGGGGTAGAACCGCCCGCAACCCGTACACATCACACGAATCTCCATCAGCGCCCTCCCGAAGAGCACCTTCCCATCGGCCACCAGGGGCGAGGGAGCCCCTCCCACCAGTCTCGCCGCTGCGGCCAGGCCATCGGTGCCGAGGGTATCCCGAGACATGTCTCGGACCATCCCATCCTTGATGTACCGTTCGGCCAGCTCGCTGCGGCCACGTTCATCGGTCAGGGCGTCCAGACCTTCCTTCGTAGAGGGATTGACCGTGATGTTGATGCGGTCTTTCTTCGCCGCGAGGACGGCGCAGATGATTACAAGCAGGATGATGCCGGGGAGCATGTTTCTCTCACCGAGTGTGAGAATGCTTGATGCATCTTTATATAAAGAGGGGGCAATTTTCCCTGCACACTCCGTACATGTTTCAGCTTAAATGTGATTTAAAACAACTATATGATAATATAATTATCACAAATTACTTAATCTTATTAACTTTCGGTTACGGTTATAAAAGGAATAGGGTACGGATTATTAACCGCGCCTCACCGCGATATCTTGCCCTGTTCGAGCCACCTGCGGAAGGCCGCGTCCCAGGACTCACGTCGTATAACCTACATATTTTTACGAAAAATTTGCACGATTAACATATATTAGACGACATTGCATTCATTTTCCGTAGATTACTATTTATATCGCTCCGTGTAATACCTTTACGGGATGCACATGATGAATGCCAAAAAACGACCTTGGAAATTCGATTACCGACCAGACCAGCTATTGGGCCTCGCTTACGTTGTAACGCCCCACCCGGAAGAGCTGTGTGACCTTGAGGGCTCCATATGTCTGCTAGAACACGGTGGGCCAGAGGACCGAGAGGAGGAGGCCCGCGAGACCGTCAAGATGTGGGAGGACCAATTAAAGAGCATCCACGAAGTACTACTCGATTGAGGCCGTGGCCACAAGCGGCCCGGGGAAGGGATGGGTTATCAACGTACTCACCCGGGCCGCACCCTTCATCTCTAGGAGGATGGACAGCTAACCTCGATTATCAGGGTCGTCTCCATGAACTTGTCGGGGCGCACATCGATGGGTATGCTGGATACCGTCTTGTTCAGGTCGATGTCGGCACGCTTGGTGCCTCCCGTGGCCGCTGTGTAGAGCTCGATGTACCTCACACCCTGGTCGCCCGCCCTGAAGCCCGGCGGGATCTCGCAGTGGTAGACGTTGACATTGTAGTCGCTGTTCGAGAACTTCGTGCATGGTATCCTGTCCCAAGCGAAGGCCACATCGCTGTTGTCATGCAGCTCCATGTACAGGGTCGCGTCCGTTATCACCGTGTCCTCGAACACCTCCAGGAAGATCGTTTCCACATAGCCGATAGGGGAGGCGAACGCCTCCGACATCTCCATCCTCCCAAAGGACCTCGTGAGCTTATTTTCAAGCCACGGGTTGCGGTTGTTGATGTAGATCGACGTCTCGAAGGGTCTAAGCTTCATGGCCGTGACCTTGAACTTTGTGTTCGAGATGCCAAGAGGAGAATAGTTGATGGTCACGATGTTCCCACTACCGTATGTGTCGCTGCTGTTATCCCAATCCATCATGTCCTCGTGCTGCCCGCTCAGGACTATCTCACCCTCCCATACATCACAGTTCACAGCATCCAACAGCCTCCAGCACTCCCTGTCCACGTCTTCCAGGGACCGTAGGTTGTTGTCCGACACCTTCAGGGTCTCCACAATGCCGGACATCTGGTCGTGGAATGAGGTGCTGAGCGCCTTGTCGTGGCGCTGGCACACTAGGGGGCGACCGTCCCCGCTCTTGCCTGTCACAATCACCGTGGCGTACTTCATCTTGTTCGTCTTCCTGAGCTTCGCACCACCAGCAATGATTATGTGCTCGTCGTCGTTGGCCGTGTCCGCCGCGTACGATAGGATGTACGTTGCCGAGTCTGAGGTCTTCTTCCGCTTGCACACCTTCAGGCGGTTGATGTCGCTCCCATCGATGTAATGCGCCATCACATGCTGGTAGCCGTCCCAAGACCCGGTGTCCTCGTACAGGTCCATGATCTCCCGCATGCAGTCCCCCAGAGGCTTGCCCTGGGTGCTGTAGACCTTCAGGGTGCGGTCCAGGTTCGTGCTCACATCATGCAGCATGCCCGTGTCCAGCTTGATGAGGCGTTGGCACAGGGCCTCCAGGGTGAAGGTGCCGTGGTAGTAGCTGAGGCGACCCCGGAGAGGGGAGTGGCTTCCCACCTCGGATATGTCGTTCTCGTCCCAGAAGCCCACCAGGTCGTAGGTGTCCGAGAACACGGCCGTCTCGGTGTCCATGTCATCGTACACAAGGAAGTCCAGGTCGATCTCCAGTAGGTCGTTGGCCTCCGCGACCGCGCCAGCACCGACGTCGTAGACGTAAGCACTGAAGGGGTAGGCACCACCCCAACCCTCGGCGTGGATGTAGATATCGCCCGCCGTCCTACTACTCACCTCGAACTGCACCCAGTACTTCCTGCCGACGACCAGGGTCACTGCGTTCGTCCCCGAGGTGAAGTCGGTGTTTTTCGTCCCAGTGGTGATGGATAGCATGGTCTTCGAGGCTATCTGGGTGCCTGGTTCATCGCCGGCGTCCATGCAGATGTTCACGAGGATATCACCATCCCAAGCGCCACCTGTGGTACACTTGAAATTCACCCCCATCAGGTTGCCCTTGGCTATGAAGGCCAGCGCCACCCACTCACCGTCCGCGTCCAGGGTGTGGGTGGTCCCCGCCACGCCATTGCCAGCGCTCGCCCTCACGTCCGTGTGCGCGAACTCGATACGCGCCAGGGGCTCCACCAGGTCGGTATTGGTCACGTTGGAGAGTATCCGGAAGTTCGCGCCTGTGGCGTAGCCGTGACGCACCCCGTCCACGAAGTCCCCGTGCGTGATGCTCGGCCGGAGGTGGTCCAGCCTACTCAGGTAGTCGATGGCCTTCACCACCACCACGCCATTACCAGCCTGGGAGATGTCCACGATCACACCCTCGAACAACGTATCCACTGTGCTCCCGTCGCTCTGATACAGCCCCAACGTCACAGCATCGCCCAGCTCTAGGGCCGCAGTACCCGAGCTCCACTGGGCGCAGCTCGCGTTCAGGAGGTTCACCGCTGCTGTCGTGTCCATGTTGTCAATTGCCAACAGCACCTCTCTGGGTAGGTTCTCGTTCCACTCAAAGTTCCAGTCCATCAAATATGAGCTGGAGTCCTCCCTGTAAGTGATGGTGCCCGTGCCGTTGTTGAACTGGACGTGAACTTCTCGGGGGGTACCGTCGGGGTTCGCCATTACAAACCCTCCTTTCCGAACATGCGAGCGGTCTCCTCCATTCGGTGCTTCTCTATCGCTCCGGGTCCTGGGGGATGCTCGCGGTTGTAGGCCACCCAGGACGCCTTGTAGCCCTTCACAGCCTCCTCCAGGCGTTCCCTGCCCTCCTGGTCACCCACGCCGTGCAGCATCCCCTCTGCCCTCCACACGAGCCTCTGGCCCGCGTCCAGCAGCTTCTCCGTCGTCTCGTCCTGCTCTTCCATGTCAATCACGGCTCCTCCTCCCGCCTAACCGATGATGTCCAGAACGCTCTCCAGGGCGTTGGGCCCCCTGAAATCGCCACCATCCCCCCGCCTCGGCATCTTACCCGTGGCCAGATCGCGACCGCATATCCAGCAGTGCTCGCGATTCCCCGCGTTCCACCGACCGCACCGGCACTTGATACGCTCGTCCACCTCCTCCGGCGCGGGCTCCTCCTCGGAACCCTCCTGGATGCCCTTGCCCTCACCTTGCACGTCCTCGGGCTCCCCTGGCCCCCCCACCCTCGGCGGGATCCGCCTCAGCACCGGCACACGACCCCCGTAGTCCTCGGGCACCTCCACCACCTCGTCAGCATCGACACGGGCAACCGCGCCCTCCACCAGCCCCTCGTCCACGAACCCCTCCTCCCACCGGTCCCAATAGTCTGCCAGCGCGTGCCGGTCCAGGTCCAACTCCCGCACCAGGGCCACCACCCGGCGCAGCCTCTCTGCACCATCCTCCGTGGGCATAGCGCCCGACAGCCACGCCTCGCATCCATCACACAGCAGCTGCAACCTGCCCTGCTGCCCGTCCGTGGACGCCCGCCGTACCAAGATCTCCACCACGCCCCCACCCTGCGGCTCCTTCCCTGTCACCCTGCTCAGGGCGTCGCTGGTCCGCACCAGGCTATCGGCCAGGGTGGCGATGGTCCTCGGGTCGTGCTCAGTCTCAAGGGCTGCCCCGATCTGGGCAACCGCCACCCTCAGCAGCTCGGGCGTCAACGCTGCCAGGTCCTCCTCCTCACCGCTCATGGGGTCGCCCCCTGCCTGGCCCTCGTCCGGTCGTACCTCGCCTGGCGGTCAGCCTCACGCGCCTCCTCCAGGGCCGCCTGGTGCGCCTCCAGCCACAGACTGAGGAGACGGTGGAGCTGCAACCCCCTGGCCTCGGTGATGTGGCCGTTCGCCAGCGCCTCGGTCACTATGGCGATCGCCTCCTGGCACGCCTCGTAGCTGGTCACCCTGGGTAGCCGTAGCGTGTACTTGATGGGCGTGCTGCCGCCCTTGGAGGCCACGGCCACCATCTCAGCCTTGGTCAATGAGTGGAAGTGGCACACCGGCTCGGGGTCCCGGTGTGAACTCCTCAGAGCCCTGGCCTTGCATTGCTCACCGTTCGGCATGACATGACCGCATCGCATGGATATCCTGTCCTTGATTAGATACTAGTATCTAGGTAGATACTTATAAATGTGTTGATAGGGTGGGTGAACGTGACCGCTGGCCCAGGTGGTCAACAGGACGAGCTCCACGGTCCCGGCGGGGGCGGGGGCAGTACCAGCCGAAGGGGGTGAATGCGCCGGCAGTGGGGGTGGGACGGGGCCCTTACACCATTCCATGGCAGCGCCAGATCGGGGCCAGTGTACTCGTGGCGATGCGCTGAACTGGTGTCCTAATACGAGTTATCGGCCATACCACCCGATGGATGCCTAGAGGGCCGAAGGTGGAGTTTTCGGTCTTCTCTTCGACGGGACTTTTTAATTTGAAATTGTAGTATTTAAGGGCCTGGACGCGAGCCTGGTCCGAAAATGCACGTTTTAAGGATGAGCCAGCGCTATGAGGAGGTGGCCCACGGCCACCCCGGTTTTTAATTTGCTTTTCAGATGAGTTTAAATACTGATTGGGCAAATTAAAAAGTCCCTTCGACTACGAACTACG
>CBDUQW010000046.1:0-29031 GCA_965369625.1 uncultured Thermoplasmata archaeon | reverse complement strand
GACATCACACATCACTGGCCTCGGAAGGGGTCAGCGTAGATATTGTCCCAAGGCCGACGGATGGGAAAGGTTTATCCGGGGAGAGCGGATTCTGGGGTTGCCCAGTCTGTTCGCTGGCTGGTGCGAACCCAAGGTGGGAAGCAAATGGCCGGTTTCAATGGCCCGTACAAGGATCTCCTCGACGCCCCCCTGACCGACGAGATGGACCCATTCTCCACTGAGCTCATCCGTCTGGAGACGGAGCGCCAGAGGCGGAAGGTCGTCCTGATAGCCTCGGAGAGCATATGCCCCAAGCCCGTGCAGGACGTGGTGGCCAGTCCCTACACCAACCTGTACGCCGAGGGCCTTCCGGGCTCCCGGATGTGCCGCTGGGACGTGGAGCACCTGGATGACTTCGAGCACCACCTGAGCTACCTCAGGAGGTACACCGACCGCCGGTACTACAAGGGCTGCGAGTACGTGGACTTCTTCGAGTCCCTGGCCCAGCGGCGCTGCGCCGAGGCCTTCGCCAACGACGTGCTTGGTCCCGACGACATCTACGTCAACGTCCAACCCCTCTCGGGCGCGGCGGCCAACAACGCCGTCTACATGGCCGTGGCCGACCCCGGCGACGCCGTGATGGGCATGGCCCTCGATTCCGGCGGCCACCTATCCCACGGGAGCCCCGTGAACAGGAGCGGCAAGTACCACCGGGCGTTCCCCTACACCGTGGACCCGGTGACCGGGCTGCTCAATTACGACATCATCAACCAGCTGGCCCAGGAGGTCAAGCCCAAGCTCATCATCGCGGGATACTCCGCCTATCCCCGCGACATCGACTGGAAGGCCTTCAAGGATATCTCCGAGGACGTGGGCGCCACCCTGCTGGCGGACATCGCGCACCCGGCGGGCCTGGTGGCTGCAGGGGAGTTCCCCAGCCCCGTGGGCATCGCCGACGTGGTCACCTTCACCACCCACAAGACCATGTGCGGTCCCCGCGGCGCCGTGGTCATGAGCTTCGACCCCGATATGGCCCACGACCTGGACATGGCGGTGTTCCCAGGCGAGCAGGGCGGTCCCCACGAGAACGTGATCGCCGCCAAGGCGGTGGCCTTCGGGATCGCCGCGTCCGACCCCTTCAAGGAGATGCAGCGCCAGGTGAAGACCAACGCCCGCCTCATGGGCGAGACCTTCGAGGCGGAGGGGCTCGCCCTGGCCTACGGTGGCACCGACTGCCACTACGTCATGGTGGACCTGAACAAGGTGCCGTCCCCCACGGGCGAGACCCTCAAGGGCGAGATCGTCTCCCGGGTCCTGGACATGTGCGGCATCACCCTCAACAAGAACACCAAGGCGGGGGACGACAGCGCCGTCCACCCCACCGCCATCCGGGTGGGCACCACCTTCATGACCCAGCAGGGCTGGGACGAGAACGAGTTCATCCGCCTTGCCCGGATCATCTCGGACCTGCTCAAGGGCATCCACCCCTTCCACTACAACGGGACCTTCAAGCCCGTTGGCCGGGGCAAGGTGGACGTGATGACCTTCGAGCGCTCCAAGCGGGACGTGGAGCAGCTGATGCGGGAGAGCGGCATCCTGGGCGATGGCGAGGCCTTCTCCGGCTACCCCCACTACTTCCACATACCCGGGACGCCCACCGGGAAGAAGGTACCCATGGCGCAGGGGCACGTCTCCCCCGCGGAGGGACTCCTGGCGGTGGACGCCAGCGCCCACGGCATCATCGAGGTGGTGGGCGCCCGCGCCCGCCAGTTCATACAGGCGGCCGTGACCGCCGACGTGTGGCGGTTGAAGACGCACCAGTCGGCCCGCGCCTACGTCCTGGACGCCGACGGCAACGTCCTGGACGATGTCCTGGTCATCCGGGAGGAGCGGGACGACCGGGACCGGGAGCGCTTCCTCGTGCTCACCCACAACAACGGACACGACCGGGTGCTAGGCTGGTTCCGCTACCTCTCCGACAGCTACGTCATAGTGGACCGCGAGGACCTCCACGTCAAGGTGGACGGTCCGGTGGTGGTCGGGGACCTGTCCTCCCCCGACAGTAGGAAGGCCGTGCTCATGGCCCTCAAGGGCAAGGGAGCGGTGAAGGCCCTCCACAAGTACATGGGCTCGAGGGGCCTGGACATGGGAGAGGCGATGAGGGTCGGGTTCGGTGACGCCGAGGCCCTGGTCAACCGGTCCACCTGGGGCGGCTCCGACGGCCTGGAGGTCGTGGTCTCGATGTCCGACGCCAGGACCGTCTGGGAGGCCCTGCTGGCATCGGGTGCGGCCCCCGCCAGGAGCGACACCATCTCCAGCGACACCACCAACATCAAGGACGCCGCGGCGGGCATGATCGAGATGCGCAAGCCCTACTTCGTGGGGCAGGGTCCGGTGTACGAGCTGCTGGGCCCCTCCTCGGACAGGACGGAGTGGACCTGGACCGACCCCGAGGACGAGCCGAAGAAGAGCTGCCTCTATGACTGGCATGCACAGCACTCCAGGACCATCGTGCCCTTCGCCGGTTGGCTCATGCCCGTGTGGTACACCAAGATCTCCGAGGAGCACGCCGCCGTCCGGAGGACCGCGGGCCTCTTCGACGTGAGCCACATGGGCGTGTTCGGCGTACGGGGACCCGACGCGGAGCGGTTCCTGGACCTCGTCACCACGTACTACATCCCGCTCCTGTCCCCCGGGGACGCCTCCTACGCCTTCCTGCTGGGCCCCAACGGCGTGCCCATCGACGACATCTTCATCTACCGGCTGACGGAGGACGACTTCATGGTGGTGGTCAACGCCGCCAACGCCGAGAAGGACTGGGACTGGCTCAAGGCCGTCATCGAGCGGCGGGTGGTCATCGACGAGAGGCGGCCATGGGTCGAGCTGGACGCCCGGGACTTCCAGCTGCTGGACCTCAAGAACCCCAAGAACGGCAGGGACCAGAGGGTGGACATCAGCCTACAGGGCCCGGCGTCCCTCGACATACTCCTCGAGTGCGTGGTGGACGAACAGATGGCCGAGGCCCTAAGGGGTCTCAAGCGCAGCAAGCTCATCAAGGGTCCTGTGGCGGGGGTCAGCGCGGTCGTCAGCCGGACGGGTTACACCGGCGAGGAGATAGGTTACGAGTTCTACGTGCACCCCGACGACGCCCTGCAGCTCTGGGAGACCATCCTGAAGGCGGGCGGACCCTTCGGCGTGGTACCAGCCGGCCTTGGCGCCCGGGACTCCACCCGGACCGAGGCGGGCTTCCCGCTGTACGGCCACGAGCTGGCCGGCGACCTCGACCTTTGCCCCCTGGACGCGGGCTACCCTCAGTTCGTCCGCATGCACAAGCCCTTCTTCATCGGGAGGGGCGGCCAGCTGGAGCGGGACCCGGTGCGCAAGATGAGCATCGTGCGCTTCGGCATGCTCAGGAAGGGCATCCCCGTGGTGAAGCCGGGCTCCCCGGTCACGAACAGGCAGGGCCAGGTGGTCGGTCACGTGACCAGCTGCGCCACCATGGCCGACGGGTCGCAGATCGGCCTCGCCTACGTTCAGGACCGATTCAAGGAGGAGGGGTCCAGGCTGCACGTCTTCGTGCCCCCCAGGGGCAAGCCCGCGGAGCCCAGGGCGGTCCACGAGCTGAAGCTGGGTCACAAGGTGCCGATGGCCGACGAGGCCGTGGTCATCTCCCGTTTCATGGTGCCTGGCGAGGACCGAGAGACGCCGAGCGAGGTCCCCATAAGCTAAATAAACAGCGAATGCTTTTCGGCGACCAGCACGGGGTGGTACCAATGAGCAAGGTCGAGGCAGGCTACTTCTACTCCAAGAACCACGAGTGGGCCAAGGTGGAGGGCGACCTGGTCCGCGTCGGCATATCCGATTACGCCCAGGACGCGCTGAGCGACATCGTGTACGTGGAGCTCCCGACCCCCGGCGACCACTTCGAGAAGGACGACGCCATGGGGGTCGTCGAATCCGTCAAGTCGGCCTCCGATGTCTACAGTCCCGTCGCTGGCACGGTGGAGGAGGTCAACGAGTCCCTGCTGGACTCCCCCGAGACGGTGAACGTGGAGCCCTACGCCTCAGGATGGCTCATCGTGCTGCGCTCCGACGGTCCCCTCGAGGACCTGATGGACGCCAACGCCTACGAGGCGTTCCTGGAGACCCTCCACTGAGGGTCAGTCGTCCCCCGGCGGTCGCAGGTCGGGGATGCCCTCGGAGATACTGTATTCCCTACCACAGGTGACGCACGTCAGCGTACCAGAGAGTATCTCTCCCGTGGCCGCATCCTCCTCCCCGACCCTCAGGTCCAGCTCGTCCTTGCACAGGGGACAGGCCAGGACCGCCATCAGCTCTCGCTTCATGGAATCGTAATAGCTATGGACGTCGGTAAAGGTTGCGTTGTCCGATCCGTGAATAAGATACTAGGAGCCAGGTTAGAGCGATCGTCCCCATAGCGAATATCGCAGATGGACCAGGCAACCCGAGGAACCCACCCCCCTCATCCTTCGGTCTTTTGACCGTGAAATTGAAGGTCTGGGGCTCGGAATATAGCTCCCCATCGAAGGCCCTGACAGATATAGTATGGTTGCCCATAGAGAGACCACCAGTCTTCACCCTGTATTCCCATTCGGTCGTCCCATCTGCCACCATCCATTGGCCTTCGTCTATCCTGACCTCTACTAATAACACCCTCACCTCGTCGGTCGTGGACCCATTGATAATGAAGGAAACCTTCCGGGAGACCGATTCTACCGGAAGAGACGTGTTCACGATGGGCGGACGGTTCGGGATCAATGGGAGAATATCGGGAACGAGTCTCTTCACCTCCCCGACCCGTGGCGCATCAAGGAAATCGATCTCGGCGAGAAAGAAGACGGGCTCCCACTCGGGCACGCATGAAGGCAGGTCGATGGTCGCCCGGTACTCTCCACCGATCCATTCGCACGCCACCATACCCATGTAATCGAAGCGCGCGCTCCATTCTCCCCAGACCCCATCGCGGGGAATGTACCAGTCCGTGATATTTCCCACTCCCCATCGGAGAGATGCCAGCTCATCGATACCATCCGTCAAGGGATGATCGATGACCAGGTCGACGGTCTCGTTGAGATAGAACGGGTCGAATGTAACCTTCAGATCGGGATTGAACAGTTCCAACATGTAACCGGCATATGTCCAAGTGTCCCAACGGAAAACCAGATCTGTCGTCTCCCATTTCTCCCCGTTCCAGTAGGTGTAGCGAACCGTCTCCCTTGCGTAATCTGGTGGCTTTTCCGGCGTTGTGAAATCTAATTCGAAATACCCCGTCTCATCGGTCATGACCTTCCCGAAGCCATAGATGGCGTGATCGTTCTTGATGAAGTAGAGTATCTCCTCGTTCGCCAACGGTTCATCATTATAGGTTGCGTAATGTGGAATGGTGTAGGATGCACCTCCCGGGAAGATCGGTCTCGTGGCAACGATGACGTCGAATCCCTCGTCCCTGTCGGCTTCAGAATGATATTCATCAGTCGTAGATGTGCTCAGGTCTGCTTTTATGAATTGCACGGTGGGCCCGTTCGTGACCGTGCCCTCGAGGTACAGCCATCCGGCGGGATCCAATGAGGAGCCGTACGCAAGATCAATGAGGGCCCGTCCGTCGGCGTCGGTAACGGCGTCCGCAACCGTCCTCTCCTGGAGAGTTTGGGCCCAATACAATCCACCTCCAAGATGGATGTCCGCCCCCTCCATGGGCTGACCATAAGGGTCATAGACGTAAATCTCTACCAGGCATCGGGTATGGTTGATGGATATAACGTGACAATATGTCCTCAAATCAGCTTGAACGTAGATTCTCTGACCGTTTGAGTAGATGTTCTTCAAGGCCGTTTTATTGCCCCGGATGTCCGCGGTTATCCAATAGGCTTTGACATCCTGGATATGGGAGTCTGGTGCGGTAAAATTCACTAGGTATCTACCTGTCGACACCTTCGAGACACCAAGGTAACTACCCCCTGAGCCATCATCCGGTCGGGCGTAGGCCGTCATGGTTGCTGGTTCGATATCGACATATTCCCCGCCAACGGTGGTCCTGATCTCCAGGGTCACCAGCTCACCTGGAGCGATGTACTTGTCCGCGACATCCTGCAAGACCACATCGACGTAGAGCGATCGATCCGGTCTCACATCGATCCAGCCTCCTCCTCCTGCGGTGACAACCGGATCCGTACCGTCCTCGACACGGATCCAGAGGCTCACATCGTTAGTCATGAAGTAGTCATCATATTCGATGACAAGTTGACCCGAGTATCTACCCGTATCGAAACGAGTCAGGTCGATGTTCTTATCTGAGAACTCCACAGTGAGAGACACATTGTCCGGATCGTAGTGATCGCCATCCCTGAAGACCCAAACGGTCAGGTCAACAGTGCTGCCATTCTCGTAATCAGCCTCTGGATAGGTCACAAAGGTCTGGATCGGGCTGGGCCAGGTAGAGTACGATTCAACAGAGGAAAGGCCCAGAGGTAAGAATAGCAGTACAATGAGCACGACTACTGACCCACGTAACACATCGAAACCTCCTCCTGTTAGGATTGAGGATGTCGGTATTAATAGTTAGCGTAGTGAATAAATCCCTGGGCAAGGTTCACAGCATGCCGTTCCAGCAGTTGCTGCAATCGGTCCAGTCGAGGAAGGCGGGGAGGGCTGTCAGCAGGTCGATGAGGAAGTCCCGCATGCGGAGTATCAGCTCCATCGACTCCTCCGTCTCGATAGAGTGGTTGAGCCCGCTGGCCCAGTTGTGGGGAATGAGGATGGGCTGGTAGCACAGGCCCTTCTCCCGGGCCAGCTTGGCCTCGGTGGCCACCGTCATGGTCAACAGGTCGGCGCCCATGGCGTGGTACCAGGCCGCTTCCGCCGCCGTCGGCTGGGCGGGGCCGGACACGCTCAGGACCTTCACGTCCCGCCTCATGGGCGTGCCCAGGGACCTGGCCACGTGGTCGATGGCGGTCCTCAGCCTCGGGCAGAAGGGTTCCGTCATGTCCGCGTAGTAGATCCCCTCCCGCGCCCCTCCATAGAAGGTGTGGCTCCTGCCACTGAGGTCCACGTAGTCCTTGGGAAGGGCCAGGGTCCCGGGCGGGGCCGCGTCGGAGATGGACCGGACGACCGAGGTGGCGACCACCTTGTCCACGCCCACGTCCGCGAGGGCCCACATGTTGGTCAGGTACGGGACCTTGTGAGGAGGGACCTTGGTGTGTCCATGGCGTGGAAGGAATGCGACTGGCGCCTTGTTCAGCTCACCGATGGTGACGGTGATGGCGCCGTAGGGTGTGGTGACGATCCGGTCCTCGTTGGACTCGAAATCCTCGAAGATGGTCGCCACCTGCGAGCCTGCAATAATACCGAGCAAGAAGTGCCTCCAGGTGTCACCACTATTTTCCTGGCCACTAATAAGAGTTTTCGTCTCGGTAAAAAGGCCATATTTATGGTCGAAGTCGCCTCCGTCGTGAGAACCACCACTAAGAATCCTTCCGGGGGGTTTATAAGGGCCGCCCTACGAGATAGGGGATACAACGGAGGCATGTCCAATGGAACCCTCACAGGATTACGTCATCGCTCCCGACGGGGAGATCGTGAAGGTATCGGACGGCAACTACGAGTACACCGGGATGTACGTCGTGGATTGAACCATCACGGGCCGGTCGACCCAGGGGACATGCCGCTCATCCCCTCAAGATATCTATGCCCAGCGCAGCCTCCAGCGTCCTGCGCAGGCTGATGACCGTGTCGAAGGAGACGACCTCCTCCGGTTCTATCCAGGTGTGCTCCGTGTGCTCCCAGTCCAGCACCACCTCGACCCCCAGGTCGTCGAACAGGAAGGGATGCACGACCCAGGTCGTGTCGTGGGCATCATCGCGTAACACGAGGGGCTTTGCCAATCTCACCAGGCGTACCTGGTCGGGCCTGGCGCTGACCTCCTCCTCCAGCTCCTTGTAGGCGGTCTCGATGGGCCGCTCGCCGGGTTCCACGTAGCCCGAGACCCCGGCCCACTTCTCCTTGTTGGTCTTGACGCCGGTGGAGCGCTTCAGGATCAGCACCTGGGTGCCCCTGCGCAGGAAGCAGGTGACGACGTGGATGGCCTCCTCCGTTCCCATCCCGCCCTCCATCTCCATCCTCCCGTCCATGTCGGTCCCCTCCTCTATATCGGTCCCTCCTACTCGGGGCTGAGCAGGTCCTCGAGGCGAGGTTTGGGCTTGCGGGCCTTCTTCGGCTGCTCCACCCTGGAGGGTGGCGCGGTGGCTTCCCAGTCGCCACCCGCGGCAGGCTCCTTCGGGGTCACGCTCTTCTTTGGAAGGCTGCGCGTGAACTCACCCTCGGTGTTCCTGTCAATGGTCTCCATCCTGCCCATGTCGCGTCGGGCGACCCTGTCCACCCGGTCGTCGTGGGAGGAACGGGATGCAAGGCGCTCGGCAAGGGTCTCCGGCTCGTCCCTCGCGGCGGCCCTCTGGCTCCCCGAGAGCCTGTGGAGCTCGTCCAGGGCGTTGGTGGTCGAGGGCACGCTGGAGGCCCGGAGAGCAGGTGACGGGGGGGGTCCGCTCGATGCCCTGGGGGGCGTGGATCGGCCCTTGGAGGGCGGGGACGCCCGCATGGTCGCAGCCTTCTCCTTGTTCTCCTGCTCACGCTTGAGGGCGTCGATGATGTGGTCTCCGGGGTCGCCCTTCCTGGTGGCGGCCTGCTTGGCCGCCAGCTGTGCCGTTGCATCGGTGTCCAGGTTGCCGAAGCCGTACCTGGTGAGGATGGCCTTGTAGAGCTGGACGATGTCCCGGAGGGCGACCTGCATCTCCGAGACGGACGTGTGGATATCCCGCACCTCGCTGTGGATGGCGTACGAGTCCGTGGCCAGCTTCTCCACCCGCTTGTTCACGGACTCGATCTCCACCTCGATGTTGGAGATGCGGATGTTGGTCCGCTCCTCGGACTCATCGCGCATGCGGTCGTGCTCGGACTGGAGGTTCTCGTACTTGTCCTCCAGCACGTCGTACCTGTCCCGGAGCTCCTCCACTTCCTTCTTGGACCTGCGGGAGAACGTCTCAGTCACCCCCCGCCTTGCGGACGATGACCACGCCCTGGTCGCCGTCCACGGTGACCCGGTCCCCCGTCTCGATGGCGTCGATGTCCACACCGTCCACCAGGGGGATATTGGCCAGGATGGCCCCGGTGGCCACTATGGTCTCCGTCTGCCTGTTGACGATGGCGGCGGGGGCCTTGCCGTTGACCTGGAGGCCGTAGATGACGTACGAGCCCACGGTGGAGCCCTTGCCCTGGGGGAACACCAGGACCTTGTTGCGCACCGTGCGGTTGAAGGCGCCGGTGCCCTTGTCCTTGATGCGGCCCGTCTTGGGGTCCACGCCGCCCAGGAAGGAGAGGTTGGACACCAGCACCAGGGCCTTCCCGGTACCCACTCCCTGGGATATGGTGCGTCCCACGAGGCGCGTCACCTCGTCCTCTTGCTCCCCCTTCCTATCTGTGGTCACTGTCCCGGGCTCCTGGGCGGCGAATAAGGCCCTTGCCGGTTAAAAAGGCTTGTCCCTGGCCCCCAGCTCACTCGGCGACCAGGCCCAGGAGCATCGGGGTGCTGTGGTAGAGCACCCTCTGACCGCAGAAGGATTCCAGGGGGAGGTACGTGGCCGCCTTGCCCGAGTTGGTGGCGCTGTTGGAGGCCACCTCCTCGATGGGGGCGACCACCATGCAGGTGTCCACCAGCACCTTGCCGAACCCCTCGATGACCTTGACCGACTCGGCCGCCTTCTTCTTGACCTCCTTGCTGGTGCAGCACCAAAGGTCGGGGGCGTTCCTCCTGGGCCTCTTGTCCCGGAGGAACTCGGCGATCTCCTCCAGCTCGTCGATGGACAGGTGGGGGCAGCCAAGGGTGATCAGCTCCACGTCCTGCTCCTTGATGGAGGAGGACAGCGACCTGTACGCCTCGTCCAGGTCCTCGGGGCCCACCGACAGGGTGTCCAGCCCATCGTCGGGGACCAGACCCGACCTGGTCTCGGGGGTGACGTCCTCCACGTGATACAGCGCGATGGAGCCGCTGGCGGCCATCGCGGCCCCCAGGTTCTTGAGCTCGTCGGCGGTGGGATGGATGCCCTTGAAGTAGGGCACGGCGTTGTCCAGCTCCCTTCCCACCAGGACTCCCAGGGCGCCGTAGTCGACGTTGGTGTCCCCTGGGTCCACATTGACCACCGCGGTGGGGACCCGGTTCCGGCGGAGGTGGAGGCCGTACCGGGGGGTCTTGCCCACGATGGCCGCCGCGAGGGCGCTGGGTCCACCCTCCCGGTTGGTGCGGGCGCCCAGGGCCGAATTGCAGAAGCTGACGGCGTTGCTCTCGGACCAGGCCACGTGCTCCCCGAAGGCAGGGGACCGCCCGATCAGGTAGGGGGTGCAGGTGCACGTCAGCTCGACGCCCATCCTGTTGTAGGCCCTGAGGATGGCGCGCTGCTTGACGGCGAAGGCCTCGGGCACCCCCATCTCCTCCCATCGGTTGGGGTCCATGCCCGCGGGGTTGAGCATCGACGGGACGGAGACGACGCTGTTCCTCGACACGTCCCGGAGCCACTTGAGCCCCGGCTCGCCGATGGTCTTGTACGACACGCCGGCCAGCTGAGCCGATCTGATGGGAACCAGGTCCTCGGCCTCGAAGATCCGCCCGAGGCCGACGAGGAGCTCCATCGCCCACTGACGTCCTCCGCCGGCGTCTCCAGCGAGGATCCGTTCCTCCTCCTCGGTGAGGTGCATCCGCTGGGCTCAGCGGCGTTCATGGGACATAAGGCTTGTGCCTATGGGTATCACCGGCGTTTCGGGTACGGCGGCCTCGCGGAGGGGGCCGCATGGGGGGCCGCGTGGGGCTTCGGAGGGACTCCCGGTGGCGGGGGCCTCGCGCCCGGAGGTGCCCTTCCGGGCATCGGGGTCCTGTCGGGCGACCTTGGGGGGGCGCCTGGCGGCGGTGCCCTCTTCTTCATGGCCTTCTTCTGGGCCCGCGTCATCTTGGGCTTCTTGGCCTTCTTCGGCTTGGGAGGCGGTCCCCTGGGCCCGTGGTACCCGGGTGGATACGCTGCGCTACGCCGGCGCATGAAGAGTACCACCCCCACGATGGCCAGGACCGCGATTATCACGATCCCTATGATGAGGCCCGTGCTTATCGCTAGGAAGGTTTCCTCCTTCTGCTCCTTGGGGAAGTTGACCTCGTAGAAGGATGAGTTCGTGTAGTTGATGCCGTACACCCCGTAAGAGACGTCGATGCGGAACTCGTAGAGGCCATCAACGGGCTGCGACTTCTTGTAGTCCCAGGACCAGTTGACGACGACATGTTCATCGGTGGGCGCGAAGCTCTCCCGCGCGATGGTGTAGGCGCCCACGGGGGTCCCTCCCGAGGGGATGATGGAGAGGCTGAAGTGGAGCTGCTCGGCGGGGTCCAGGTCGGATGAGTCTATTATCTTGCTCTGGGTATGGAGGTGCCCCTCGGCGAAGACCGGGGCTGAGACGTTCATCCACATCGGTGAGCAGACCAGCTCGACCCGGGTGGCGTGGAACTCGTTGTTGGCCAGGACTATGCAGCCGGGGGCGGCGCCCACGGGATAGCGGGACCTGGCGGTGTACTGGATGAAGATGCCCAACGAATCACCAGGGTTGATGGTCAGGGGTTCGGGGAAGGTGGGCGTGTCGGCCACCGTGAACTCCATGGGGGCGCTGCCCAGCTGGGCCGTGTTGGTGTTCATCGAGCGCTGGGTGGCACCGTTCTTCTGGAGGTTCATGCGGAACTGGGCGCCCTGCACGTCCTCGTTGGACTTGGCCCATACGCATGCGTAGTTGACGCCCCAGATGAGGAGGGGCATCTTCCCGACGTACATGGTGAAGGTGCCCACATTGTTGATGAGGAAGCGGGGGAACCGGGGACCGTTGGTGGTGATCTCGGCCAGCGAATCGTTCTGGGATAGGGCGCCCGGTGACAGCGTCCCGGTCACAGGGGCGGCCCCTGACATGGCCTTGATGTAGTAAGGGGTGATGGTCCGCTCCTCTCCCTCCTGGGGTGGAGTGGGTCCGTTCTCGGGCAGGGGCTCTGCATCGCCGAGGACGGGGTCCACGAGGATGCCGAGGAACAGGAACGTGACGAGGAGGGCGAGGACCGCTTTCGGAACAGAACGTCGGGTTGCCATCAGCTCACCTGGGAGATGTGATTAACGCGTGGTCACTCATAAAGTTTTGGGGTATGTTGGTACCGAGGGGCGCTTCACTGGTAGTTCTGGATGGCCTTCGCCAGCTCCGGAGCCACCGAGACCACCGAGGTCTCGTTCTCGATGGTGTCCGAGGAGATGATGGTGTCGCACACCTTCTCCAGCTTCTCCAGCGCCCCCTGGGCGAAGAGCCCGTGGGTGCACGCTGCTATGACCTCCTTCGCCCCCTGGTCCTTCAGCTGCTTCGCGGCCTCCAGTATCGTGCCGCCGGTGGAGATGATGTCGTCGACGATGGCCACCCGCTTGCGGTACACGTCCAGCATCTTGGTGGTGATCCTCACGGTCTCGCCGTCTATGCGGGTCTTCTCCAGGTAGTCCACCGAGGTGCCGATGGTCTGGCCGACGATGCGCGCCCGGGAGATGGAGCCCTCGTCGGGGGACAGGATCATCTCCACGCCCGCCTCCTTGAGGTAGTCCGCCAACTGGAGCATGCCCGAGACGTTCTCGACGGGGATGTCGTAGTAGGTGAGGATCATCAGGTTGTGGATGTCCACCAGGATGACGGCGTCGGTGTTGCGCTGGATGGCCTGGATGAGGGCCCGGGACGAGATGGCCTCGCCCTTGTTGAACAGCTTGTCCTGGCGGGCGTACCCGAAGTAGGGAACGATGGTTACGAGGGACCGGACCCGGTACTCCTGGATGGCGTCCTGCAGAAGGAGAAGCTCGACGAGGTCCTCGTCGGAGGCGGTGCTCTGGACCAGGACAACGTCCTCGCGCTCCAGGTCGTCCATGATTCGGACGTAACACTCGCCGTCAGGGAACCGTTTTGTGACGGTCTTTGCGCTACCGACACCCAGTTCCTTGGCAAGGCGGTCCGCCAGCAATGGGGATGCTGAACCCCCCAGCACCTTCAAGGGTCATCCTCCGCATTTTAGAACGAGGGGCTAGTAGATAACCGTTTGCTCATCATTCACGGGTGTGAAAAGTACTGATACATGCCTGGACCGCCCAGGGCGGGTCGGTCTGGACGGGCTCAGACCTCGAACATCTGGGCGTGGGGCACGCCCTTTATCCGGACCACGCTGTCCGGGTCTATGCAACCGGCCAGGATGCCCAGCGCCACGGCCCGCTCGCCGAAGAGGTTCAGGCTGCTCGACCGCTGGAACAGGGCGGAGGTCGCCTTGTCCTCGTCGTCGACCAGGTCGCCCTTGAAGAAGTCCTCCTTGATGGCGACGTGGTAGGGTTCGTCCTCGAGGGTCTCGCCCAGGAGCTCCTCGTCGCATGCGGCGGCACAGATGTGCCCCTGTCGCCTGTGCACCTTGACGTATATCAAGACATCACCAAGGTACCTCTCTAGCGGTGGCCAGCGTACAAATACTTTGCCCATTGATGGGTGCCAGGGTGAACCTTATATCACACGGTAGCGGCCCGCCGACGGCGTGTAGATGCGGCCGTCGGAGACCAGCCGTGAGAGCACGTCCTTGGCATGGGACCTTTCGATGTTGAAGCCCTCGGCCTCTGCCAGGACGTCGTCCTCCGTGGGCGCCTCGCCTCCCCGGGTCAGCTGGTCGATGATGTCGAGCAGGATGCGCATGCGTTCCCGCTGGGAGTGGCTGATGCCCGTGGCGATGATGTCGATGTCGAAGCGCTCGCCGCCCATGATCTTCTTGAGGAAGTAGTCCACGATGCGGATGGCCCGGTCGGCGTCCTCCTGCTCCACCAGCTCCGACATGCGGACGCGGGCCGAGGCCTCGGCCATGCGGATGAATGCCTCCAGCTGGCGTGCGGTGAGGGGCACCGACGCCTCCTCCCCCTCCCCCTGCTTCCGGATGGTGATGTAGTACTCCTTGATGGCGGAGAAGGCATCTTCGGTGAGCACCGGGAAGATCCGGCTCTTGGCGTAGGCCACGTACTTGGACACGAACTCGGGTTCGTAGAAGGGATGCACGGCCTCGTACACGTCCTCCTCTATGTTGGCAGGCAGGGGAAGCCCGTCCAGGTACTCCTTCAGGCGGTCCACCTCGCCGGTGCGGTGCACCTTGAGGATGTGCTCGGCCAGCTTGGCGTCCCAGATGCTGTCGGGCTTGTCGATGATGGGGAAGATGATGTCGAAGCGGGAGAACAGTGCGGGGGGCAGGTCGATCTGCTCCACCATCAGCGCGTGCTCGTGGAACCTGCCCAGCTTGGGGTTGGCCGCGCCCAGGATGGAGCATCGTGCCTGTAGGGTGGCGGTGATGCCCGCCTTGGCGATGGAGATGCTCTGCTGCTCCATGGCCTCGTGCATCGCGCTGCGGTCCTGCTCGGACATCTTGTCCAGCTCGTCGATGGCCGCCAGGCCCCGGTCGGCCAGCACCAGGGCGCCCGCCTCCAGGGTCCACCTCCCCTCTCCGAACTCGTCGCGGACCGCGGCCGCGGTGAGGCCCGCCGCGGTGGTCGCCTTGCCCGAGGTGTAGATGGCCCGGGGGGCAATGTTGCGCATGTACCGCAGCAGCTGTGACTTGGCGGTGCCCGGGTCGCCCACCAGCATGATATGGATGTCGCCGCGGATGCGGGTCTTGTCCGGGAGCACCTTGGTGACCCCCCCGAAGAGCTGCAGGCACAGGGCCTCCTTCTCCTCCTCCATCCCGAATATCGTGGGGGCGATGGAGGCGATGAAGTTGCGGAACAGGGCGGGGTCCCGGGAGGTGGCCAGTATCTGCTCCTCGTCCTCCTCGGTGATCTCGATCTCCTCGTAATCGTCCTTCTGGCGCTCGACGGACACGGTGGAGAGGAAGATCTCGAAGAGGGTGGACTTCTGGGAGCCCTGGGTCCGGACGCTCTCCCGGAGGATGCCGTTGATGGTCACCCGGTCACCGGGGGAGAGCTTGCCCGTCAGGTCGTCCTCCAGGTACGACGTGAGCCGCTGGGGCTGGTCGCCGCCCCGTAGCCCCTCGGGGCTCTCCTGCATCTCGATCTTCTGCGTGTCGACGAACTCGGAGAAGTCCAGCGCCCTGTCGCCGAAGGAGGAGGCGAAGGGGTCGGGCAGGGACGCGTAGTTGGTGATCAGGCGGAACTTGGTGGACCCCGCTGCTCGCTGGCAACCCCCGTTCTCCTTGTAGCACTCCAGGGGGTCCCTGAGCTGCAGCGTGTCCTGCTCCACCCTGTGGATGGCGCCGCACCGCATGCACTGGAACACCGCCACCTTCAGGCGGGGCCGGACCTCGGTGGACTTGCGGACCAGCCCCTCCACGGCGATGAGCCGGCCCAGGTGCTTGCTCCGGAGGTCGCGGATGGGCACCTTGCCGAACTCCGGGTCGACGGGGAGCTCCTCGATGCGGATGTGCACCGGGACCCGCTGCCCGGGAGGGATGAGCTGCTGCGAGGCCTTCTCCGCGGCCATCAGCGAGGCCGTGGGCTGCTCCAGCAGGTGCTCCGCGAGGGAGATGTTGAAGAGGGCGACGTCGGTGTAGGGGATGAAGAGGGAGCGGACCTCAGGGTACTGGGCTGCAACGTCAAGCAGCTTGGGGACGTAGCCATGCTCCTTGAAGAAGGAGGTCCACATCTCCGTGAGGCTTTCGAGTGAGTATTCCTCCGCCATCGCCCTCCCCGCGGGTAGGCGACCCCTATGGAATGTACCTTTGATATGGGTTGCGATGGGGTGACCGGATGTGCCGTCCCTGCACTACCTGAAAAGCTCGGCACCCCACACCCGCTTGAACACTCCAGGCACCACCTCGATAACCTCGCCCTCGGCCCTGACCATGTCGAAGCGCTTGCGCAGGCCGGCGCGTCCCAGGGACACCCTGCTGAGGACCAGTCGCTCCAGCTCGGGGTAGGGCCAGCCGTCGGGGAAGGTGGCGTCCAGCTCCAGGAAGGCGGATTCCAGGGCGTCGGAGACGTCGGACTCCATGCGGTTGCGGCGTTCCCGCTCCCGCTTCTCCAGGACCGCCACGTAGTGGCGAAGCTGGGGTTCCAGGGCGTCGTAGAAGCGGGCGAAGAGGCTAACGAACATGTCCTGCACCTCCCGGGTGGCGTCCTCGGGTGGCAGGGAGTAGGCCCTCACCAGGGCACCGGAGGCGCGGGTCGCGTGCTCGATGAGCCCGCCCTGGGAGGACAGGTTGAACACCACCTCCCGCTTCATGCACGTCTCCAGCTCGGGCCAGTCGCGGTGGATCTCCCGTAGGATCCTCTCCACCAGGTGGGACCTGTCCCGGGGCTCGAGGACGGTGGCGGGGGTGACCATCGCGGCGTGGACGACGGTGTGGGCCACGTCCTCCGATGAACTGTGGAGCTCCATGGCGGCCTCGTCCCGTGCCAGGTCCTCCCGGCCCAGGAGGACGGGCAGGTCGCACACCGACAACACCACCTGGCCCTCCGAGGGCCGCCGGAGCATCTCCTTGAGGTCCCGCTCGAAGTCGTGGACCTCCAGCAGCGACCTGGTGGAGAGGGACACCTCGTCGGCCCCCTCCCCGGAGGCGCGGCTGCTGAGGAAGGCGGCGGCCTTGGTCTCGTCCTGGTTGAAGCGCCAGGTGAGCCGTTGCGGACCGTACCGCATGGGCACCGGCCGGATGCCCAGGTAGTCCATGTGGGAGGACCATCTTCGCCCGGTGAGGTACGGCGGCAGCGCCAGGCGCAGGTCCCGGAGCACGTCGTGGAGGGCCCGCTTGCTGAGGCAACGGTTCCGCTCCTCGCACGCCATCAGGGACAATCCCGTCCCACCCGCCCTCTCCTGGTAAGGGGGGGCGGAGAACATGTGGGCCAGAAGCGCGGTGCGCACCTCGGGGAAGTCCAGGTTCAACCTCTCCTGCAGGAGCCCCATGACCTCCCGCCCCGTCATCGCAGGCGCCCGGGCGGCGAAGAAGTCCTCGAAGGGCAGGGGGTGGAGACCGTTGACCAGGAGGAAGCGGGCGGGAGCCCCCCCCATCATCTCGAGGTTGAGCACCGTCGCCTCCACCCGGGCGAAGCGGGCCTTGCGCAGCTCCTTGGCGGTGGCCACCGACCTGGGCACCACGGCGGGCAAGGCGAAGGTGACGTCCGAGGGGCTCGGGCTCAGCACCGCCAGCGAGACCGGCCCCACCAGCCGCTCGAGGCGTGGCCGCGCGATGAGGAAGATGGCCTCGAAGTGGGACGGTGCGGAGATCAGGAAGCCCCTCGCCTCCACGTCATGGAAGTCCCCCCTGCGCAGCGCGCCCACGGTGGAGATGAACTCGGTGGTGAGCATCCGCGACAGCGCCCCGGGCCGCTCGCCCAGCAGGCGGTTGAGCTCCGCCCGGTCAAGGCCGCTCCCGGCGTAGAGCTCCTCGAGGGCATCGCGCTCCACGGGCATGTCCACCATGGCATCTGGATATGCTGGGATGCGTAATGAACCATTCGCCGCGAGCGGGTCGTCAGCCGTACCTGAGCAGGCCCACGGCGATGACGGTCATGACCAAAGCCGCCACGATGATGCCGATGAACTGCAAGACGGTGAGCCCGCCCAGGAGCACCTCCCCTCCGTCATCGGGAGGCGTTGGAACGTAGGGCCCCTGGACATTGAACCTGAGGGTCGCGTTGTTGTTGTCGGTCCTCGACTCGTCCGGGTAGACGTTGATGATCTCCGCGTACAGGACGTGGGGTCCCCGGGGGGCCATCGTGTCGAAGCCCGCGTAAGAGAAGCCGTGGGCGGACACGGCCAGGTCGGCCTCGCCGATCCGGTCCTTGGTCTCCCTGCCGTCCAGGTAGAGCCGGACGGTGCACGATGCGTTGAGCCCTCCCTCGTTGTCGACCCGGACGGACACGGTGAAGGTGGTGTTGTCGTAGGGGACCTCGATCGAGAGGGAGATGCTGGTCAGCACAAGGTCGGGGAGGTTGGCCACCAGCACCGTCTGGACCATCCTGTTGTTCGACAGGTTGGCGTCCGAGGGAAGGACGTCTATGACCTGGACGGTGAGGTCCACGTCGCCATCCTCCGTCGGGACCCAGTCGAAGGAGACGGTGATGCGGTCGTAGACCGTCACGGGGCGTTCCTCGATGAGCTCGCCCGCACCCGGCTCGCCCTGCCATGCCTGGAAGGTGCCGTTGCCCGTGGTGAAGCCCAGGTTGCGAAGGTCCACGCCCACGGTGACGTTGATGCCCACCGCCACCTTCTCCGACTCGATGCGGATGGCGGTGACGGCCAGGTCGGGGTCGAGGCTCTTGAGGACCCGCAGCTGTGTGGCATTGGAGGCCGACAGGTCGTCGCCGTCGGTGGTGGCCGCCGAGTACATGTACGTGCCCTCGGTCCCCGGTGCGACGGTGGAGAGCCGGAACACGCCCCTGGTGTCGGACTCCTTGTAGACCAACAGCCCGTTGGGGCCCTCGATCCGCACCTGGAGGCCAGCGGCGCGGACGCCGTTGCCGTAGACCAGCTCGCCCCTCACCTCGACCCTCTCGTTGGGCAGGACGGTGGCGGGGTCCACCACCAGCGACATGTCCATGTGGACCCGGGGGAGGTCGGTGACCTGGAACTGGACCGATTCTATGGCGGAGAGGTCGATGCCGTCCGAGGCCTGGACCTCCAGCAGGTGAGCACCCGGCTCCATGTCGCCTGTGTCGATGGTGGCGTTCCACCGGGTGGTGCCCTCCGCCGGGGTCCACACGCCCCCGTCGATGCGGTACAGCACCTCCTCCACGTTGTCATCGGTGTCGAAGACGATGCCCGAGGCCTCGAGGACGTCCTCGACGGTGTCGTCCTCCTGGGGCGCCTCGATGAACACCTCGGGCGGTGTGTTGGGCCCCCCGTTCTCCACCTTCAGCTCCCAGTAGGCCACGGGGCCGTCGGCGTAGGCATCGCTGGCGTAGGACCTGAGGGTGTACCATCCGTCGGGGTGTCCGGTGGTGTCCCACGAGTACGTGGGCTCGTCGACCACGGGCAGGTCGAAGTACGGGCCGCCCCCGATGCCGAGACGGACCTGCTCCACCGGGGAGTCTGGATCGGTGACCTTCAGCCGGATGAGCACGGTGCCGTTCACAACCGTGGTGTTGGGCGGGGAGAGGAATGTGACGGTGGGGGGAACGTTGTCCACCCCGACGGAGAGGGAGACCTCCGCCTCGTCGGGGCCCGTCCCGACGTTGTCGGGATGCTCCACCTTGAACTTCAGGTTGTAAGGTTCTTCCGAGTACACCGCCTGCCACGGGAAGCTGGCGTTGGCGAGCCCCTGGGCAGGGACATCCACGCGGACCTTGTCGCTGATGACGAGGCCGTCCACGGGATGGGTCAGCTCCATGGTGATGTTGGCGAGGGGTGCGGCGTCCCTTCCGCCGTTCAGGACGGTGCAGTTGAGCAGGGCGTTGTCGCCGTCGTTGAGGGGGTCGGGCGACCAGCTGATCCCCGACCTGGGCAGGGCGAGCTCCACCTCGGGGAGGATGGTCCAGGTGAGGTCGACGGTCCCCGTCTCCTCAGGGTACCACTGGGACCGCCAGTGGAGCCGGATGTCGTAGTCGTCCGGTTCCAGCCCGGGGTTCGACGCGACCAGGGCGATGAGCTTGGTCCCACCTGGCGCGAGAACGGTGGAGTTGCCGGGGTTGAACACCGTCTGGATGGAGGAGTTGGAGGACGTGGTCCACAGGGTGACAGCATCCGTGTCGTTGCCCGCGTTGGTCACGTTGATGGACCAGGACGTGAGGGCGTCCCTCTCCGAGGTCCTGTGGGGTTCGGGGACCGTCACGCTGGCTCCGAGGGTCCGGTTCCAGGGCAGAAGGACGTCCACCCGTTGGGCCGTGGCGGATGTGAGGGTGTGATTGGTGAAGTTGGTGACCCCCACCAGGGAGTAGGTCGCCTTCAGGTGGGCCCTCCAGCCCGGGTCCCACTTGATGGCGGGCACCCGGAAGCTGTAGTTGCCACCCTCCAGGGTCACCGTCAGGTCCAGGTGGACGAGGGCGTCCAGGGAGTTGTAGATCTCCAGGCTCACGCTGGCCCCCCGGACGGCGGAGGAGCCGTCCCCGGTGAGGATGAACCCCCCAAGGGTCAGCGGGGAGGTCGCCCTGTCCCCGACCACCGCGGTCAGCGCGGCGGGCGCGAGGAGCATCGCGATGACGACCAGAACCACAGTCCTTCTCATGGCCAGGCACCCTCTCGCCATTGGGATGGCCCGCCTGGCTCTTAATCCTTGCGGGGCCGTTCGGCAGGGGGGTGAGTTCACCGTCCCGATACCGGTACCCAAACCTTTATTGACAGGTCGACCTGTTTCCAAATCGCAGACGGTGAAGATCATGTCCGACGCTGATAAGGAGGTATTGGCTGGTGAGAAGAAGCTTGCCGAGATGGACTTCAAGGCGGCTCTCTCCAAGTTCAAGAAGGCCATCAAGCTGGACCCCAAGAACCCCGAGGCCCACATGGGGAAGGCCGAGGCCGCCCTGGGCGTGCCCAAGGTATCCGCCGAGGAGGTCATCGCCGACTACCAGGCAGCCATCGACCTGGAGCCCGAGAACGCCTATTACCTGGCCCGACTGGGCTCCTTCTCCCTCGAGGTCGGGAGATATGAGATGGCAGAGGAGAGCTACAACCGGGCGGCGGAGGCGGACCCGGAGAACGCTTACCTGTACTACTCCGAGTTCGGGTTGGAGTACTACTACACCTGGAAGGCCAAGAACGAGGGCGAGCCCGCCGAGGAGGACCGCGAGGAGGTCGTCCGGAAGTGCCTCGTCTACCTGGTCCGGTCCCTGGACCTGGACGAGGAACAGGCCAAGCGGCTGCTCAGCTGAATCAGGGCATGCTCCGAGGACCCGTCGGGTCCCCCGGGCCCGGCCCTGCAGGTCCCTGGTCGATATCACCCTTTCCCGCAGCGCAGGCTGGGCAAAGGAACTGCCCGGGGCGCCGCGGCCGGGAGCAGCGGTGGCAGATGGGCTTCCCACAAAGGTGGCAGCTGGTCGTCGTGGGCTTGCCGCAATAAGAGCAGTTCCGGGTCATGCGCGTGGACTCCGCCTCCTCAAAGCTAATAGGGCAAGAAGGCAATTAAACCATTGGACAGGTGATGCGGAAATGACGGTCCAGGACATAAAGCGAGGCCACTGGAAGGTCGTCGAGGGCGACGGGCTGAAGAACATGATGGAGGAGCACTTCGCCTCCCCCGTCGAAGTGACCGACGACGGGTGGCACTGCGTAGAGTACGGCGCCCTCAAGCCCCTGAGGACGAAGATGCTCTCCAAGGCGGAACTGGAGATCGTCACCGTGTCCAACCCCGATGTCACCGTTGACGTGGCCTCGGAGTCCATCCACCGCTACAACAGGTTCCTGGATGCGGTGACGGGCTTCAACTCCAAGGAGCGGAAGAAGCGCCTGAACAAGAAGGCCAAGGAGGGCAAGCTCTAGCCCTCGGATCGCAGCCGCCCGCGTCGCGACGGACTACTCCTCAGCGACCAGGCTCTCGTCGGTGCAGACGGGGAAGCAGGGCGGGGCGAACTTGTAGCCGTAGTGGATGACCCCCGACTCCCCCTCCTCCCTCACGCGGCGGAACACGGGCTTGACCTCCATGCCGATCGCCACGTCCTCCGGGTCGCAGTCCACCACCTGTCCCAGGACGGTGACGCCGCCCTGAAACTCCACCATGGCCATGACGTAGGGCACCTGGGGGTCGAAGCCCTTCTGACCCTGGTGGACCACGGTGAAGGACTTGACGTTCCCCTTCGATGGAAGGGGCACCTTCACCATCTTGCCCAACGACGACCTGCGGCACTTGCGACAGACGGTGCGGGGCGGGAAGTACACGAGCCCGCACTGGGGACACCGGGTGGCCAGCATCCTGTAGCGGGTGTCGAACTCCCGCCAGAAGCGCACTCCCGCCATCTAGACCACCTCCATCACGTGGACGGTCACGGTGGCACCCGTGCCGCCCACGTTGTGGGCCAGCCCGACGCGGGCGCCCTCGACCTGCCGACCCTCGGCACGCCCCTTGAGCTGGTCGTAGATCTCCACCGCCTGGGCGATGCCGGTGGCGCCGGGCGGGTTGCCCCGGGCCTTGAGGCCACCGGAGGTGTTGACGGGCGTGTCCCCGCCCAGGGCGGTGACGCCCTCCTCGGCGAGACGTCCGCCCTCCCCCCGTTCCGCGAGGCCCAGGTCCTCAAGGGAGATGATCTCTGCGATGGTGAAGCCGTCGTTGACCTCCATCAGGTCCACCTGCGCCAGCTCCTTGCCCGCCTGGTCCAGGGCCAGCTTGCCCGCCAAGCGGGTGGCCCGCTGGGAGGTGAGGGACCACCGGTCGTGGAGGGCGAGGGTGTCGGACGCCTGGGCGGAGCCGGTGATGAGGATGGGCTCGTCGGTGAGCTCCCTCGCCCGTTCGAGGGTGGTGAGCACGACGGCCGCGCCCCCGTCGCTGATGGGGGAGCAGTCGAAGACCCCGAGGGGCTCGGCCACGCGTCCCGCGCCCAGGACCTGCTCGATCCGGATCTGGTTGCGGAACTGCGCCTTGGGGTTGGCCGACCCGTGGGCGTGGTTCTTGACGGCCACATGGGCCAGCTGCTCGGCGGTGGTGCCGAACTTGTGCATGTGGCGGCGGGCCATGATGGCGTAGAGCGATGCCAGGGTGGCCCCGAAGAACACCTCCCACTCCTGGTCGGCGGCGAAGGACATGGTCTCCTCGGCGTCCTGGTCCGACACGTCCGTCATCTTCTCGGCGCCCCCGACCATGACGACGTCGTGGGCACCCGATGCGACGGTCAGGTAGGCCTGACGCAGGGCGAGGCCGCCGGTGGCACCGCCCGCCTCGACCCTGGTGGCAGGGATGCCCCTGTCCGCGAGGCCCGCGTGGTCCGCGATGAGGGCGCCTATGTGCTCCTGCTGGATGAAGCGACCCGCGGACATGTTACCCAGGAACAGGGCCTGGACGTCCTCGGTCTCGAGGCCGGCGTCCATCAGTGCCAGCATCCCGCTCTCGAGGCCGATGTCCCGGAGGGACCTGTCCCAGAGTTCGCCGAACTTGGTCATGGCGGCCCCGATGATGGCCACTTCCCTCATGCGCCATCCCCCATCAGGATCTTGCCGCGGAACTTGGCGTATGTCGCGTAGTCGATGAACTTGTTGAAGGCGATGCGGGTCTCCACCAGGTCGTCACCCTCCCGGACGTAGTCCGTGATGGCGTCGGTGACGGTGATGTCGAAGGCGTCGGACCCGGCTCCCGAGCCGTAGGAGACGACCAGGATCCTGTTCCCGGGCCCCGCCTTGTCGAGGACGGCTGCCAGCCCCAGGGGCACGGCGGCGCTGTAGGTGTTGCCGATGCGGGGGGTGAGCAGGCCCGTCTCCACCTTCTCCTTGGGGAATCCCAGGGTCTTTGCGGCCCGTAGCGGGAACTTGCCGTTGGGCTGGTGCAGCACCACGTGGTCGTAGTCCTCGGCGGTGGTGCCCCGGGCCTCCATCATCTTCTCGCCGCACGTGACCACGTGCTTGAAGTACGCGGGCACGCCGGTGAACCGGCCTCCATGGGACGGGTAGCGCTGTCCCTCCCGGCGCCAGAAGTCCGGCGTGTCCGTGGTGAAGCTGAGGGTGTGGTCGATGCGGGCTATCACGCCGGGACCCGAGGAGATGAGGAATGCGCCCGCGCCCGCCGATGCGGAGTACTCGAGGGCGTCACCGGGGGCGCCCTGGGAGGTGTCCGCTCCTATGGCGAAGCCCCCCTCGATCATCTCCGACTTGACCAGGCCCATGCAGGTCTGGATGGCGGCGGTGCCCGCCTTGCAGGCGAACTCGAAGTCCGCGGCGGTCAGGTCGGGGGTGGCACCGATGGCCTCCGCGACGATGGTCGCGGAGGGCTTGACGGCGTAGGGATGGGACTCGGAGCCCACGTAGATCGCCCCGATGTCGACGCGGTCGAAGCGGCTGCGGCGCATCGCCATCTCGGCGGCCTCGACGGACATGGTGACCACGTCCTCGTCCACGGTGGGGACGGACTTGCTCCGCACGCCCAGGCCCGCGGCCATGCTAGCCCCGTCCTTGCCCCACACCCTTGCGATCTCCTCCGTCGCGATGCGGTGGCGCGGTATCCAGATACCATAGCTCAGAATGCCGACATCCATGATTGACGCCTCCTCGGCTCTCAGATATTCGAAAGGACCTTGACCATCCGGTCCACTTCCATGTCGGTGACCACGAGGGGGATGCCCTCTATCTCGGCCAGCCGCACGGCAAGCTCGTCCACGTTCTTGGGCCTGTGGTAGACCACCATCCCCGGCTTGAGGGGGTGGGCCCTGATGGCCACCATCGGGCTCCGCCCGAACTCCACGCCCATGAAGACGAGGGCCCTCTCCTGGCTCCAGCCGTATATCTGGAGGTAGTCGAAGGAGGTCAGGGACGTGATGACCTTGAGGGAGTCCAGGAGGGTGTAGCCGTAGAGGCGCCGGTCCAAGACGTGCTTGCCCCACATCACCTCGCCCTCGACCAGGTCGGCGAACTCCTTGCAGGTGACGCCGACGGGGAACTCGCGCATGCTGACGATGGCGCGCCCGTCCTCCCTGACCTGGTACTTGGAGATGGTGGGGGAGCCCCGCCTCTCGTCGATGGCCAGCAGTGCATTGACCACCCTGCGAACGGTGGCGATGGTGGGACTGCGCCTGCGACCCCCCTCGTAGTCCGAGACCACGCTGTGGGAGATGCCCATCTCGCCGGCAAGCTCCTTCTGGGAGACACCGAATACCTGTCGCCACTTGCGCAGCGTCTTGCCAGGCTCGCTGGACAGGGTGATCTCCCCGGCTATCTTCTCCGCGAACTCCTCGTTCACGTTCCGGCCGATAGCGGGAGGGATATAAAAAACTTGCCGAAGTCCAGATTCGGCGATAAGTGGAATGACCACAGGGCCACACTCGCGCCCCACATCGTTCATGGCCTCGGGAAATCTCCCGAAAAGTATATTGACGCACCCTCCCTTCCAACCATGGCCGAGGGTGTTCCGTTGCCAGACACTTTCAAGGTTGCCATTGCCCAGATGTCCTACGACTGGACCCGCCCGGGCTCTGCCGAGGAGAACCTTCTCAAGGCCCGTGACTTCACCAAGAGGGCGGCCAGGGCCAAGTGCCGGGTGGTCATCTTCGGGGAGAACTTCCTGGGCGATATCCCGGTGGAGGTCCTTCCCAACGAACAGATCGCAGAGCTGCAGGCCCAGGCGAAGCGGTCGCGTATCAATATCGTGTGCGGCACCACCCGCAACCGGGTGAGCGAGCAGCCCCGGGAGCAGTACCTCTCGTCGGTGGTCATCGGGCGGCGGGGCGACATCATCTCCATGGTGAACAAGGTGGTCTACAACCCCACCGAGCGACCCTGGTTCGACAAGGTCACTGTCGTCGAACCTGTGGAGATCGACGGTGTCCTGTGTGGCGTGATGGCCGGCTACGACGCGGCGGTGCCCGACATCGCCAGGTTGCAGGTGGAGAAGGGGGCCGAGGTCCTGCTCTACCAGCTGAGCGCCTCCTCGATCGAGGAGAGGGACACGATGCAGGCCACCATCATCGCCAGGTCCAACGCCAACGGTATCCCCATCGCGGCCGTGGGCCAGCTGGGCGAGTTCATGAAGCGCCAGTACCTGGGCGGTTCCATCGCCGTCACGCCCCGGACGGTCAAGTACGGGGTGATGGAGGTGGCCGACGGGGTGGACATCCCCCTCCGACTGGAGGACGAGGAGGAGATGTGCATCGTGGAGTTCGACCTGCGCGCGATGCGGGCGATGCGCAAGAAGTTCTCCCACCTGGACCTGGTGCCAGAGGGGCTGTGCTGAGATCACAATCCAGGACCCCAGCATAATCTAAATATACCACCTGCTCGCTGCACCACTCCACAACCCGGGCCCGTGGGTTAGCTTGGTCCATACTTGTGCGTTCGGGACGCATAGACTCCAGTTCAAATCTGGGCGGGCCCACCACATCCTTCTCGCGAGGACTGCGGTGCGCTAGAGGTATCTCCGCCACTCCTCCGAGTAGTCGCACTCCACGAACCTGGTGGCAGTGCCGTAGAGGGCGAAGGCCCCGGGCTCGTACCCCCCCACGAAGGCCCTGATGCAACCCAGCTTCTCCAACCTGCGCAGTCCCTCGGCCATCACCGCGGTGGCCAGCCCCTTCCGCTGGTGGTCGGGCTCGGTGCCCACGGGTTCGAAGTAGGCCGTCCGGGTGACATCGTCGTACCACACGGTGGTGAAGGATGCGAGGCCGCCGTCGGGGGCGACGGCGACTATGTCCAGGTCCCGCCGGTAGAGGGGTTCCCTCTGGATGTTGAGATACCACTCCCAGCCCTCGTATTTTTCATCGGGATCGTTGGGATGGAAGGCCCTCCAGGAGAGCCAGGCCCTGGCGGGGAGCTCCCCCCTCCCGCCGAGGGAGCGAACGGCGTAGCCCTCGGGGGGCGCCCCCTCAGGTATCGCGTCACCCAGGTCGTTGCGTCCCTGTCGCTCCAGCTCTCCCGTCCTCGAGTAGCCCGAGCGCTCCAGCAGACCGGCGAGCATGTCGTCCTCGGAGTCGGCCCACACGCTGAGCCTCACCCGCCCTCCCTTGTCGGGGGCAGGATAGCGCTCCTCCGCCACGGCGAGCATCTCCTCCAGCAGCTCGACGGTCCGGAGGTCTGGGTCCATCTGGAAGAACGCGTGGCCCTTCCCCTCGGGGTTCAGGACAGCCGCGATCCGACCTTCCTCGGTCTCCCAGATGAGGACGGCCTCCTCGAAGACGTAATCGCCTATGTACTTGCAGCCGTGCCATCGGAAGTAGTCGAAACGGGCCACGTGCCAGCTCAGCTCACGAAGGTCGTTCCGGACCATCACGTCCCGGAGGAAGTCGCGGATGCGCTCATTGTCCTCCTCTCCTTGGTACCTTCGCATCGTGGGTCCCATCATAGCCATCCTGTCCTAATTCCGTGTGGTCTTGACCAGGTACAAGGTCATCCCCTAGGACTGGCCCGCAGTGATCCTGCCCAGGTACTGGCCGCAGTTGGAGCCGATCTGGTTCTCCTCGTACTCCCCGATGCTGAGCAGCACGTCGAACCCCTGCTCCCGGAAGGCCTCGACGGTGACCTTGGCGGCCTCCTCCCGGTCCTTCTCGATGAGGGACACCAGGCCCGCCTCCTCGGCCCGGACGGTGGGGTTGAGGGGCGTCAGCTTGATGAGGAAGTGCTCTGGGTCGAAGTGCCTGCGGACGACGGCGGGGTCGATGGGTATGCCCTCGATGAGGCAGAAGTTGAGGGTGACCCGCTTGTCGCCGTTGGTACGGAACGACCTCCCGATCTCCGCCATCTCGTCGAAGGAGAGGGTCTTGATGGGGCACAGCCGGGACCTGACGTCGGTGTCCGTGGAGTGGATGGAGAACTGGAGCTGGAAATGGCCATCAGCGTAGTGGTCGTCCTTGACCTTGCGGAGGCGCCCGAGGAACCCCCGAGAGGCCGTCGGACCAACGGTGCTGACCGAGGCGACCACGTTGGTGTCCGGGTACGCCTGGCGGAGCCCGACCAGGGCGTCCAGGACATGGTCGTTGAGAGCGGGCTCGCCCATTCGGGCGAACTGCACCTTCAGCATGTCCGTTCGCGGGGGGTCCCCGTTGCCGAAGCGCTGGGACACCGCCTCCCGCACCTGCCAGAGCATGCCGTGGGCGTCCACCCTCCCCTGGTATCCCCCACCGGCGTCGCACATCTGGCAGCCCACGGGACAACCGAACATGGTGGACACGATGACCACCCACTTCTCGTCCCGGGTGCGGGGGGGCTGGATGGAGTCCACGAACTCGAGACGGCGGCCCTGTGCGTCCTCGGCCACGTGGACCATGGCCAGGTCCGGGTTGCCCGAGGATGCGACGAGCCTCATTCGTCCACCCTCCTGAGGTACTCGTCGGCTCGCATGGCAGCATCGAGTCCGCTGCCCATGGCGATGGCGACCTGCCTGCGCCTGTCAGCGATCACGTCCCCGGCGAGGAGCAGCCCCTCGGGTGCAAGGAACCGGGCCCTGTCCAGGCTTAGGATCGCGTCGTTTAGGTTGGGCAATGCGGGTTCCCTCCCGATCGAGACGAGCACCGCGTCCACCGGGAGCTTGACCTCGTGGCCACCCTTGGCGTAGACCACGGTGGGTCCCTGCTCCTCGTCGAAGCGCAGGGGCGGGCACTCTGTACGGATGTGGATCCCCTCGGTGTCCTCGAGCTCTCTCTGGAGCTGTTTGTTGCCACGGGGGGCCTCCGACCGGAGCAGCATCTCGACCCTGCGGCTCCCGTCGCTCAAGGACAGCGCCTGGTCTATGGCCAGGTCCCCTCCGCCGATGACGGCCACAGTGGACCCAGGTCCGGCCCTCACGTCGGTCCACGAGTGATGCACCCAGGGAAGGTCCTCCCCGGGCAGACCCAGGAGCTTCGGTCGGGTGCCCGTGGTCAGGATCAGGGACCGCACAGCAACGGAGGTGTCGCCGAGGGAGATGCCGTAGCCCACGCCCGTGTGGTAGATGTCGCTCACGTCGGCCTCCACGATCCTCGGCGGGAATCGCTTCAGGTGCTCCCACAGCATCTCCACCACGATGGTCCCGGGGCTGGAGGGAGGGATGCCTGGGAAGTTTTCGACCTTGCGCGCCAAGTGGATGAGGCCGCCTATCCGACCCCTCTCCATGGCCACCACGGAGTAGCCGTAGCGCACCAGCTCGGTGGCTGCGGTGACGCCGGCGGGACCCAGGCCGATCACCCCTACGTCGAACGTCTCGTCCTCCGGTGGGGGTTCGACCGGGCCGTCCAATCCAGGTGCGTGGGGAGGCAAGGGAACCACCTCCCGTTTCCTGGATTGCGCGGCTGGATACGGGAAAACATTGCCGCAGGGAGGGAAAGGCAAAGGTTGGAATTTAACCTTTCGGAGGAGAGGAGGGGTGGAGTCTATAGCGTCAAGAATCCGTTGGATTTGATCCGAGCAACTCATAGGGCTTTATAT
>CBDUQW010000045.1:0-30016 GCA_965369625.1 uncultured Thermoplasmata archaeon | reverse complement strand
TATCAGGGATAATGAGACTACATGTAAGAACCCAACGGATTCTTGACGCTATAGGCAGGGCGCCTCGCCCGTATGGAAATCCTTTTAAGCCAGCGTGCCCTGCGACGCCCCCGATGAGGATAGCCGCGCTGGACCGGGACAGGTGCCAGCCTGCCAGATGCCGCAAGGAATGCTCCTACTTCTGCCCCGTGAACCGGCAGGGCGGCGAGTGCATCACCCACGGGGATGGGTCCGACAAGGCCGAGATCTCCGAGGTGCTGTGCATCGGTTGCGGCATCTGCATCCACAAGTGCCCCTTCGAGGCCATCACCATCGTGAACCTGCCCGAGCAGCTGGACGAGGAGCTGATACACCAGTACGGCATCAACGGCTTCCGCCTGTTCCGGCTGCCCCTGCCCAAGGAGGGCAGGGTGGTGGGTCTGCTGGGTCCCAACGGCATCGGGAAGACCACCGCCTTCCAGATACTGTCTGGGACCCTGGTGCCGAACCTCGGGAACCTCATCGACAGGCCCAGTTGGGACCCGGTGCTGGAGATGTACGCCGGCACCGAGATGCACGAGTTCCTCAAGAGGGTGGCCGACCAGGATATGAAGGTCGCCCTCAAGCCCCAGTACGTGGACAAGCTGCCGAAGCTGTTCAGGGGGAAGGTCCACAAGCTCCTCGAGCAGGTGGACGAGCGGGGCATCGTGGACGAGGTCTTGGAGCGGCTCCAGATCGCCGCCGTGGTGGACCAGGACCTGGAGACCCTGTCCGGGGGAGAGCTGCAGCGCCTGGCCATCGCAGCCGCCATCGTGCGCGAGGCCGACGTGTACTTCTTCGACGAGCCGTCGTCGTACCTCGACATCCACCAGCGCCTCGTCGTGGCCCAGGTGATACAGGAGCTGTCGGAGACCCGGCAGGTGCTCATCATCGAGCACGACCTGGCGGTCCTCGATTCACTGGCGGACCAGGTCCACCTGATGTACGGCGAGGAGGGGGCGTACGGCGTGATGACGCTGCCCCGGTCCGTCCGTGCCTCCATCAACGTGTACCTGGAGGGTTACATGAAGGAGGAGAACATCCGGTTCCGCAACCGGCAGATCAAGTTCGAGAGCCGGCCGCCACGGAAGGAATGGCAGACGCCGGTGCTCATCGAGTACGGACGGCTCGTCCTCCGGTACCCCGCCTTCGAGCTGGTGACCGAGCCCGGACAGATCCACGTGGGCGAGGTGGCGGGCGTGGTGGGCCCCAACGCCACCGGCAAGACCACCTTCGTCAAGATGCTGGCGGGTGTCCTCAAGCCCATGGAGGGCGAGATCGACGTGGACGTCAAGGTGGCGTACAAACCACAGTACATCAAGGGTGAATACAACGGCACGGTGGAGGAGCTGCTGTGGAGCACCCGGGCCGAGGAGATGCAGTCGGGCTTCTTCCAGGCAGAGATCGAGCAGCCCCTGAACCTCCAGCGGTTGTACCTCAGGGACGTCGACGCCCTTTCCGGGGGCGAGCTCCAGCGCGTGTCCATCGCCCTGGCGCTTATGGCCCAGGCCGACATCTACCTCCTGGACGAGCCGTCGGCCTACCTGGACTCGAACCAGAGGATGGAGGCGGCCAAGACGATACGCCGGGTCATGGAGAAGACGGGCCGGTCCGCCCTCGTCGTCGACCACGACGTGTACTTCATCGACCTGGTCTCCGACAGCATCATGGTGTTCGACGGGGAGCCCTCTGTGAGGGGCCACGGCGCCGGACCCTTCGGCCTCCGGCAGGGCATGAACTCGTTCCTGAAGAACGCCGCGGTCACCTTCAGGAGGGACTTCGAGACGAAGCGGCCACGCATCAACAAGCACGATTCGCGGCTCGACCGCGAGCAGAAGGCCTCGGGCGAGTACTTCTACATCGAGTGATGCCGGACCGACCTCACTGGTCCCGTCGCTCCATCTCGCGCTGGAAATCGGCCATCGAGACGAAGTCCTCGTCCTGGCCCTCCTCGAACTCCGGCCTGCGACCGGTCTCGCTGGTCGGGTCGTACTCGAGATAGCCGGCGGTGGGCTCGATATGGGGCCTGTCCAGCTCGATGTGCTCCTCCTCGAGGACGCCCTCCAACCTCTTCTCCCGCCGGTCCATCATGTCGTCCTGCTTCCATGCGAAGGCAAGTACGATGCCCAATGCTATGATGACGATGACGATGACGACCAGGAGGCTCTGGCAGTTCTCGTCCAGGAACTCGTAGCCCGTCAATCCCTCGGTGTCCTCGACCATGAACACCAGTCGCTCCACGGACACCTCGTTGCCCGCGTCGTCGCTGGCGGTGATGACCAGGAGGTTGAGGGCGTCGTCCAGGCTGACCTTGATGTCGAAGGTGCCGTCCTCGGAGACCACCGAGTTCTCGCCCACGGTGACGGTGTCACCCTTGGTCACCGTGCCGGTCACCCTGACGTAGTCCTTGTCCGTCCGGAACTGGTCCTTGGGGGTGTCGACCTGGAACTGGGGCGTATTGGTGTCAAGGACCAGGGTCACGGTGGTCGCGAACTCGTTACCAGCACGGTCCCTGACCAGCACCTCGAGGACGTTCACGCCGTCCTCCTCCAGGTCCAGCTCCGCCGCGAACTTGCCCAGGTCGTCCACCTCGTACCTCCAGCCATCGATGAACAGGAGGGCGCCCATCTCGGTGGTACCCGAGAGGACGAAGAATCGCTTGTTGGTGCCCTTGGGCTCGAACACCCCCTCCTCGGAGTTCCAGGTGAACCCGGGCAGGTCCAGGCCTGGGGGAGTGGTGTCCAGGTAGAACCGGATGGTGATGGCGCCGACGTTGCCCACCATGTCCTTGGCGATCAGCCGCACGTTGTTCAAGCCGTCGCCCAGCTCGACCTCGATGGAGAAGTTGGCCCCATCGACGGTGGCCTCTATCGAGCCCACCATCAGGGAGGAGATGGGCTCGGTGTAGTTGCCGGTGATGTTGAGGGTCCTTAAGCGGACGTAGGCACCGTTCTCGGGGACGGTGGTGAGCAGTTCGGGCCTGACGGTGTCGACGGTGATGAGGTGGGTTATGACGATCTCGTTCATGGCCGCGTCCCTCACCATGACCTCGACGGTGTTCGTCCCCTGCTTGAGGCGGTTGACCTCCTTGGTGAAGTACCCCGTGCCCGATGCCGTCAGGAGCGACCAGACGTTGGAGACCTCCACGACCCTGTAGTACACGTCACCGTACGGGCTCGTCGTACCCTCGATGGTCACGGTGGTCATGTTGAGCACCGCCCCGTCCTTGGGCTCATCCAGCGTGAGGGGAGGTGCCTCCAGGTCCGCGTTGAGCACCCAGACCAGGGTGGCCTCGTTCCCCGCGAGGTCGACGGCGTGGATCGTTATGGTGTTCAGGCCATCGACGAGGGTGAGGTCGATGGTGAAGAGGGTGCCGTTCATGGTGGCGTTGACGCCGTTGGCGGTGACGGTGACCGAGGGGTCGTCGGTGTACCCGACGATGGACACGTCGGCCGAGCCGACCAGGCTGTTGTTGCCGGGGGTGGGCGGCACCTGGAGGTCGATATCAGGGGCCTCGGTGTCCAGGGTGAGGTTGAAGTGGTAGATCACCTCGTTCAGCGCGTTGTCCCGGGCCCTGATGCTGAAGGGGAAGGTGCCATCCCAGGACAGCGTGGTGGTCCACTCCCAGTCCTCGAGGCCGGTGACGGTCTGCCATCCCTGGGTTGCGATCCGGGCCTCGACCCTGTACAGGCCGGAGCCCGCGTCCGACGCGGTGCCCCTCAGGACCAGCACGGGGTCGCTGATGTGGTCGCCGTCGGAGTGGGAGGTGAGCTCGATGGTGGGGGGATACGGGTCGGTGACATTGATATCGACCCATAGGTGTGAGGTCACGTTGACGTAGCCTCCTCCCCAGGAGGTCCCGAAGTCCGCCCTGAACAGATGCGGGCCGCGATCGTCGCGGGCGGCCTGGGTGGTGACGTGCTCCAGCACGGGGATGTCGTGGAGGTAACCACTGGGACCGGTGGTCCCCGAGTTGACCACGACGTTCTCCCTGTCCCTGACGGTCACATCTGCGCCCGAGACCCGTTGGCCGGTGGGGAAGGACACCTTCACGTGGACGGTCCACCAGGCGCTCCACTCGTCCGACGCTCCGCCCAGGCCGACCTTCGCGGGGTCGAAGGAGCAGTTGACGAGGGCGGCGTGGCCGCTGTCGGTCACGTGCACATCCCATACAGAGTTCCCGGAGAAGGTGCAGTTGTCGAACCTCACCGTGGCGGTGTCCACCTCGACACCCCGGGTGTTGCCCGAGAAGGTGCACCTGTCGATGACGACGTCCTTGTGGGCCACGTAGAGACCGTACAGGCTGTTCCTGAAGGTGCATCGATGCAGCTCGAAGGGCACCTCGATGATCGGGTGATCGTTGGGAGCGCTGGTGTACGCATCGTCGAGGGTGACGAACCAGGCCCTGCCCGTTGCAGTGCCCTGGATGCGGAAGATCACGCCTCCGGTCGACCCCTCGTTCCTGAAGGTGACGTTGCTCCAGTCCTGGTATCCTCCTTGGCAGGAGATCCCGTAGTTGGTCGACCCGCTGTGGAAGCCGACGGTGACATCGTCCAGGGTCAGGTCGCCCCAGACGAGGATGTTGTGGGTGAACTCCGAGTCGGCGTTGACCAGCGCGGAGCTGTTACCGGTGTTGACGAACCATCGCGTCACGGAATCCGTGTCCGGGACGACCCCTCCGCCGGTGCAGTTGAGGATCCTACCGTCGTACAGGTCAAGGTCGGTGTCCGTGAGCTTGTACCCCTCGAAGGTGCACTCCTCCATGGTGGTGGCCCAGGCCTCCACCGACGAGGTGCCCTCGCCCTTGATGCCGACGACGTTCCCCGTGAGGGTACCTTCGATGATGACCAGGGAAGAGGTGCTCTTGAGGTAGATGGCACAGTTGGTGTTCCCCCTGAAGGTGTCGCCGACCGAGGTCATCCGGCTGTTCATGTTGAGCTGCACCCCGTAGACGTTGTTGCGGATGGTGTTGCCGCTGCTGGTGATGACGATGCCGTTCAGGGCCTTGATGCCCGACCGGGTATTGCCTCCCAGCAGGGTGTCACGCAGGGTGAGGGTCACCCTGTCCTTGGCCGAGATGGCATCCTGGGTGTTGGCCTGGAAGGTGCAGCCGAGCACCTCCACGACGGGGTCCAGTTCCATGAAGATGCCGTCGCGGTTGCCCTTGACGATGGTGTTGTTGATGGTGGCGTTGCATCCCGTCCTTATGAATATGCCGTCGCGGTTGTTCAGGACCTGGCATCCATCCAGGACGGCGTCGCCCCTAAAGAATCGGGCGCCCTCGTAGCCGTTGTCGGCCATGATGCATCCTCGCAGGGTCACGTCGGCGTCCTCGCCAAGGACGCCATTGTAGGTGCTGTTGGTAAAGGTGGAGTCGATGGCGATGGCGGTGCCGTCCTCCACGACCAGGCCCTGAAGGCAGTCGTCGAAGGACGTACCGGTGATGATGGCGTCGTCGGTGGCGATGTAGAGGCCCTGCCTCTCCTTCCCCACCGAGGGCACGTAGCCGCATCGGGTGATGAGGGAGTTGGTGATGCGCAGCGTGGCGTCCGCCCTCACGATGAAGTAGTACGCCCGGTTGGCGGGCTGTGCGGTGACGGAGGTGGCGTCGGCCGTGGTCGATGCCTGGCCATCCCCGTCCCGGAGGGTCAGGGTTCCCCCCGCCTCGACCTCGATGCCGTGCTCGCCGGGGGAGGCGACGAAGATCTTCAGGGTCACGTTCTCCAAGGTCAGCGACCCGGTGGCGGTGACCACGAGGTCACCGTGCAGGTCGACGTTCCGGTCGGTGACCACGGTGGTGTCTGACACGGTCCAGTCCCCCGAGGCTGGGGGATCGGTCTGGCCTGCGCTCCCTCCGGCGAGGAGCAGGACCAGAAGGAGAGTCATCACCGCGGTCCCGGCAAGGGCGTAGAAGTATCTGCTGTGCATCCCAGGAGCCCTCCAGGGGTTGTGCTACGACTGTGCCAGTCCAGGTAGACTGACATATAAAAAGTTTCATCTGGTATTATCAACCAGGGAAATCTCTGGACGAGGCCGTCACGACCGGTCCTCATCCTCCTCGGGGGCCTCCTCGGCCTCCCCCACTTCGGCTTCCTCCTCCCCGGCCTCCCCCTCCTCGGCCTCTTCCTGATCATCCTCGGCCTCCTCCTCGTCGTCGACCTCGTCGGGAGACTCATCCTCCAACTCCTCTTGCGCCTCCATCCTGGCCTGGGCGCGGGCCCTCATGGCCTCCTTCCTCTGCTTGACCGAGGCGAAGGTGAATAGAAGGACAGCACCGGCGCCGATGACGGCGGCCAGCAGGATGACCAATGTCCAGTTCTCCTCGAACCAGCTCGGTTGCTCGGGCTCCGGCGGCGGCTCCACATCGGGCCTGACGCGATCGAAGTACAGCTCCTCGGTGGCCTTGTTGCCCGCCAGGTCGATCGCCGTCACCGTCACGGAATGGTTCCCCACCTGGGGGAGCGCCACCGTCACCTCGAAGGCGCCCTCGGCGTCCGCAACGAGGTTGTAGGTCATGGTGTAGGCGCCGCCGTACGAGACGAAGACGACCACGGGCAGCCCGGGTTCGGTCTCACCCGAGAGGTCCTGCTCGTCATCGAAGGTCTTGACGTACTTGGGCGTGTACACCTCGAGGACCGGCAGGACGGTGTCGACGTTCACGACCTGGACGTCTGGCTCCGCCGCATTGCCTAGGGGGTCCTCGGCCTCGACGGTGATGGTGTTCTCGCCCTCCGCGAGGGTCAACGTGTAGGCGAAGGTGAGCCCGGACAAGGTCACCTCCTCGCCGTTCACGGTGATGTTCGCATCCGGGTCATCGGTGCTCCCCTGGACGGTGATGGTGACCTTGTTGGTGTGCTCGGGAAGCCGCGCCACCGAAAGGGAGGGCGGCGTGCTGTCGCGCTCTATGATGATCGTCTTGGACCAGTTGTTGCCCGCCTGGTCCAAGCTGAAGATCAGGACCGGGTTGAGCCCCTCGTCCAGGTCTACGGTCGTGGTGAACCTGTCCGAGTCGAAGTACTCGAGCAGGTAGCCGTTCACGTAGATGGTGGTATTGACCTCCTTGCTCCCGGACAGGGTGTAGGTGGGCTCCTTGGTGATGTAGGGTCCCGGGTCGTCCAGGACGACCTCGGGCGGGATCGTGTCCAGGGTGACGTTCCTGGTCTCGACAGCGGTGTTCTCAAGGGCATCGGTGGCGGTCACGACCACAACGTTCAACCCCTCGACCAGGTCGATGGTCTCATTGAAGGAACCGTCCTTCGAGCCGTCCACCTGCACCCCATTGATCCTCACTTCCATGCCCGGTTCGGTTTGTCCGATCACCAGGAGCTCGGCCTGTTTGGTGATCAACCCTTCCGCGGGCGACAGTAGTATGAGGCTTGGTAGCCGTGTGTTCACCTCGACGGTCACGATGCTGGAGTTGTGGTTACCTATCCTGTCATAGACCTCCACCTCCACCGCGTGGAAACCGTCGTCCAAGGTGACATCGAAGGACCAAGCCTTGACAGCTGGGATCTCTATGGGCATCCAATCACCCCCGTCCACCCTGTAGTTCATGGAGGCCAAGCCCTCGGTCTCGGTTATCACCGCGTCCCACGCCTCGCCCAGGAACGTTACCATAGATGCATTGAGCATGGCACCGTTCTCGGGGTAATTAACAACCAGCACCGGTGGGTAGTTGTCCAAGTTGAAAGTGTGGTCCTTGGAACCGTCCATGAGTATGCTGAAGGAGTCCTGGAGACCATCCTTCGAGACCGTGACCGTATGCGGGGTCGTGATAACGGCGTTGGGAGTGAGGGACTTCTCCCTCAGCTCGATCCTCTCCAGGGCACCATCGATGCCGGCCTCGAGGTCAGTATGCACGATGGTGCCACTGGCCTCCCGGATGGTGACAAGCCCCTCGGAAACAGGGGCATCGTTGGAGAGGTACCTAAGGGTAAGGTTCAGGTACCAGTAGATGTTCACGGTGTTGAAGTTCGGTCCGATATCGAACACCTGGCTCACGACCGAGTTCACCAGGTCGAGGCTGGACAGGTCCCTGAGGATCGCCGTCTTCATGCCGGTGGCCGGGTCCGATACCCAACAATCGCGAAGGACGATAGTGCCCTCTGTCATGTTGAAACCATCGCTGCTCCCCAGATGGAAGGTCCCGTCGGTGACTGAGATCATCCCGCTGTTAATGGCTCGGACGGCGACGACGCACCCCTCCATATCAAGTCCGAAGACCTCCGCGCCACCTTTTCCGAGGTCACCGTCGGCCACGATGCCCGTCAGGCAATCAAGGATCGTGATGTTGATGAAGTTGGCATTGGCCCTTCCGACCACGAACCCGACGAGGGAGTCGGAGATGGTCACCTCCTCTACGTTCCCACCCCCTCCAATGAACAGGCCCCTCTCCCTGGTTTCGCCGGTGGTGGTCCCCAGGTCCGAGAAGGAGGTCCACTTGATTTCGACCCGGGACCCATCGTCCATGAGGGCGGTCCATTCGCCCGAGGTTGGGCTGTCCAGTGAGGAGTTGAAAAGGTGGATAGTTCCGCGGGTGTACACGTGCAGGCCGCTGGGGATGGCCCCCCGGTTCGAGAAGGCGATCTGGCAACGCTCCATTGTCAAGGTGGCGTCGGACTGCGCCTCTAGGGGACATGCCAGGTCCCCGACCACGTCGGTCCAGGTCATGCTCCCGACGGCGGAGAGATTGACCACGGTCAGAGCATCGACGGATATCGTGGTTTCGGCCAGCTGAAGGTCGACCAGCTGTACAGTGCCTACCCCCTTCACGGTGGTGCCAACTGGACATTCCGATACCGACGTGTTGATCAATGCGATGGTAGAGAGATCGATGTCGATTCCGACCTGGCATTGGGTCACTCGGATGTCCCGGATCTCCCAGTCCATGGTCTCCTCAATGAGAATACCGGTGTTGCCCCCGGGACCCACCGTGCACCTGTACAGCTCGTTGGCGAAACCAGAGGACAGGAACATGTAGAGGTTCACCCGACCGTTTCCCGACATCTCGTTGTCAGATATGACCAGATTGCCGTTGAAGCCTCGGACCTCGAGGCCGTAGTCCACGTTGTTGATGAACCTGGAGGTGGTGACGGTGCAGTCCCGGGTGCCGATCAAGATGAGCCCGGTCTGGCAATCCGAGATGGTCGTGTTCTCCATCCTAAGACCATTGACCCCCTCCGCTATCAAGCCGTAGTACCCGTCGGTGATATTTGTCCCCTCTATCACCGCATGGTTGGTCAAGAGCCGCAGCCCATCGTCGTCCAGGGGGCCCGGGGAGTACAGGCCACAATCCGATATGAAGGAGTTACGCACGACGAACGTCGCGTTATCCATGACGAGCCATTGGTAATTGATAAGGGTGTCGGACATGATTACCGATGCGTCATCGGTGGTCGATCGGTCGTTATCCTCGTCGGTAATGGTCACCGTCCCCCATGCCATGACATCGAAGCGGTTCTGGACGGTCAGCGAACCTTTGAACTTGATGGTCGAGTTCGTCACGATCAGCGTGCCGTAGGAATCCACCATCAGGCTATGGTTGATCACCAGGGTGGAATCCTCGATGGTCAACTGGCCGTTGATCATGATGTTCAAGCTCCCCTCGACATATCCGGTCTTCCCGATGTACTCCACCTGATCCATGATATCCCAATTCCCACCCGGAGGTGGGTCGCCTTCTATAGCGGAGGTGCTAAGGGCCAGGGACATCGCTATCAGTATGAGCATACCAGACATCAGAAGTAAGAATCTAGCACTTCGCATGGGGTCCCATCCTATTGGTATCGGTAAGACTGGCCTTTTTATTAACCTTTTGATGTTGGTTTTGACCCTCGGAAACCAGACTGGCGGCTCTCATCCCTCAAGGGTCGTGGAGTGGACATTGGAGTGGATGGCCCCCTCAGGCGTGAGCTGGGATCTCTTGAGATGCATTACCTCCACCTCCATCGAACCGAAGGATGCGTCGGCCCACCTGTCCAGCAGGGACGAGAGGCGGCCCTGGCGACGCACGTTCTTGATCCTGGCCACCGTGGCGTGGGGACGGAAGGCCCGCTTCTCAGGTTTGAAGCCCAGCTCGACGACCCCCGCCTCCAGCCGGCGGGATATCGTGACCAGGGGGTCCGCACCGGTGAGGCCGATCCAGACCACCCTTGGCTTCCTGGCGTTGGGGAAGGCACCCACCCCCTCGAAGGTCAGGCGGAAGGGTTCGAATCCCTCGACGGAGCTGGCCATGAGCTCCTGGAGGGGCTCGACCAGCCCCTCGTCGGTGTCCCCAAGGAACCTCAGGGTCAGGTGCATCTGTTCGGTACGCACGGGTCGGACGCCCCGGTCAACATCCACCAGCTCCTTCCTGAGGTCGTGCCAGTCGATACGATCACCCACGTCGACGGAGATGAACGCCCGGAAGGCCATGGACGTACATCGACCCCAGTGCTAATGTATTCGACGGAGCCGCACGAGCCGACACACCCCTCTGGCGCGGCTCATCCAGCAATCCTGAAACCCCCAATGTTTAAATATAGGAAGGCCTATGCCCGGGTCACTCCACCCCAGTGGATGGCCAGCCAAACAGCTTTGGGGGCAATGCCTCGGCAACCCACCACTGCCCTGGGTCCGGTTGGGCCCGCTATGGGCAACCCGGCTGTTACGGCTCGCGACCGGAGGGCCACGGGTCCCCGGGAGACCACAGGGCGGTTGATAGGGCCCCGTCGCGGGGCAATGCACCCAGGGGGAGCAACCCCTCTGTCGATGGCGGCCCATCCCTCCAGGAGGGACGAGAAGTGTCACGCGACAAGCACCATCCAAAGAGAGGCTCCATGGGCTATTCGCCCAGGAAGCGTGCCAAGGGACACGTGGCGCGCTTCAGTAGCTGGCCTGAAGCCGATGGCGAAGCGAGGATACAGGGTTTCGCCGGCTACAAGGCAGGCATGACCCACGCCTTCATACGGGACTACAGGAAGGAATCGACCACCGCCGGACAGGAAGTGTCCATCCCCGTGACCATCATCGAGGTCCCAGCGATGAAGGTGGTGGCGGTGCGCCTGTACCGGATGACCACCTATGGCCTTGAGACGATGACCGAGTTCTGGACCAAGAAGCTCGACAAGGAGCTGGCCGGCAGGGTCATGGTCCCCAAGAAGGTCAAGTCCCTCAAGAAGCTGGACAAGGTGGACCTGGGCGAGGTCGAGGACGTAAGGGTCATCGCCGTGACCCAGCCCAAGCTGATCACGGGCATCCCCAAGAAGGTCCCCGACGTCATGGAGCTCCGCATCAGCGGCAGCGACCTCAAGGAGCGCATAGATTTCGCCAAGGGCCTCATCGGGAAGGAGATCACCATCAACGACTTCATCAACGAGGGCCAGATGATCGACGTCATCGCCATAACCAAGGGCAAGGGCTTCCAGGGCGCCGTCAAGAGGTGGGGCATCAAGCTCCTGCATCACAAGGACAGCAAGCACCGCAGGAAGGTCGGTGCCATGGGCCCATGGAACCCCCATTACGTCCGGCGCGAGGTCCCCCTGGCGGGACAGGTGGGCTACCACCAGCGCACCGAGTTCAACAAGCGTGTGCTCAGGATCGGCGAGGACGGCGAAGAGATCAACCCCGACGGCGGCTTCCTCCACTACGGAGAGATCCGCAACTCGTGGGTAATGGTCCACGGCTCGGTACCCGGTTCGACGAAGCGCCTGGTGCGCTTCCGGGACCCCGCTAGGTTCAGGGGCGAGGCCGTGGGCGAGGTGGAGGTAAGCTACGTTTCCACCGCCTCCAAGCAGGGGACGTGAAGGGGGGTACAAGATGGCTGAGAAGAAGGAGAAGGCCGAGGCGAAGAAGGCAGCCCCAAAGAAGGAGGCTGCCAAGAAGACCGGGGCCAAGAAGGACGCCCCCAAGAAGGAGGCGGCCAAGAAGACCGAGGCCAAGAAGGACGCTCCCAAGAAGACCGAGGCCAGGAAGACCGGGGCCAAGAAGGACGCTCCCAAGAAGGCCGAGGCCAAGAAGGAGACCCCCAAGAAGACCGCGGCCAGGAAGACCGCCCCCAAGAAGGACGCCCCCAAGAAGGACGCCCCCAAGAAGACCGCGGCCAAGAAGACCGCGGCCAAGAAGACCGCGGCCAAGAAGGAGACCCCCAAGAAGGCCGAGGCCAAGAAGGACGCCCCCAAGAAGAAGGCATCGAAGAAGAAGGGGAAGAAGGTCAGCTACGAGGGCCCCACCTCCGATATCAAGGTCAACGTGTACAGTGTCGACGGGGGCAAGAAGGGCAAGATCAACCTCCCCAAGGCCTTCGACACCGAGATCAGGACCGACCTCATCCGCAACGCCGTCACCGCCGCGCGCGCCAACCGCCGGCAGCCCTACGGACCAGGGCCCAGGGCCGGATTCCGCCACTCCGTCGAGCAGTGGGGGAAGGGCCGTGGCGTCGCCCGTGTCCAGCGCGTCAAGGGCGAGCGGCGCGGCGCCCAATCACCGGGCACCGTGGGAGGCCGGAAGGCCCATCCCCCCAAGGTGGAGAAGAACTGGAGCAAGAAGATGAACGCCAAGGAGAAGCACCTGGCCCGGATGTCGGCCCTCTCAGCGACCCGGCACAAGGAGATGGTCCAGGCCCGTGGTCACAGGTTCGACGAGGATCTCACCCTCCCCGTGATAATGGAGGAGGCCTTCGAGCGGCTCCCCGAGGACACCGAGGAAGGCTACACCAAGGCCATGATCGAGATCTTCGAGGAGGTAGGCGTGTACGACGACGTCATCCGGACCGAGAACGGACGGCACCAGAGGGCCGGCCGCGGCAAGATGCGCGGCAGGCGCTTCCGGACCCCGAGGTCCGTCCTGGTGGTCGTCGACGACATCGACGGGATGCGTCCCTTCTTCAGGAACCTCCCCGGGGTCGAGGTCGTGACCCCTGAGCAGCTCAACACCGAGCGGCTGGCCCCCGGCGGCGACGCTGGCAGGCTGACGATGATATCCATGCAGGCCCTCGAGCGCATGATGGGGTGGTGACCATGGACCCTTACAATGTCATTCAGCATCCGTTCGTGACGGAAAAGACGATGAACCTCCTGGCGGAGAACAAGCTGGACTTCATCGTGATAAGGACGGCCCGCAAGCCCGAGATAAGACAGGCGGTGGAGACCCTCATGGACGCCAAGGTCGTCCAGATAAGGACCTACATCGACAAGTCCGGCAAGCATGCGATCGTCAAGTTCGCGCCTGAGCACAACGTGGAGGACCTGGCGACCCGGATAGGGGTCTTCTGAGGTGGTATGAATGGGAAAGCGTCTACTGCAGCAGCGGCGTGGTAAGAAGAAGTCCATCTCCCCCTCGCACCGGCATCGCGGCAACGTGGTGTACCCCCCCGTCAGCTCCGACGTGGGAACGGTGGAGGACCTCATCCACGCACCCGGAAGGACCACACCCCTGGCCAAGGTCAGGCTGGAGGGTCACGGCAAGGTCCTGATGATCGCGGCCGAGGGCCTCAAGGTGGAACAGACCGTCCGCATCGGCGAGGGCGCCAAGGCGGACGTCGGCTCCGTCCTGCCCCTAAAGGCGATACCCGTCGGGACCCACATCTTCAACATCGAGTCCCGGCCCGGGGACGGCGGCAAGTTCGTCCGCTCCTCTGGACTGGGCGCCACCCTGGTCTCCGCCGGGGCGCGTCCCGTGGTCCAGCTCCCCTCGGGCCAGTTCAAGTCCTTCGAGCCCGAGTGCAGGGCGACCGTGGGCCGCACCGCTGGTGGCGGCCACAAGACCAAGCCCTTCGCGAAGGCCGGCAAGAAGTTCCACTCGCTGAAGAGCAAGGCGGCCAAGTACCCCAGGGTACGAGGCGTCGCCATGAACCCGGTGGCCCACCCCCACGGCGGTGGTGGCCACCAGCACGTTGGCAGACCATCGACGGTGTCCGCCAACGCACCACCCGGTCGGAAGGTCGGGCGGTTATCACCGAAGAAGAAGCGCGGCAAGCGCAAGAAGGGTAGGAGGTAGGCAGCATGGCCAGGAAGAGAAAGAAGTTCTCCTCGGCGAAGGCGGCCCGCAGGCGGTCGAGGAAGAGGAAGTCCACTATACTCGCCCGCGCGAAGAAGGAGTTCACCTACATGGGACACACCGAACCCGAGCTCAAGGAGATGTCCGTCTCCGAGTTCGCGGCCCTGGTGCCGGCCCGCGTCAGGCGATCCATCGAGCGGGGCTGGACCCATGGCCAGGAGAAACTCTACAACGATATCAAGGCGGACAAGCGGAAGGTGTACAAGACCCACGACCGCGACACCGTCGTCCTACCCCTGATGATCGGAAGGACCGTGGGGGTCTACAACGGCAAGGAGTTCCAGGAGGTCACCATCCAACCAGAGATGGTGGGTCACTTCCTGGGCGAGTTCGCCCTGACCCGTACGGAGGTCAAGCACACCGGACCCGGCGTCGGCGCGACGCGGTCGTCCAAGTACCTACCGCTGAAGTAGAGGGATGGAAATGGTTGGATACACCCAGGAAAGCGACCCGGAGATGTCCGCTCGGGCCATAGGCCGCGAGATGCCCATCTCTCCCCGCCACTCGATAGCGATCTGCAAGCACATCCGGGGCTGGCGTCTGGAGCGGGCCAAGGACTTCCTCGCCGACGTCGTCAAGCTCAAGGCGGCGGTCCCCGATCGCCGCTACGGCGGCTCTGGCCACCGGCGTGGCAAGTTGGGCCCAGGAAGGTTCCCCGAGAAGGCCGCGAGGCAGATCCTCAAGGTCCTCGAGGGCGCAGAGGCGAACGCCGAGTACAAGGGCCTGGTCACCGAGGACATGGTGGTCGTCCACATCGCCGCCCACAGGGGCCGGTCGTGGGAGGGCCGCTTCGCGCGGGCCCGTGGTCGTGCGACTCCCAAGATCCGGGAGACCGTGAACGTAGAGATCATACTCCGCGAGGCGGGGGAGAGGGAGGACTGACCATGTCTTCCGAGCGCAAGTTCATCAAGGAGAACATCCGCAGGCAACTGTTGAAGGAATACCTGTTCCGTGAGACCCAGCGGGCCGGTTTCGGCGGCCTGGACGTGGCCAGGACCCCCCTGGGCACCCACATCACCCTCATCGCCGAACGACCTGGTATGGTCATAGGACGGAGGGGCGCCACCATCAACCGCCTCACCGACGAGGTGGAGAAGGACTTCGGTTTCGACAACCCCCAGATAGAGGTGCAGGAGGCGGAGGTGCCCGCCCTCAACCCTGGCATCATGGCCCAGAAGCTTTCCATCGCCCTCGAGAAGGGCTGGCACTTCCGGCGGGCCGGTCACTCCACCGTCATGCGCATCATGGACGCTGGAGCCCGGGGCTGTCAGGTCGAGATATCGGGCAAGCTCACCGGTGACCGCCACCGCACCGTCAAGTTCCGGCAGGGTCACATCAAGTACTGCGGCGAACCGAAACATCAGTGGATGCGGGTCGCCATCACCACCGCCGCGAAGAAGAGCGGCGTGCTGGGTCTCAAGGTCCTCATCATGGACCCCGATGCCAAGCTCCCCGACGAGATCGAGCTGCTCCCCCCCGAGGAGCTGACCGAGGTCTTCGAGGAGTACGGCGAGGGCGAGGCCCCCGAGGGTCCATACCAGCGACCCGAGGGACTGGACGAGGAGGACCTCGACCAGATGGTGGAGGCCGACGTGGCCGCCGCCGAGACCGAGGGCGACGTCCCCAAGGAGCCCGTGGAGGCCGACGTGACCGAGAAGGCCAAGGCCGAGGAGAAGGCCGAGGAGAAGCCCAAGGCCGAGGAGAAGCCCAAGGCCAAGAAGGCTCCGGCCAAGAAGAAGGCCGAGGAGAAGCCCAAGGCCGAGGAGAAGCCCAAGGCCGAGGAGAAGCCCAAGGTCGAGAAGAAGGCCGAGGCTGAACCAGAGCCGAAACCCGAGCCGGAGCCCGCAGCGGAGCCCGAGGCCAAGGCGGAGGTAGAGAGCGCCGAGGAGAAGAAGGAGGACTGATAGAACATGCCCCTACCCAAGGCCAAGGAGATCCGTGAGATGTCCCCCGAGGAGAGGGAGATGCGCATGGCCGAGCTCAAGGAGGAGCTGATGCGCGAGCGCGGCATGGCCGCCATGGGCGGCGCTCCCACCAGTCCTGGCAAGATCCGGGCGCTCCGACGTACGATTTCCCGATACATCACCATCATGAAGGAGGAAGGCGAGGCTTAATGGCTGAGATCTGCACCGTATGCGGCTTACCGAAGGAGTTGTGCGTCTGCGAGGAGATTGCCAGAGAGCAGCAGGAGATCAACATCTACACAGTGTCCAGGAGGTACGGGAAACTGGTGACGATAGTCGAGGGCATCGACAGCAACGACATCGACCTGGAGGACCTGGGCAAGAAGCTGAAGACCGCCTGCGCTGCGGGCGGCACTGTGAAGGACGACAGGATAGAGCTCCAAGGGGACCACAAGCGGCGTGTGAAGAAGGTCCTCAACGAGATGGGGTTCAACGTAGAGGATAAATGAGGAATAAAGAGAACCTGCACATGCACGAGCTAGTGGGCCTACGGGTCCGGATCGTGCGGGCAAACGACGGAGGAATGATAGGAATGCAAGGGACCGTGGTGAACGAGACCAGGGAGACCCTCGTGATCGAGGAGGGGAAGGAGAGGACCGTACCCAAGCGGGGAACGGCCTTCGAGTTCACCCTCGACGACGGCACCAGCACGGTGCTGGAGGGGGATTCCATAGCCTATCGTCCAGAGGACCGCATCAAACGTGCGGGCGGCCGCAACCGTCGGGCAGGGGATAGAACGTAGCGATAACGGCGGGCCCCCTACGCGCGGCCCGCATCACAACACAATGGAGTGGATGCAATGGCAAAGGCCAAGACGGCCAAGAACGGGACCGAGGCCCGGAATATCGGGCTCGAGATCGACCCACCATCGAGGGACTGTGACGACCCCACGTGCCCCTTCCACGGCCAGCTACCCGTGAGGGGTGCCGTGATCGAAGGGGTGGTCAGCACCGCCAAGATGATGGGGACCGTAGTAGTGCAGCGTGAGCGAAGGGTATTCGTGCCGAAGTACGAGCGTTTCAAGCTCGTCACCCACAAGTACTCGGCCCACAGCCCGCCCTGCCTCGCCCCCAAGGAGGGCGACAAGGTCACCATCGCGGAGTGCAGGCCCCTGAGCAAGACCGTGAAGTTCGTCGTGGTCAAGGTGCACGAGGATTGAGGAGGCGTCCGACATGAAGGGAGTTCCAGGAAGGGTCACCAGGGCGCTGCCCAAGGGCGCCCGCCTCACCTGCGCCGACAATACCGGCGCCAAGGTGGTGGAGATAGTCGAGGTCCCCAAGTACCACGGGACCCGCAGGCGCATCCCCAGCGCGGGGGTGGGCGACCTGCTGGTCATATCCGTGAAAAAGGGCACCCCCGAGTTGCGCAACCAGCTGATGAACGCGGTCATCATCCGGCAGAGGCGCCCTTATCGCCGTCCCGACGGCACATGGGTCAGCTTCGAGGACAACGCCGTGGTCATCACCACCGACAAGGGGGACATCAAGGGAACGGACATCAAGGGACCCGTCGCCAAGGAGGCGGCGGAGCGCTGGTCCCAGATCGCCGCGAAGGCATCCATGATTGTGTGAGGTGATGAGGATGGCAACGAACCCAAGGAACAACGTGTCTTCGAGCCCTCGCAAGCAGAGGAGGAACTTCTTCAAAGGCCCGCTGCACAAGAAGAAGCGCACCATGCGCGCCCACGTGGCCGACGACCTGATGGAGAAGTTCGACATCTGGACGGTCAGGGTCCACAAGGGCGATACCGTTAAGGTCATGAGGGGCGGCTACGCCGGCCACACCGCCAAGGTGACCGACGTGGACACCAAGCGGAGTGTCCTCTTCATCGAGAAGGTGACCTCCGTCAAGGCCGACGGCAAGGAGACGGCCCGTCCCATACATCCATCGAACGTGCTCGTGACCAAGCTGGACCTGACAGACCCGTTCAGGAAGAAACAGCTTGAGGGCAAGTCCAAGTGAGGGTGATGTCATGAGCTTACACCAGAAGAGATTGTCATCTAGCAAGGTCCTGTCGATACCGAAGAAGAAGCACAAGTGGGTGACCCGCTCATCCCCTGGCCCCCACGCCAAGGACGAGAGCCTACCGCTCCTCGTCGCTGTGAGGGACACCCTGGGCCTGTGCGATACAGCCCGCGAGGCCCGCCGCATCATCGGCAACAGGGAGGTATACGTGGACATGATGCCCACTCGGGACTTCAAGCGCCCCCTGGGCCTGATGGACACCATCAGTATCGCCAAGGCCAAGGCATGGTACAGGGTCCTGCTGGACCGCAAGGGGCGGCTCCGGTTGGTCCTGATCGACGAGAAGGAGGCGGGGTGGAAGCTGGTCCGCATCGAGGACAAGACCACCATCAAGGGCGGGGTGACCCAGCTCAATCTCCACGACGGTCGGAACATCAACGTGGAGAAGGGCGCCTACAAGACGGGGGACGTGCTCAAGGTGGAGCTCCCGACCCAGAAGATACTGTCCCACTACCCCCTCGAGAAGGGCGCGGTGGCGATGGTGGTCAGCGGTGCCCACACCGGTGAGATGTCCACCGTCTCCCAGCGGACGACCACCCGTGGCTCCGCCGAGGACCTGATAGAGTTCGACGCTGGCTTCTCGACCGTCAAGAGCAACGTGTTCATCGTCGGCTCCGAGAGGGCCGAGGTCACAGTGCCGGAGGTGAGCATCTGAGCCCCGACGAAGCGGCCCCCGAGACCGCCGCTCCCCAGGCGGACGTGGCGATCGGCGAAAACCCCATGAAGCGGATCCGCATCGAGAAGATGGTCGCGAACATCGGCGTTGGCGAGGCCGGCGATCGCCTCCTGAAGGCGGCCCAGGTGCTGGAGATGCTCACCGGGCGGAAGCCGGTGCAGACCCTCTCCAAGACCCACAACAAGGACCTGGGCGTCCGAAAGGGAATGCCCATCGGAGTGAAGGTCACCCTGCGTGGCAATGTGGCGGAGGAGTTCTTCAAGAAGGCCATGTGGGTCCGGCAGAACCAGCTGGCCGGTTACAGCTTCGACCACGAGGGCAACATCTCCTTCGGCATCTCCGACTACACCGACTTCCCGGACATGCGCTACGATCCCGAGATAGGCATCTTCGGCCTGTCCATCAGCGTTGTGTTCTCCCGGCCCGGCAAGCGCGTCCAGATGCGCAGGCACGGCCGAAAGAAGATCCCGATCCGCCACAGGACCAGCACGGAGGAGATCAAGCATCTCCTGGCCGAGAGGTACAAGATAGAGGTGGTCGAATGACCGGCGAGGAAGAGCCCACCGGGGCCATCGTCCGGAACAAGGGCTGCGATCGCTGCGGTAGGAAGCGCGGCATAGTGCGCCGATACGGCATGCACCTGTGCCGCCAGTGCTTCCGCGAGATCGCTCCAGAGCTCGGCTTCAAGAAGTATTCGTAGGAGGAAGAGAAATGCAACACGATCCATTGAGCGACGCCATGACCCTCATCAAGAACGCGGAGATGACGGGCCACATGGAGTGCACGATCCACCCCTCCTCGAAGCTGATCGGCCACGTGCTGAAGGTAATGCAGGAGTACGGATACATAGGCAACTTCGAGTACATCGAGGACGGCCGTGCAGGCCAGTTCCGGGTGGACCTCGTGGGCAACATCAACAGGTGCGGCGCCATCCGGCCCCGCTTCGCCGCGAAGAAGAACGAGATGGAGAAGTACGAGGCCAGGTACCTGCCTGCCCAGGACTTCGGTGTGCTGATACTGACGACCACCAAGGGCGTGCTGAGCCACCGCCAGGCCAAGGAAGAGGGCGTGGGCGGTAAGCTCCTGGCATACGTGTACTAGCGAGGAGGTGAAAAGATGGCAGTCCTAGTTGAGTACAAGGACGACATCGAGATGCCCGAGGGCGCGTCTTGCTCCAAGGAGGGCGACACCCTGGTCATCAAGGGCTCCAAGGGCGAGAACCGTCGTAGGTTCCAGCACTACAAGCTTGCGATGAACGTGGAGACGGGAAAGGTGCAGATATACTGCCGCCTCCCGTCCATCAAGCAGAAGGCCCTGTGTGGCACCTGGTCCGCCCACGTGCGGAACATGGTAAAGGGCGTCGAGGAGGGCTTCGAGTACGAGCTCAAGGTCGTCTACGCCCACTTCCCCATCAAGACCTCTATCAAGGGTGACACCTTCTCCATCGAGAACTTCTTGGGTGAGCGTCATCCCAGGGAGGCACGCATAATGCCCAATGTGGAGATCAAGACCAAGGGCGACCAGGTCCTGGTATCGGGCATCGACAAGGAGTCTGTGGGCCAGACCGCTGTGAACATCGAGCTCGCCACCAAGATCCGGGGATATGACCCCCGTGTGTTCCAAGATGGCATATACATCGTGAGGAAGGGGTGAGGTAGATGGCCGACGAGAAGAAGAAGGAGGCCAAGCCCAAGGCGGAGGCCAAGGCGGAAGAGAAGCCCAAGGCAGAGGCGAAGCCCAAGGCAAAGGCCAAGCCCAAGGCGAAGCCCAAGGCAGAGGCGAAGCCCAAGGCAGAGACCAAACCCAAGGCGAAGGCCAAGCCCAAGGCGGAAGCGAAGCCCAAGGCGAAGGCCAAGCCCAAGGCGGAAGCGAAACCCAAGGCGAAGGCCAAGCCCAAGGCTGAGGCCAAGCCCAAGGCGGAAGCGAAGCCCAAGGCGAAGGCCAAGCCCAAGGCTGAGGCCAAGCCCAAGAAGAAGGTGGAAGAGGAGCTCGAGATAGTCGAGGCCGAGATCGAGGAGGAAGAGGAGGGCAAGAAGAAGCCCGTCAAGAAGATCAAGGCCGTCCTCGACAAGGAGACCCAGAGGGCCTTCGAGCTTCGGAACGAGAAGTCCAAGAAGCGACCCAAGTTCCGTCGCCAGGAGTGGTTCCGCTACAAGAGGCTGGGCGATACCTATCGCAAGCCCCGTGGCATGCACTCCAAGATGAGGATGGGCCTGAAGTACCGGCCACCCCGGGCCAAGATAGGCTTTCGCGGTCCCAAGGCCGCCCGCGGCCTCCATCCATCCGGTTTCGAGGAGGTCCTGGTCCACAACGACAAGGGGCTCGAGGACCTGGACCCCAAGCGCCAGGCCATCCGCATCGCCCACGGGGTGGGCGGTCGGAAGAGGAACGTCATCCAGGAGAAGGCAGATGATCTGGGCCTTCGCGTGCTCAACAGGTGGTAGAGATGGTGAACGTGACTTACCAGCGAAGGATGGCCGCCGAGATACTCAAGTGTGGCGGGAACCGCGTTTGGATCGATCCCGACCAGCTGGACGAGGTCGCCGAGGCCGTCACCCGAGGTGACGTCCGGAGACTGATCTGCTACCGGGTCATCCAGAAGCGTCAGAAGTTAGGGGTCTCCAGGGGTCGTACCCGACGGATCCTCGCTCAGAAGGCCAAGGGCCGTCGCAAGGGGCCTGGCTCCCGCCGTGGCCACCAGAATGCACGCACTCCGAAGAAGAGGAGGTGGATCCGCACCATCCGGCCCATCCGGGAGGAGCTGCGCACCCTCCGCGAGGATAACAAGCTGGACCCTTCCACCTACCGGATCTACTACAAGAAGGCCCGTGGGAACATGTACCGCAGCAGGGCCGACCTGCTGATGCGCCTCGAGGCCGCCGGTGTGATCTCCGAGGGCGACGTCCGCGACAAGGAGACGGCCAAGGAACGGGCCAGGAGGGAGCGGGAGGAGCGCAGGGCCAAGGCCGCTGCCGCCCGCGCCAGGGTCCGCCAGAAGGCCGCCGACGCCAGGGCTGCCCGTGAGGCCGCCCGGAAGGCCGAGGAGCCAGAGGAGCTCGAGGAGCCCCCGGAGGCATCCGAACGCGCTCCCGAGGAGGAACCCGAGGACAAGAAGGAGGTCGAGGCCCCCAAGGATGAGGTCGATGCCCCCGAGGAGACCCCCGGGGAGACCCCCGAGGAAGAGGGATCCACCAACGACGTTGAGGAGGTGGACTGATAATGGCACGAGGACCAAGATATCACGTGCCCTACCGCCGCCGGCGGGAAGGCAAGACCGATTTCCGAAAGCGCCTCCGGCACCTGAAGTCGGGACAGCCCCGCCTGGTGGTCCGCAGGACGCTCACCAAGACCATCGTCCAGGTCGCGGAGTACCGCCCCGAAGGGGACCGTATTCTGGCCCAGGCCACCTCGCAAGAGCTGGCCAAGGTTGGATGGAGTGCCTCCACCTCGACCCTTCCCGCCGCCTACCTCACCGGGCTGCTGGCCGCCAAGCGCGCGACCGCAGCCGGCGTCGAGACGGCGATACTGGACGGAGGTCTGGGAAAGCCCAGCACGGGCGGGAAGACATACGGCGCCCTCCAAGGCGCCATGGATGGAGGCCTCGATGTCGCCCATGGCGAGGATATCCTCCCTTCCGGGGAGCGCCTCCGCGGGGAGCATCTGGGCGATGATGTGCCGGATATGTTCGACAAGGTCAAGAGCAAGATAATGGAGGGTTCCGCATGAACGTAGAATGGGTAACCAGGACCAGACTGGGAAAGATGATAAGATCGGGCGAGATCACCACGATGCACGAGGCCCTCCGGACCGGACTACCCCTCCGGGAGCCCGAGATCGTGGACCTTCTGCTCCCCAACCTGGAGGATGAGGTCCTGGACGTGAACATGGTGCAGCGGATGACCGACTCGGGTCGTCGCGTCAAGTTCTCCATCACCGTGGTGGTGGGCACTCGCGACGGCTTCGTCGGCATTGGCCAGTTCAAGGGCAAGGAGGTCGGCCCATCCATCCGCAAGGCCATCAACAACGCCAAGCTCAACATTATCGAGGTCAAGCGCGGTTGCGGCTCTTGGGAGTGCGGATGTGGGACCACCCACACCATACCCTTCCAGGTCCGCGGCAAGTCATCCAGCGTCGAGGTCGTCCTGAAGCCCGCCCCCCGGGGCGTGGGCCTCGCCGTCGGCGACGTGGCCAAGCACATCCTCCGGCTCGCAGGCTTCGAGGACGTATGGGGCTTCACCAGGGGCCAGACCCGCACGACCGTCAACTACGCCAAAGCTGTGTTCGATGCCCTCGAGCAGATGTCCGCCATCCGCGTCCGTCCAGGTCAGGTCACCGCCTTCGGCATCCGGGAAGGGAGCGTGGAAGTATGACCCTGGCCGTGGTGCGAGTGCGTGGCATAATAAACGTTAAGAACGATATCCGCGATACGCTCACGATGTTAGGTCTGGGTCGCGTCAACCATTGCGTTCTAGTAGATGAGACCCCGCAGTACATGGGCATGGTCAGAAAGGTGAAGGACTACGTGACCTGGGGACCCATCGATACCGAGACCGCCACCCTCCTCGTGAAGGAGCGGGGCCGGCTGGAGGGCAGGAAGCCCATCGAGGAGGCCGGGCTCAAGGACCTAGGTGACTTCAAGACCTATGAGGACATGGGCAAGGCGGTCGCGGAGGGCCAGGTCAACTGGTCCAAGCTGGACGGCACCGTCCGGGTGTTCCGCCTCCACCCTCCCCGCAAGGGGTACGAGGGTGTGAAGCGGGCCTACACGGTGGGTGGTGCCCTGGGCGACCGGGGCGAGGACATCAACACCCTCATCCAGCGGATGATGTGAGGTGACACCGATGGGAAAGACCAAGACTGAAAAGCATCGTGGTGCCAGGACCCATGGCCGGGGCAAGAAGGCCGGTCGTGGTCACGGCAAGCGCGGTGGTGTCGGTGCCGCTGGCGGTCACAAGCACAAGTGGATCGCCACCCTGAAGTACGACAGGGACCACTACGGTCAGAAGGGAAAGGGCTTCAAGCGCCCCCAGTCCGTGGTGGGTCAACCGGAGACCATCAACGTCGACCAGTTGAGGAAGCTCAAGGAGCGCCTCATCAAGGACGGCATCGAGAAGGAGGGCGGGAAGGAGATCGACCTGACCGCCCTTGGATACGACAAGCTCCTGGGCTCGGGCGTCGTGCAGGGCGCCTGGCAGGTGACCGTGGACGCGGCCACCCCCAGGGCGGTAGAGAAGATCGAGTCTGCAGGCGGGAAGGTGCACCTTTCCGAGGGCTAGGCTCGCGATAGAACGAACATCTGAACAGGGAAAGGGACGGACCAGACATGGCTGAGGAGAAGAAGAGCTACCTCTACAAGATGAAGCCCCTCATCGACCGCATGCCCGCGGTCAAGAAGCCCGACGGCCACGTTCCCTTCAAGACGAAGATGTACTGGACCATCGGCATCCTGGTGATGTACTTCGTCATGACCAACGTCTTCATCTACGGTCTGGACCACGAGCAAACGCTGGACCTCTTCGCATCCTTCCGTGCCATCCTGGCAGGCGCCCAGGGTTCGCTGCTCCACCTGGGCATCGGTCCCATCGTGACCGGGTCCATCATCATGCAGCTGTTCACCGGCGCGAAGATCATCAAGCTGGACCTGACCGACTCCGAGGACAAGGCCATCTACCAGGGCACCCAGAAGGTGCTGGTCATCATCATGATCGTGGTCGAGTCCATCCCCCAGGTGATGGGATACCTGGTGCCTTCAGGAGACCTCATCGACCTGGTGGGTGACTTCTGGGCGAAGTCCCTCATAGTGTTCCAGCTGTGCGTCGGCTCGTACCTGGTGTTCCTGATGGACGAACTGGTGTCCAAGTGGGGCATAGGTTCGGGCATTTCGCTGTTCATCGCGGCGGGCGTCGCCCAGCAGATATTCACCGGGACCGTCAACTGGGAGGCTGCCAACCCCGGCTACGACGTGGGCTTCAACACCGGGCCCGACGGCGGGCCCAACCTCCCCGCCGGCACCATCCCCAAGATCATCTACGCCCTGTCCCACATGAGCAGCAGCGAGTGGACACGTCAAGGGTTCCGTATGGTGTTCATAGACCCGCCCAACGCCGTCATAGCGATGATAGGCACTGTAGTGGTGTTCATCGTCGTGGCGTACGCCGAGTCCACCCGCATCGAGCTGCCCCTGGCCCACGGCAAGGTCCGCGGGGCCCGCGGCCGATATCCCATCCGTCTGGTGTACGCCTCGAACATCCCCGTCATCCTGATAGCGGCCCTGCTGGCCAACGTCCAGATGTTCGCACTGGTGCTCTGGAACAGCCCCAGGCTCGAGGATACAATATTAGGCGCCAATCCATACATAGGAGGCTACCTGCCGGGCTCTACAACACCCATATCAGGCTTCGCCTTCTACGTATCCCAGATCAATGGTCTCTATGACTGGTTGATCCCGCTCATGAACGATTCGTACATGCCGTGGTACCTGGATAGTTGGAAGATCGTAGGCCACGTGGTATTTTACCTGATATTCATGATAGGCGGCTCCATTGTCTTCGCCAAGTTCTGGATAGAAACTACAAACATGGGCCCCGAGGCCGTGGCAAAGCAGATCCAGTCCAGCGGCATGCAGATCCCTGGCTTCCGGCGTGACCCCCGCGTCCTCAAGCGGGTGCTGGAGCGGTACATCCCTGTGGTCACAGTGATATCGGGCGCCTTCGTGGGCGCCCTGGCCGCCCTGGCCGACATGATCGGGACGACAGGACAGTCCAGCGGTACAGGCGTGCTGCTGATGGTCGGTATCATCATCAGGATGTACGAGCAGATAGGCAAGGAGCAGGCCATGGAGATGCACCCAGTGCTGCGTGGCTTCTTCGGTACAGAGTGATGATCCTAGCCACCGCAACGTTTTTCATCCACCAGGGCGCTCAAAGTGCGATTCCGCCATGTACAAGGACCTGAAAGAGTTCGAAGACTGGCTGAGGAAGGATCGTGGGAGGAACAGGCCCGCCGACTGGTACGATGCCGCCATCGACGTGCTCCATGATTATAAGGCCAACTACCTGCCCCCCATCAAGGGTTTCCTCCGCTGGGTGGACGATACCATCGAGGGCATCGCGTGGGAGTACAACGTGGAGGCCCACATCAAGAACCGGATACGCACCGAGCTCTGCCAGATCATGAAGACGGAGATGGATTCCTTCTTCGACACCCCCGAGGAGGAGGCCCTGGCCGAGGAACGCAAGGACGAGCACAAGCGCTACTCCAAGGTCCACACTCTGTTGCTGCTGTACAAGGGCAAGCTGTGATTGGCAAGCTGTGATGCCCGACCTCACTCCTCGAGGTCACTCACTTCTTCCGGAGGATCATCACCGCGACGGCGATGAGGATGATCATCGTGGCGATTATCGCCAGCGCGATGACCCCGCCGGAGACGGCGAAGGCCCCTTCGGCGTCGTCGTCGGGGGGTTTCTCCTGTAGCTTCTCGTTCAGGATGCGGACCTCTTCGGGGACGTCCGTGGTCACCAGGTTGTTGTCGGTCGGCACCTCGGGCATCTCGTTGTTGGGGTCCACGACCACCAGTAGGCCACGCATGTACAGCTCGCTGACCATCTTCTCGAAGCTGACCTCGACCGATGCATTGATGGGCACGCCTATGGAGGTGTTGTAGATCTCCTTGAGGTAGGGTGAACCGTAGGCGGGGTACCCGGATGCCCTGAAGGTGGGCATGACGCTGAACACCTCCACCATGGTGGCGCTCACGTTGACGGAGCCCACGTTCTCCACCTCGAAGGTTATGGTGACCGTGTCCTTCTCCTCCATATGGGTGGTGTTGATGATGATGCCGAGGGCCGATATGCGCAGGTCTATCTCGAGGCCCTTGGGAGTGATGTACCTGTGCAGGCTGAAGGGGCGCTCGGTGACCCTGTTGTCCAGGAGGGTGCCCTCCACGAACAGGTACTTGCCCTCGTGCTCCTCAAGGAGGTCGTCGTAATCGTAGATGTGTATCACGTCGGTGCCCCAGGCCCATGTGAGGGCGATGGGGTTGCGTCGAGTTATCGACGTCGGCTCGTCCTCTATGTAGGTCTTGACCTCCTTCACCTCGGTGATGGTCACCGCGGTGCTGGCCTTGATGTTGATGTCGTACGTGTCAGGCAAGGCCATCTCCTCGGCCCAGTAGAGGTGGACGGTGGTCTCCATCGGGACGATGGGTGGGTTGTCCGGGTCGTCCGGGATGATGAGGTCGGTGTTCATGGCGATCAGGAGGGCCCCGAGGACTATGACGGTGAGCATTATGCCCAGGGAGACCATGACGCGGACCCGTTCGGGGTGCAGGAGGTTGCGGCCCTTCCAGGTGAGCCGGTAGTAGACCCACTTTCTCGGGCTGTCGTCCTTCTTTACCAGGCCGACCCCCATCAGCTTGGCCAGGTGCTCGTGAACGGTGGCCTTGTTCATGTCGAGCTTCCGGGACAGGTCCGAAACGGTCAGCTGGCTCTCGTCCAGGTGCTTCAATATCTCGATCCTGGTGTCGGAAGCCAGCACGCGGAACTCGTCCTGTGAGAGCTTGATCTTGGGCTTGTAGTCCATCTTGCCACCGTTCCTCGTTCTGACTACTAGGAAGGGTTAAAGCGACGGCCCTTTATATACACTACACCAATGGTTTGGTGCCGAGCGACCCCCCCCACATACGCTCATCCCCGGGGGCAGGGTTGATAAGGCCCGTCACCCATGGCAGTATGCGGCAGTCCGGGGATTGCCGCGGGGGGATTAACATGGTCGCCGAGCGTCCTGGCATGATGAGGATCAAGGACCTCAAGGAGGGCTACGAGGTCCGGGGCTTCTACGCCGTCAGGCAGAAGGAGCTTCCCAGGAACTACAGGAACAAGTCGGGCCAGTGGTTCCAGATGCGCCTTGGGGACTCCACCGGGGACATCACCCTCAAGTACTGGGGGAGCGAGGACGAGGAGCGCACCATGCGTGTGTACAACTCCTTCGAGACCGGCTCCGTGGTCTACGTCCAGGGGATGGTGGCCTTCGACAAGTACGTGGAGGGCCTCACCGTCGTCATCAACGAGGGCAAGGACGAGCTCAAGGTGGTGGAGGAGGGGACCGAGTCCCTGGACCTGGTGCCATCCTTGGAGCCCGACCGCATCCAGTCCCTGACCGAGGAGCTGTTCGAGCTGATCGCCAGCGTGGGCGATGTACCCCTCAAGATGCTGCTCCAGGCCTTCTTCTCGGAGAAACCCTTCCTGGAGGCCTTCAAGCACGCCCCCTCTGCAATAAAGTACCATCACGCCTACGTCGGAGGCAACCTTGAGCATACCATAAACGTCGCTCGCATCGTGGACCTCATCTGCACGCGATACTCCCACATCGACCGTGACCTGGCCATCACCGGTGCCCTGCTCCACGACGTGGGCAAGCTGAGGGAGTACAGGGTGGCCACCTCGGTGGAGATGACCAACGAGGGGAAGTTCGTGGGCCACTCCCACCTGGGCTGGGAGATGGTGAGGGAGCGCCTCGAGCGCATCCCCAACTTCCCAGAGGAGAAGCGGCTCAAGCTGTGGGACATGGTGATACACCACCACGGCTCGTACGCGAAGAACGCGGAGTCCCACTCCTCCAACCTGCACACCATCGAGGCGGTGGTGCTCCACTACGCCGATGACGCCGACGCCAAGGTGGGCGGCTTCTCCCAGCTGCTGGACCGTGCCGAGGACACGAAGGACGACTGGGTGTACGTGGCCGACCTCGGCTTCTCGATATTCACGCGGTGATGCCACTTGGACCGGGGGAGTGAGGGCAGCACGAAGGCACCGTTGGCCAGGGCAAGCCTCGACCTGGGGTGCCGGTCCCCCGAGGAGGCTGGGGTGCTCTGGGAGGCCGTAAGGACCGACGACCCGGGCGCGGTGGAGGGTCGCGTCGAGGGCGACCGCCTGCTCATCGAGGCCGGTCCTGCGCCACTGCCCTCCCTGCGCATCACCCTCGACGACCTACTGGCCTGCATCCAGGCCGCCTCCGGTGCCGCCCAGGCGACGGAGGGCGAGGAGGTGGACTGATGCCGGTCAAGACCGGGGTCAAGGGCCTGGACAGGCTTCTGGATGGTGGTATCGAGGAGGGTATCGTCACCGAGGTCTACGGCGACGGCGGTTCGGGGAAGACCAGCTTCGCCCTCATGGCCTCCGTCCGCGCCGCCGAGGCGGGCTCGAAGGTCCATTTCATCGACTGCGAGGGTGTGTCCCCCGCAAGATTACGGCAGATCGCGGGCGAGGGTCACAAGAGGACGGCCCGCCGCATCCTTTTCTTCGAGCCCAACTCGATGGAGGAGATGGATGACCACATCGCCCGCAGCATCAAGCTGGCCAAGAAGGACAAGGACGTGGGCCTGGTCGTCGTCGACACCCTGGTGACCTACTACCGGCAGGCCATCGGCACACGGGACGAGGGCTCGTCCCGGTCCCTGGTCACCAACTTCGTGGTCCGGCTCCACAGGCTCGCCCGTGACAAGGGCATCCCCGTCCTCGTCACCAATCAGGTCTTCTTCGACCCCGAGACGGGATTGTTGGTGCCCCTCGGAGGTCAGGGCATCGGCCACATCGCCAAGACCATCCTCCGCATCGACAGGCTGGGCCCCGGCAAGCGACGCATGGTGCTGATGAAGCACCGTCACCGCAAGGAGGGCGAGATGGTGGACCTGGTGATGACGGACAACGGACTGGAGGAGGCCTGATGGCCAGCAGGATCCCCATCGCCACCGCCACCGTGCGCGCCCTGGCCCACGCCACGGAGGACATGGAGCGGGTGCGGGACACGGTCAGAGCCATCGCGGGGAAGGACGCCCAGCTGGAGGAGACCCGTTCCCGGGGCTTCCACAAGCAGCCGATACGCATCATCGAGGCCGACGTCAAGGGAAGCCGCCTCCTCCGGGAACTGGTGCGGAAGCTCCACACCGACGGAATCGAGGCCGACTACGTCCACACCTGGGAGCGCCGGCTGGACGACGAGGAGGGCATCGTCCACTTCCGGCTGGCCAAGCAGCCCCTGCTGGAGGGGAGGGTCGAGCTGGAACCCGAGGGGGGAGAGGGCGACCTGGTGAAGCTGGAGCTCAAGCTGCTGGCGTATCCCGCCAAGGCAGAGAGCTACCGGAAGGTGGCCGAGGGTCTGTTCGAGATTTAATAAGAGGGGACTGGGATGTCCGACACAGACCTGGTAGATGGCTCCGGAGGAGTGCCAGCCGAATCCCGGAAGAGTCGGGAATTGACGATGCGAATTGGATTCTATGTGACTCTGGTCGTTTTTTTTATTT
>CBDUQW010000044.1:0-30033 GCA_965369625.1 uncultured Thermoplasmata archaeon | reverse complement strand
ATCGTTCTGTATTCATCAAATGGAATTAGGAGCTTCAGTTAGGTGAACTCTTACGATTATTGGAGGTCGGGGGGCACTGGTGGACAAGGTCATGCAGCACTAGGAGGATGTCGGTGTACTGGAGGGTGCCGATGTCTCGGATGGTCCGTCCAGGGGCTTAATGATGTCGCCGGGCCCCTCCTTCGCCTCCTTCGCCTCCCTGGCGATCATCACGTTCTCCCGTATCATGGCGGCCCAGACTACGAATGTGAGGGGGAACAGGTAGTTGGCAAGCTCGCTGTGGTCCATCCGCAGCATGATGAAGTACTGGCAGAAGAGGTAGGCGAGGACCCAGTACCTGGATCGCTGGATCAGGAGCAGGGTGAAGGGAATGAAGGCGATCTCCGTGTGCTTGTGGGTGACGAACATCATGAAGGTGGCAAGGAACACCAGGATCCCGACGGTGTTCCTGTAGTTGCTCGCCCTGAACGTGAGGAGGCTGATGACCAGCATTGTGATGAAGATGATGGCCCACGCCCAGTACGGCACGAACCATGCCATGGACCCCATCAGGGTGCGCTCCGTGCCCTCCCCGGCGTAGACAGGGTGGCCCGTGATGCCGTCGATGAACTCCCGGGGGCAGCATATGAGGAACACTCCAACGATGGCCAGGGTGATGAGGGCGGTGTACACCAGCTTGCGGACCTCCTTCCATCCCAGGAGGACCCTGACCAGGGCGAAGGCCGGGAACTGCTTGAGGCAGATGCCCACGGCTGTGAATATGCTGAACCTGAGATCGTCGTCGTAGGAGATGGCCAGGAGCAGGAAGAGGGTGGTAAGGCCGTCCCAGTGGGCGCTGCCGCACTCCTGGATCGAGACGGCGCTGACGACGTAGAGGGCAGCGATCCAGTGGTTCTTGGTCAGGACGTAGAGCAGCGGCGCGATGAGGGCGTCGCCGAGGATGGCGGGGAACATGAGGGCGACGTAGCTGTCACCGAAGATGTAGTACGCAAGCCCGGTGTAGTAGGGGTAGATGGGCATGTGGTTGTAAGGGATGTCCCGGTAGAGCATCTCACCCTGGCTGATCCGTTCGGCGATCGGAAGTCTGAACATGTTCCAGTCGTGGGTGTCCGTCATGCCGAAGGTCGCGTAGAGCAGCCTTATCGACAGGGCGACGACGGCGTAGCCGATGACGTACCTGTACTTCCACAAGAACTCTCTCATACTACCCAAAGGATGTACACTCCCACGAAGAGACCTGCCACCACACCGTAGAAGGTCCAGTCCAAGAGGGTCCAGCCCTCGGTGGTCTCAGAAAAAATGGTTCCCAGGTCCCAGTCCCCACTCACAGGTCTTCCTCTCCAACGGCTCGTTCCTCGGAGGGATGGGCGTTCCCCATATACAATGGTTTGCTGGAACATCGGCAGAAGGTGAAATGGAGCCGGTGGTGGGAATTGAATCCGGAATTACTGGTAAGAACCACCATTGCACACGTATTCATTATCCTGATTCGCTTCCAGAACACTGAAGAGGAGGGTCCCTTCATACAGGAGGGGACCGCATCGATGTTGGGATGGAAGAGGGACAAGGCGAGATACCAAGTGAGGAAGAACACGAAATCCTGTTAGGTCTCTGGATAAGATCACCTGAGGACGGGCAGTGTACTTGGGATGGCACACACCCAGAGCGGAGTGAGAGGGGAGGGCTGTCAGCGGGTTAGTAGAGGTGTAGGGGAAGGAAGGGGCTGAGAGGGATTCAGAACCGATTTCCAACTTCGTTGTAGAATTTGGTTAACTCTCCAACGGTGGCTTTGAGAGCGCACGGAGGAGCCCAAGAGAGATAGTGTGCTTGACGTGGATGATTTTTGTTTACGTAATCCACAATGTTCATGGAATAATCGCTTCGATTTACTGATCGTTTTTTCCCAGGAATCATTGCTTTCGCAGCAGCGACCTTCACTCGTCCACCAATTCCCGATGTTCATCTATGGATTTCTCTCATGATTTCGTCTCTGCATCTCTGATCCAATACCGTTTCCAATCCCACCTCCTAGTTGATTGATAGCGATCATTCCAGTTATTTATACGATTGATGGGTGTGGGCCTCAACAGGTCACTTGGTCAGGCGTCCTACATGGGTATGTTTAAGAACAGGACCGAGCGATATATATGATGATGCCCGAATGTCAGGATGAAGGAAAGGAACATGGGTGCATCAAGGGGTGTAGCGGAAGTTCCCTCCGGACATCCCAGATACCCGAGAGGCCTCCGCTCAGGTCCTTTCGGTTTACCTGGTTCCTGCTCATTCTTGCCTCGATCTTCTTGGTCCTCATCATTTCTGTGCATGGAACCCTTGGTAGCGAGGAATACAGCCTCGACGCATGGTCCGACGACATACAGATAACCAATGACACCGGAGGTAAATACCCCTGGAAGAAATGGCTGGTGCCCAGGGATCTCTCGGATGGCTATTTGAACGTGCTCTATTCAAATGAAGGCCCGTGGGGAGATTACCATTGTAATTTGTCCAGCGTCATGATCGATAAATTGGGAGATCCAGGCCATGGAAAGGAAACATACCCTTTTCCTCGATTTACTCAGTACACTACATGGGTCGAAATTAGTGTCCAGGCCCGAGATATATTCTATGACTATGATGAGATCGGAAATAGTGTAAAGGTGATTAATGGGTATGGCAATCATCTCAACCTATATAGTTACGAAATTGACACGGGTCTTCTACATGAATGGACCTTCCCTCTATCCGAGGCAGGTTACAGTACGAATCTATCGACTATTCCAAGGACATACTTTTTTGGCCCATATTACGGGTGCTTGGATGACCGTGGTAGCGCGCACATCATCGTCAGGGTAGTGACCGAATATCCCGACGGGACCAACCAGACAGGCATATTGTATCTGTTCGTCAATTGGGACCCGTTCCACGTTCGATCGAAGGTCATCCAGGAATTCCCACGAGAGGAGGGTCATTCGTTTGGTTCGCATTATGGAAGAGGTTCCTATCTGGCCCTGACCGGGGATGGACGACCGGTCATCGGCCATGAGAGGATTGTGGGAGACGAGTTCTACCGGGCGATAAGCGTGATGGATCGCACAGGAAATTGGAGCACCCACATCCTCTACAAGGAACCACACCCTGCCTACGGGGATGGTGCCTTCATCAACGGGTTGATGGTGGATGAGGACGACATCGCTCACATGGCCTGGATCAACTATGGAACCCAGATGCTGATGTACATCAATGCCACCCTGGATGGTAGATGGGTGAGCAGACCCGTCGAGGTCACCAGGATCCCTTGGTCGCAGGATGAGTGGGTTCCCAGGTGCTTCACCCAGGTCGACATCGAGAAGACGGCTGAGGGGGACCTCCTCTTCGCATACAATACAAATGTGTATACGGCGAAGTACACGGCAGCGTATGGGAATTACTGGGATCCGGCGGAGATCGACCTGGTCGTTGTGCCTGGGGGGGACTTCTCGGTCCCGTGCCGGGACCCCATACCCTTGGTCACGGTGCCCACGGCCTCCGAGTGCCAGCTCCTCGTGGACGATGACGACAACCTCTTCCTGTTATGGGTCGACCAGCGCACTGGCAGCTCGCAGATCTACTTGAAGTACCGTGCCCGCCCGGGCATCGCCCTGGAGATCGACCCGAACGCGTGGCTGACGGCGCACTTCATCCGCCCCAACGAGACCAAGGTCATCCCCCTGGACCTCCGTAACGTCGGGACCCTCGATCTCGATATGGCCGTCTACGTCGAGAGCAACGCCAGCTGGGAGTGGGACCTCTCCCTGTCCCTTTACCGCGCCCACCTGGAGGCGTTCTCCTCCGTGCCCGTGGACCTCACGATCCACTGCCCCCCGGACGCGAGGCACGGCGAGGCCATTGAGGTGTGGGTCAACGCCACCACCTCGGACCGGCTCTACACGTCGACCCTCAGGCTGTGGGTGTTCGTCCAGTGGACGCGCGAGCTCGGGGTCTACTGCCACCAGAGGTACCAGGTGGTGGACCCGGGCCTCACAGCGACGTACACCGTCGTGATGCAGAACTCGGGGGAGCTGGCCGAGAGGGTCGTGGTGGGGCCGACGGGGGTGGGTCCGGCCGACTGGACCCTCGTGCCGGAGGAGTTCGAGGTCAGTCTCGAGCCCGGTGAGACCTTCACCTTCGAGGTCCTCGTGACCGCATCCATGGGCGCCCTCGCGGACGATATCCATACGACGATTCTGGAGTTCTCGTGGGGTGACGGCGGTATCGCCCACACTTCCCTCCACCTTCGCACTGTGGTCCGCCCCACGTTCTTCGTCACCATGGTGCTGAACCGCACGATCGCGATGGTCGACCCGGGGGAGGTGGCCGCCTTCTGCGCCACGGTGAGCAACGTCGGTAACCTCCCCGGGAAGACCTACGTGGAGGTTGCGATGCTGACCGAGCCGGGCGAGTGGATGGTGCTGCTCTCGGCGGAGACCGTGGTCCTCGACGCGGGTGCGACGAGGTACCTGGAGCTGCTTATAGGCGCGCCCGAGGTCGTCCTTGGCGGCGATATAATGGTGGTGAGGCTCCGCGCGTACTGCCCGAACCCGTTCAGCGAGGTGACGGCGGACGCCCGTGTGGAGATCAGGAAGGTGCACGCGCTCACGTGGTCCCCGGGTCCGCTCTCATGGGAGCTGAGCCCCTCGGAGAATGGGGCGAGGCCCTTCTCCCTGGCGAACGGTGGTAACCTGTTCGAGACGGTGGACTTCAGGATGGACGGTGTGGAGCCAGGCTGGATCTGGTGGGTGGAGGAGGACGTCGTCGAGGTGGACATGGTCAGGCTGGGGCCCGGTGAGGAGATGGAGCTGATGCTCTGGGTATCCGTCCCCACGGACGCGGGCGCGGGCCTTCACCGCCTTCGGCTCTACGTGGAGGCCCTGGGCGCGACCCTAGGGCACGTGGACCTCGAGGTCTCGGTCCGGTACGTTGGTCATCTCTACCTGCACGTCCGGGCCGTGCGGTGGATGAGTTACCCCGGTGGTCACGTCGAGATGTCCCTCGAGGTCCGGAACCTGGGCAATGGCCCTGACGTGGTGAACATCTCCGCCCTCGCGCCCGCCCTGCACGACGTGAGGCTCCTCGTGGGTGGCGTGAACGCGACCTCGGTGTGGGTGCCGCGCGGGGGCTCGAGGGAGGTCATCCTCTGGGGCCGCGTCAACGAGGGCGCGTCCGTGGGCGGCCACGGGTTCGACGTCGTGGCGGGTAGCACGGAGGACCCCACGGCGACCGCGGTCGCGAACGGGACCTTCGAGGTCGTCCTGCCGGGATTGCGGGTGGTCTTCGTCGAGCTCTCGCCTTCCCGTCCCGGGCCGGGCGACATCGTGACCGTGCGTGTTGTGCTGCTCAACGACGGACCCCTTGAGGTGGTGAACGTGAGCGTCTCGATGGAGGGGGCGGAGATGGAGCGCATCGCCATCATTGCGCCTGACGGCGAGGCGGTCGCGGTCCTCACGTGGGTGCCCCTGAGGTCGGGGGAGGCGACGCTGGCCGGCGTCGTCTCCTACGGTCCCGGGAACCACAGCATGTCATGGTCCCAGAAGGTGTCCGTGGGCGGGGAGGACACGACGACGAACGCATGGTGGCCGTTCATCATTGTCACGGTCGCGGTGGTCGTGCTGATGATCTCGATCACGCACCGGCACAGGACCCGGGCCTGGTGAGAATGCTGTGGAGGGTCGTGGACGTCCGGGCGATCCAGTGCCCGGAGCGCCACCAGCACCCCGGGGGTGCCGTGGGCACGGAGACGAAGGCCATCGAGGCCACCACCACCCTCCCCCGAGGGAGGTCAGGGTCAAGGTCACCCGGTTCGACCTGCACAGGTACGTACAGGTGCCAGCACTGCGGCCACGAGTTCACCACCAGGCACGAGGGCCGTCCCAGTGGGCGCTGCCGCACTCCTGGATCGAGACGGCGCTGACGACGTAGAGGGCAGCGATCCAGTGGTTCTTGGTCAGGACGTAGAGCAGCGGCGCGATGAGGGCGTCGCCGAGGATGGCGGGGAACATGAGGGCGACGTAGCTGTCACCGAAGATGTAGTACGCAAGCCCGGTGTAGTAGGGGTAGATGGGCATGTGGTTGTAAGGGATGTCCCGGTAGAGCATCTCACCCTGGCTGATCCGTTCGGCGATCGGAAGTCTGAACATGTTCCAGTCGTGGGTGTCCGTCATGCCGAAGGTCGCGTAGAGCAGCCTTATCGACAGGGCGACGACGGCGTAGCCGATGACGTACCTGTACTTCCACAAGAACTCTCTCATACTACCCAAAGGATGTACACTCCCACGAAGAGACCTGCCACTGCGCCGTTGAATGTCCAGTCCCAGAGGGTCCAGCCCTCGGTGGTCTCAGAAAAGAGGGTTCCCAGGTCCCAGTCCCCACTCACGGATCTTCCTCTCCCATGACTCGTTCCTCGGAGGGATGGGCGTTCCCCATATACAATGGTTTGGTGGAACGTCGTTAGAAGGTGAAATGGAGCCGGTGGTGGGAATTGAACCCACGACCTACACCTTACCAAGGTGTCGCTATACCGCTAAGCCACACCGGCGCGAATCCGGGGATGGAGGGAGACGTACTTAAGGCTTGTGGGGAAGCTTCCAGGAAGGTATCGTTGGCCCACCACCAAGGTATATAATCGCGCGGTCCCATGCCCGGTCCGTGAAGAAGGAACTGTCCAGCCTGGACATCCACGTCATCGTACGCGAGCTGCGGGACCAGCTGGTGGGAAGCTACGTGGACAAGGCCTACCAGCCATCCTACGACGAGATCATCCTGACCATCACCGGCGGGGGGCATCCCCGGAGGAAATTGCTCATCCACATCGGCCGGTTCCTGTGCTTCACCACGAAGGACAAGGAGATGCCCCAGCAGCCCTCGCCCTTCGCCATGCTGCTCCGCAAGCACCTGGCCAAGGCTCGCATCGTGCGGGTCGAGCAGATGGGCTTCGACCGCATCGTCGTCATCCACCTCCACGGGAGGGGCGCCGAGTACAGGCTGGTGTGCGAGCTGTTCCGGAACGGAACCGTCATCCTGGTCCAGGGAGACGAGATCGTCCGGCCCGTGACCTCCAAGGCCTGGGGCTCCCGGGACGTCAAGGCGGGGCGGGTCTTCAAGCCGCCGCCGGCCAGGGCCAACCCCCTGGAGATGGACTTTACAGCCTTCTCGGAGGAGGTCCGGACCTCGGACCGGGACATCGTCCGGACCCTGGCCGCCAGGGTGGGGCTGGGAGGCGAGTACGCCGAGGGCCTGCTGGCCATCTCCGAGATGGCGCGGGACGCGGCAGCCTCCGACCTGACCGAGGAGGAGATGGGGCTGGTCTTCGAGACCATGCGCTCGATGTTCGCGACGGCGGAGGAGGACCCCCGGCCCCACATACTGCGCCGGGACGGGGAGGCCTTCAGCGTGCTCCCCATAGAGCTGCCCGAGGTGGCCGGTGACGTGATGGAGCCCTTCCCCACCTTCAACAACGCCGTCGAGACCTACTTCTCCGAGGTCCTGGCCCGGGTGGAGGCGGACGAGGTCTCCACCGAGTTCATGGGCCCGGTCGAGAGCCTGCGCCACCAGGCGGACCAGCAACGGAAGGCCGCGGGGTCGTACGACGCGGAGATCGAGGTGAACAAGCGCAGGGGCGACCTGATATGGGCCAATTCCCAGCACTGCGAGGCCGTGCTTCGGGACCTCCTCGAGGCCAAGGACGCCATGGGCTGGCCCGAGGTGGAGAGGCGGGTGGCCGATTCGGACCTGGTGACGAGGATCGATACCCACGATGGCTACGTCACCGTCCCGCTGTCCGACGGGGAGTCCGAGCCCGAGGGGGTCAAGCTCCGGTTCAACCTCAAGGTATCCGAGAACGCGGATTTCTACTACACCAGGTCCAAGCGGGCGCGGGAGAAGGCCGCTGGCGCCCAGGAGGCGCTGGAGAGCACCCTGGAGCGGCTCGCGAGGGCCGAGGAGGCTGCCGAGAAGGCCCGCGAGGAGGGCGCGGCGATGGTGGAGGAGGCTGGAAAACCAGGGGAGCCGAAGGTCCGCAAGAGGCATCACTGGTTCCTCAGGTTCCGGTGGACCTTCGCCTCCGACGGGACCCTCATTGTCGGAGGGAGGGACGCCTCTTCCAACGAACGCGTGGTGCGCAAGTACCTCAAGGAACGGGACAGGTACTGCCACGCCGACTTCCACGGCGCGCCATCGGTGGTCGTCAAGGACCCGGGCGAGGGCGTTTCCGAGGCGGCCGTCGAGGAGGGGTGCGCCATGGCGGCCATCTACTCCCGGGCATGGTCCGCGGGCCGGGCGTCCGCCGACGCGTACTGGGTGACGCCTGAGCAGGTATCGAAGACTGCCCAGTCCGGCGAGTACGTGCCCAAGGGGGGCTTCATCATCAGGGGTCGCAGGAACTACGTCAAGGACATCGAGATGCGAGTCGCCGTCGGCTGGGTCGAGCACGAGGGCGAGCGCCTGGTCATGGGCGGCCCCCTGGCCTCGGTGAGCGCCCTGGCCGACGGCTGGGTCGAGCTGGTGCCCTCCAATGACCGGAAGGAGACGGTGGCCAAGGACGTCACACGCCGGCTGGAGGCCGACCTTGAGGATGTGATGCGGGCGATGCCCCCCGGTGGCTGCAGGATAGCTAGGACCCACGGCATCCGGGAGGAGTAGCGCGCGACGGCTAGAGCTCCTGGAGCTTCCTCACCTTGTAGCGGGTGTAGGCCACCTGCACCACCGCCACGATGACCACGGCCATGACCATGTAGAGGTACAAGTAGAGGAGGACGTGGTAGAGAAGACGTTCTTCGTGATGAAGCAGGTCGAGGAGCTCCAGCCCACGCGGTATCGGCTTGAGAACCGTGTGATGGCGTACGTGTTCGTATGCGTGCTGGGATACCTGCTGTACTCGGTATTCCAGGAGATCTACGGGCTGTAGCGGGCTAATTAGCCGAAGACCAGGTACCGAAGGTACTCAGGTACTGGTAGAACGACTATTGTGCCCAATCACCGGGGACTAAGGTGACACCCCAGCATCGCCGAGTTCTCCGAGCCGCTCGTGAACCGCAACTCCCAGGGTCCAGAACGTGCCTGCTAGGAGGGTGGGGCTCGATCCACCACGGCCCCCCGGGGGGCTGTTCACCCTGGGGGCAAGGGCCCGACCGGGCCGGTCATTGGCGATGCTTGGGTAGCCCCCTGGTGAACAGCACCACCGTTACTATCAGGGCGATGGAGAGCGCGACGATCACCAATCCCAAGTCCGCACCGCTCAATCCCGTACCATCCTCCTCCTCTACCGCAGTGGGTTTGTGCTTGTAGGTTACAGTGTGTGCTTCTGACTCGATCTCGTTGCCATACTCGTTCACGACACGGAGAACGATGACGTTCTCGCCCTCTTCAAGCCTCATTGCAATCGAGAAGTACCCGTCGGGATCGATGGGAGAATATTCCTCATAAGTTGTCACGCCACCCGACGTGTGAGCAACCTCTATCATACTGATACCCGGGGTCGTGTTGCCCTCTATGACGAGGCTGTTGTCCGATGCCTTCACCGAGCTCTCGCTGGGCAGGTATTGCACGTTCAGGATCGGTCGCTCCGTGGAGAAATCCACGTGTATCGTGAGGGTGGCCGCGTTCCCGGCCAGGTCAGTTGCCTCAACTACGATGTCCGTGGGGCCCTCGCCGGAGAGCGACACGGTGGAGTTGAATCGGCCATCCACGTCCACCGCAGCCGCCAAGCCTCCTACCGTCAACGTGTCTACCCCTCCCGTGACCGTTCCGACGACCTGGACCCCGGGCTGGTTGGTTTTGATGTGGTCGGTCGTCGGCAAGTCTATTGACAGGCCGGGAGCCTCGGTGTCGAGGACCACCGTCAATCGATAGGTTATCTCGTGACCGACGGCATCCACCAGACGGATCTCGATGATGTTCGGACCCTCGTTGAGATCCACCTCGACCTCGATGGTCCCTTGGTGCGTGACCCGATCCCCGTTGAGGAAAGCGATGACTTCGTTGTCCACGGTGGCGCGAACCACGACCGTACTCTCGTTCGTGTAGTAATTGTCCGGCGGGTGGTGGACCTCCAAGTTCGGTGCCGTCGTGTCCACTGTCACTGTCCTTGAGACCGAACCCACGTTGCCCGCCTCATCAATCCCGGACACCACGATGACGTTCTTCCCATCCACGAGCTCGACCTCGTGGGAGAAGGTGCCGTCGATCCCGAGGACCACTGTTTCGTCTATGATGTCCTCTCCCGGTCCGAAGACGGATATACTGAGCATGGTCCCCAATTCCGCGTCGCCCGTGACGGTGACCAGCGTCGTCGTAACGACCAAGCCATCGCTGGGCTCAAGAACTGTGAAGGGAGGTTTGTACCTGTCGAGAGTGATGGTGCGGGTCTCCACCGCCACGTTCCCGGCCTTGTCGGTCGCATCGATGGTAATGGTGTTGGAACCCTCGGTTAGGCCGAAGGGCCAGGATACGGTGCCAGATGTGACAGGGATCTTCCGCTCGTTGATCCGAAGGGTCGCGCCGGGCTCGATGTTGCAAACCACCGTGATTGTCGGCGTCCTGGTGACGACGCCCTCATCCGGTTCAACGACCTCGAGCATCGGAGCTGTCCGGTCTATCATTATCCTCACTGAGGTCGCGTTGGAGTTGACCGCGATGTCCATCACCCTCGCGTGGATGACAATCCAACCCTCGGGAAGGTCCCTGAAGGTGTGTTGGAAGTTGCCATTGCCGTCGACCTCAACCTCCACGGACGGGACCTCCTCCTCGCCTTCGATGTTGTACGAGACTGTGACATGCTTCAGACCAGAACCGTCCTCGAAGATGAACCCATATATCGTAATATCGGTGAGACTGTAATGGTCGTCGTCGAAGATGGACGTGATGCGTATATCCGGTACGTACCCGTCCACGAGCAGGAACCGCAGGGCGTTCGGGCCTACGTAGTCCTTGTCCAGGTCGATTGTGTATTCCTGCACTGCACCGACCTTTGACACGCTGATGGTGTATGGCGTCCAGAGGGTGTAGAACATCTCCTGGATCGACCACTGTGGATACCGTGTGGCCTGGAGGTGGCCCTCTTCGTCCGTGTATTCCGAACCGAAGTACGCGCCGGATCGGGCGTTCCGAATGACCAAGGCCTCATTGACTGGCTTGTCTGTGTCCTCCCCGTTGGAATCCCCCCAGGTGACCCACAGCTCGATGTTGAACCAGACATTGATCGAGCCCGACTCTATCACCTTGCCGGAACCGATAGGGATCTGGCTCTGCACGGCGTCCACCTGGGACCCCTCGGCGATGATGGCCAGGGACGTCCTGGGGGAGATCTCTATCCCCTTGAGGGCCACGACCAGGTTCTTGAAGTAGAACGCGTTGCCGGTGCAGTCGATCGTCGAGTCCGACATCGACAGGGCCATCTTCAGACCTCCCTTGTCCTTGCCGACTATGTAGTAGATGTCATCGCAGTCCACGAACTGGTTCCGTGAGATCAATGGGGGAGCGATGTACAGGTACTGCAGGTCGATCACGTATCCATCACATTGCTCGAAGTAATTGTCCTCGATAAAGACCTCACCGTAGGCCTTGAACACCCTGTCATTGCATCCATGGGCCGTGTTGTTCCTGATGATGATCCTGGCGTTGTAGTCGTAATTGTCGAGGTTGGAATCGACACGATAGTCTATCACTGGGCCGGGGTTGTTCCAGACCTTGTTGTGCTCGACGTTTACCACCAACTTAGGATGGTACTCCCCCGTGTGATGAAGCCAGACCATCGTCCCGTTGTTGTTGGCTATCTCGTTGTGGTGGAAGTTCAACGTCGCGTACAATGAGGCCCTGGTGTACTCCTCGGCGCGGAGGAACCAGGTCTCGATGTCGCTGATGTTGTTGTACGAGACCTCCAACGAGCCGCCCCAGTAGACCTCGAACCACGGACGGTCGCTCAGGGGCGAGTTGGTGTTCCGGAAAGTGTTGTTGCTGATGAGGTAGTTGCTCGGCTTCTTTCCGTTGAGACACCCACCCATACAGTGCAGTCTTATTCCGTACGAGTAACTGTTGTCGATGAACTGGTTGTTCACGATGGAGGCGGTCTCCCGGTAGTTAGTGTAGAGCAGGTAGTCCGCGCTCACCTCACTGTTGTTCAAGAAGAGGTTGCCGTCCAGTATGGTCCGCTCCTTCCCGAACGCGTCCTGGTATAACCTGCCCTGCATGTCGAACAGGCGACCTTTGTTGTCGCGGAAGGTGTTGTCGCGGAAGATGTTGTATCGGTCGTAGAGGTTCGTACGCTGGTAGAGAGTGCTATATGGGTAGTAGAAGAGCCCGTTGGCACCGCCCTTGTTGTACCGGAAGAGGTTGTTCTCCACGAGGAGGGTCTCGTAAATGTAGATGCTCTTCGTCCCGGGAGCAGTCCCAGGACCCCACTGGTAATTCGGCGAGCAGAACAGGCCTGTCATGTTCGTGAAGGTGGAGTTGGAGATGCGGACGTACATGTAGTAGGTCTTGAACAGGGGGAAGCTGGGTGTCTCCCCGAACTTGAATATGTTGCTACCCCCGTCCACCTTGACGTTGTCGATGACTATCCTGGAGTCGAAGGTTGGCGGGACCAACCCGCTGTAAGCGGCGTAGAGATGGGTGTCCACGAGGGGCGCGAAGGTGCTCGCCAGGTCCCCGAAGTCGATGTCCGCGAGGGTCAGACTGTACCGGTGGGGTCCGGGGTCGGTGAAGAACTCGTTGATGACAGCTTGGATGAGCCTCATCGTCTGGGGATAGTTGTACTCGTAGTGTCTAGAGAAGGGGTTCCCCGAGTAGTAGCTGTTGGTGGTGTGGGTGCCCAACGCCAAGTTCTCGAGGGAGAGGGCCCTGAGCGAGACATCCCTGTAGGAGGGCACGCTAACCGCGTAGGCGTAGAAGTAGCTGTAGGTGTACCAGTAGCCCGAACCTGTGTAGTTGTTGTCGAGATAGTAGCTGATGTTGAAGTTCACCGTGCCGTTGCGGATGTTCACGCCCGAGATATCGGCACTGGCTTCGCTGTCGATTAGCACCATGTGGAAGTGCCAGCGGATGTAGATACGCCCGTAGTTGTCCTCCTTCATGATGCGGACCTCGCCCATCAGGTCACCGTTCAGGTAGATGTCGATGGCCCTGAGCTGAGGCTTGCCCCCGCTTATGTGGATGGCGGCGGAGGTGACGGTGACGTCGTAATTGGTGCCGTCGGGCAGCGTCGCATCCAGCCAGAATGCGGTCATGTTGTTGAGCATCAACGTCGTGTCCTCGATCAGTGTGTTGGTGGCGTTCACGAGGTACAATCCCCTGCCGCTCGGGTTGAGTACGGTGCAGTTCCTCACGATGACCTGCTCGTCCGTCCTTATTTGCAACCCCATGGCGCAGCCCTCAAGCACGGTGCGGTCGAGGCTCAGCTCTCCAAGGACCAAGAACCCGTATCCGTTCGAGGTGTTGAAGGGCGCGATGCGGCTGTCCGCGGCGCTGAGGCTGCCTTTGCCATCGACCGTGAGGGAGTACTCGTCGTGGGACAAGCCGTTCACATAAATCGTGCTGTCGAACACGGAGAGGGTGCTCTCGATCATGATGTTGCCATTGATGACGATGACCTCGTTCCTCACTACGGTGGGTTTCTTGATGTTCCAGTCGCCCGCAGACGGGGGGTCGTCGCCCGTGATGCTCGCGCTGGCCGAGAACGCACACATCATGAGGAGCCCCAGCGCGGCCATGGTAATGATGAGAACGCTCATGCCTCCGAATCTCCGGTTCATTCAACTCCCTCCTGTTCACTCTCATCGGCCTTGATGTCCACGTCCGCCTCCTGGTCCGAGAGGGACTTGTCCTCCTCCACTGGTTGTTCTACCACCTTCGGCTGAGGCCTCCGGGCCTTTGGGAGTGGCCTCTGCTGCGGTTCTGGCGTCTCGGTCGCCAACTCCTCGGTCGCCAACTCCTCGGTCGCCAACTCCTCAGTCGCCACTGGCTCGAGCTCTACCACGACGGTGGCATCGATCCCCTCCTCCTCGTAAGTCTCCTTGTGTCGCATCCTTAAGAGGGTGTAGGCCACGATGACCGCCAACACGAGGATTATGAGGGTAACTAGAAAGAGCACCTGGCCCTCTCCACCTTCCGCCACATCCACCGTTGATTCCGCCTCGTACGTGATGGTCTGCTCGATCGATTGCGTATTGCCTGCCGGGTCCGTTGACCTGGAGACGATAATCGTTTCCTCCTTGCTCATGAGTTGGTAGAGCATTTGGAAGGCACCGTCCTCATCCACACTCAGCAGGATGTCGTTTATATAGACGACGCAATCGGACTCGGTGTGCCCTGTGATTTTGACCACGGTGGCGGGGCTCGTCATCAGACCGTCGGTCCACGACATCGGCTCGATCTCTAGCACGAGGGAGGGCGGGGTCGTGTCCAACCATACCTCCCTGGTCTGGGTCGCCAGATTGCCTACTCCGTCCATGACCTCGACGGTGATCTCGTTCTTGCCCTCTATCAGGTCCAGAGGGATCGAGAAGGTCCCACTGATGGGGTCCGTGAGGGGGTACACCTCTCCGTTGATGACGACGGAGTCCGTGGTCACGACCCCGTCATGATAGACGGTACCCTCGAGAGTGATGCTCTGGGTGTTGATGGTCGTGATCTCCTGTATGGGGTTGGTGATCTCGATGAACGGAGGCTCCGTGTCGACGTAGATGATGATGGACTCCTCGTACACATTACCCGCAGGATCGATAATCCGGAGGACTATCGTGTTCATCCCTTCTATGCCAAGGACAACCCGCTCGAAGTAGCCGTTCAGGAGCGTCACGTCCTCGTCGTTGAGGAAGAGCCTAGCCGTTGCCTCCGTCGTCCCCTCGACGGTGATCTCAGGGTGGGCGAAGGTAACGTCGGGCTGTGGTGAGGTTATCAAGACCCAGGGTAGGTCTGAGTCCAGTATCACCCGGCGTTCGAGGTACATGTGATTGCCCGCCCTGTCCATTGCTTGGATCCAGATGATGTTATCGCCACTCTCCAGGGACAGCGGATACTCCAGTATCCCACCCTCCTCCGGGTATGCTTCGGAGCCGTAGACCACGGCGAGCCCGTTGATGGTAACATCCAGGTCGGGCTCGAGCTGGGCCTCTACCATCAGTGTGCCATTATTCGTCATTGAATCCTCCTTGGGGTTGATTAGGTGGAAGAAAGGTCTCTGTGTATCCAGAACGACGTGGATCTTCTCGACCTCAATGTTCCCCATCGGGTCTATGGCGATCACGGTCAGCGTGTTCGGCCCTTCCACTAGGGTGATATGGTAGGTGAACATCGACACTATCACCTCGACCTGGACGCCGTTGACATGAATGGAGCTCCCAAGCTCCGTCACGCCCCGGACGAGGCACAGCGGATTGTTCGTCACGTAGCCATCGCGGGGGAAGTCGACCAAGAGCCTCGGTGGCGTGGGGTCGATGTATACGAGCACGAAGGTGTACCGCTGGTTTCCCGCGTAATCGATGGCTCTTACGCGAAGGTTGAACACCCCGCCAGACTCGTTGATGAGGGCATCGCTAACATGGAGGGTGTGGTTCCACCGCAGCTTGCCTGTGGCGACCTCCCAGTTGACGCCGTCGAGGGAGAGCTCGACCCTGGCGATGCTTGACTGATAGTCCCACGCGGTGCCACGCACTTGCAGGATGGTCGACTGCTGCGCGTGCCCGTCCCTCGGGAAGTGGACGTACACTTCAGGCAGGATGCCGTCCTTCATGATAATAGTGACCTCCTTGTTGCGATCGAGCTTGATAGCGACCCTCTTGGTCACCTGGGCACTCGTCGCCTTTATATTGTACGGCGAGCTGGAGGATATGCCTGTTCCCTTTATGATGTAGGAGTTCATGGACATTTCCGGTAGGCTGCCATCGGGCCGGTTGACCGTTTGGACCGTGAGGAGGTTTTCTATGTTGTCCATCAGCTCGACTGTGCATCCCAAGGCGGGTCCGCCGGTTTCCCACTTGATGTAGATGGTCAGGAAGTAATAGTGGAATATCTCTCCGCCGTACGCGACCTTGAACTTCTGTGCGTCGATTGTTGTGAACTCGCAATACCAGGCATCGACCCTTGTGAACGTCACGCGCATGTCCTCGAGGAGGATGTCCTTGACCTTGGTGTACCACATCTCGCCGGCGAAGCCCATGATGATCACCCCTTGCTGGGCGGTCCGGATCGAGGTGTGGTTTATGTAGAAGAATCGCTCCCCGGGCGCGTCGAACTTATCGTTCGTAATCTTTATACCGATGCCGTCCACATCCACGATTGTGACCCGTTCTATCCTTACAAAGCCCGATACCTTATTTGCGATGCCCACGGGTCCCGCGTGGATGCTGATGCCGTCCCTGCCAGCCCTGGTAATCGTGGTGTTCTCGACGAGGACCTTCACCTCGGGTTCCAGTTTGCCCTGGGCCCTCACTAAGAGGGCCGTGAGCGTGCTGTTCTCGATCGAGGAGTTCGTGATGCGCACATCGAACCCAACCGTGTCGGCGAGCTCCTTGTCGTAGAAGAGGAATATGCCCATGGTGTCGTTGACGCGGCTGTTGTTCATATGCAGGTACATGACGCCCTTCGGGCTGTTAGGCCGAATCTCGATACCGTACGCCTCTGAGTGCTCTATCAAGCAGTTGTCGAGGACGAAGCCGATCTCATGCGCTTGGTCTATGCAGTTGCTCGTGACTGCTAGGACCGATTTCCCATGCCTCGTGAAGGTTGAGTTGTACATCTCCATTATCGAGTGTGGTAGGGTCATTGCCGGATTGTTGGGCATATCCGGACGCACGGCATTATCGATGAGAATCGCGTGGCCATCGTTGTCGTAGAAGCTGCAGTTCTCGATTATGAAGTATCCCGTCTCGCCGCCCTCGTCCATGACCCTGTAGATTGCTGCAGATGTGCAATGGGTGAAGGTGCAGTTGAAGAAGTAGAAGTAGCGCGGTATCCCACCCACGCCGTACGTCCCCTGCCCGTGGTCCCAGAACCAGAGGGCTCCGGGGTTGCAACGCCTGAAGGTGGTGTTATACACGGTCAGATTGTCGTAACCACCGCTGACGGAGCCATATCGCCAACAGAAGATGGCGCTGAGGCGGTTCCACGTCGGCTCCATAGCAATGTCCTCGAAGACAGTGCTCTCGATCATGAGGTTGCACTTGACTATGGTGTAGTATCGTACCCAGTAGATGCCGGTGTTCGTGATGTTGTGTATGCGGCTGTTGATGATGCTGACATTGAAGAAGCCAAGGTGACCGGGGCCTGTCAGCTTGTCGTCCGATATGAGGATCAACCCTTGGTCGCCGATGTTGTAGACCTCCAAATGTTCAAAGGTGGAGTGGACCGATCCATAGCCCGCAGGGCGGTCCGTGCCGTGGCCCTTCTGGCCATCCTCCAAGTTGATGCCCGATATTGAGATGTTGTAAATCTTGACGTAGTAGCAGTTGAATATGACGTTGCCGTTGTTGTAGTACGAATTCAGGTGCAGTCCGAACTCGCCCGCGTCATAGAAATCAGTCTCGACCAAGTGGATAGAGAAGTTCTTATCCGGGACATCGCTGTCGATGAAGAAGTATGCCGAGGTCCCGTAAGTGTCGTAGAACTCTGAGTTGGATATGTTCACGTCGCTGTTGAACGAATAGAGCCCGTACAGGGCGTTGACGTTGTGTAGGGTGACGTACGAGAGGTCAGCGAAGCAACTGTACACCGATAGGCCGGCCCCGCTCCCCGGGTTGTTGACCAGTCCGTTGAGCTCGCAGTTCGCGATTATTGTCGTGTTGTGCGTCTCGATGTAGAAGCCCGTGGACCCCTGCTCGCCGTCGAAAGTGCACTGTGCGATTTCTAGTCTGCTTTCGACACCGGAGTATATCCTGATTGGGGTCTCGGGATCGCTGCCGTCGAACTTCCAGTCGCAGCCTTGGATCTTGAGGCTGGTCCCGTTTATCACGGTGATGTTGTAATTGATGTCCCAGTCCTTGTTCAAGATCGTGACATTATTGCCCGAGTCGAAGACCCAGTCCTCGCTCGGGGGCAGGTTGGTGTTGGGGTCCGCCGTGGCGCTGCACGCCACCACTATCACCACTACGATCGAGAACAGGGAGACCAGGAGGCTCAACTTAGTCGTTGGGTTCATGTTCTCACCACCTCCTCTTGCTCGTCTGATAAAGTATCACGGTCGTTGCTATGATGGTCAAAGCGACCGCGAGGATGATGCCGCTCCAAATGAGGAGGCCGCGGTCCTCCTCCTCCTGTATCGGAGAGGGAGGGATGTACTCGTCGTACTCGTAGAACACCGTGAAGGACTCGTTCTGGACGTTGCCGGCCTCGTCGGACACTTCGACGAGTATCCCGTTTGTGCCGGCCGAGAGGGACCAGAGAACGCTGATGACGCCGTCCTCGACCTGGTACGGCACCCCCTGGACGTGCACGGTCCGTATGATCTCGTCGGTTATCCCCTCGATGAGGACAAAGGGCTCGTCCACGCTGCTGGGTAACGCCTCCAGCGAGAGGCTTGGAGGGATGATGTCGTACACGACGTGGCAGGTCCAGACCTGTTCGTTCCCGGCCATGTCCGATGCCTTGACATCGATGTCCTGGTCCAGATCGGCCGCTCCGAGGGTCAGGTCATACTCCCACACGGCGGTGCCGCTCCAGTCCCCCGACACCAAGGTGACGGGGTAGGATATGCCCCTGTGCTCGATGGTCACGCCACCACCGGTATTGTCCGCCCCGGTGACGGTGCCTGAGAAGTGGACGAGGGCGCTCTGGGTGAGGAGGTACTCGCCCTCGGGGGCGAGGACCTGGAGCTGGGGCTTGACCGTGTCCCTCACGATGGTAAGGTGCTCCGTCTTCCGGTTGCCCACCTCGTCGATGGCCAGGATCTCCACGTGGTTCTCACCCTCCTGCAGCACGAGGGTTCTCTCGAATCTGCCGGTGTGCGGTACCTGCTGGCCGTTGATGATGATCTCTGCATCGGGCTCGACGGTCATGGTACCTATTATCGTGTACTGGATCTGGTTCGTGACAACGTTCTCCCCGGGGCTTGGTTGTTCCATCTCGAAATCGGGAGGTGTGGTATCGCAGAGCACATCCCTGGTTATCACGACCTCGTTGCCAGCTTCGTCGGCGACATCGACGATGATTCTCTGGTAACCCTCGAACAGCTCCATCTCGAGGGAGAATGTGCCATCCATCCCTGAAACTGTCGTGTTCCGGAAGGTGCCCGCAGAGGTCGCGATCATGGCATTGACCAACATGTCGGGTTCCGTGAGGCCTGTGAGCTCTATCTTGGTCCAGGGCACCGACTCGTTCTGGAGGGGATAGTGGATGTACAGGACCGGTCCGAACCTGTCCAAGGTGATGTAAAATTCCACGCTCGCGCGGTTGCCCGCGGTGTCGGTCGCATCGATTATAATGATGTTGAGACCCTGGCTGAGCTCGTGGAATGTGAAGATCCTACCGAGGCTGTCCATGGCTATGGTCTGCCAGATCCCGTTGATCCTGATCCTGATGTGCTCCAGGCTGGCGTAGTCGTCGGAGTACGTGCCGTTGATGACTATCTCGTCATCCCAGACGAAGTAGGGTGGACCAGGTATGTCGGTCGTGTTCTTGTACTCCAGCCAGACCTCCAACTCCGGCTCCCTCAGGTCTACGATGAAGTTGACAGTAGAGGTGTTCCAGTTGCCCGCCAGGTCGGCAGCCCGCACCTTTATGGTGTGCATACCATCCGGCATCCCCCACACCATGTACCTCCAGAAGGTCTCGGGGGAAACGGGATCCCATCTGTCGGGGTCCATCAATTCTGTCTGTGCATCGAAGACGGCGATACCAGACCCCACCTCGAACAGGAAGCCCTCCACGAGCACGTCTGAGGCGCTAAGAACGGTCGCGTCCTGGGGGTTCGATATTATCACCTCGGGTACCCTGTGATCCACCAGGATGAGGTGCATCGGGTTCTCGGGCCAGAGTCTCTCGCCAATCACGTGGCCCAACTGGCGGGACGACACGTTGCCCTTGCTGACGGTGGCATCGTAGGGAGCCCATGCTTCCGAGCGTCCGTCGATGCTGATCCAGGATGATAGGACCACGGGGCCGTACCTCCCCTCGCTGTCGGTCGTGAACGGCTTCATGTACTCGCTGTTGGCCGCCTGGAAGGCCACCGTCGCACCGTCCACTGGAATGCCCGAATCCACGCCGGATGCGTTCGCCCAGGTGACGAGTACCTCCACATGATTGTACACGAATATGCGGCCTCCCTCCTCGGTCCTTCCGGGGGACTCGGGGACGGCGCTCCACCAAACGTTGACGGAGCAGTCCCTTGCGAAGAGCACCTCGGTGAAGTTAAGCATCGTGCAGTAGAAGAAATCAGCATCGATCCCGTCGAAGCCCAGGGCGGTCATGCCATCGTCATCTCCATCGACGACGAAGTTGCGGTAGCTCACGCTGAACACGGCCCTCCTCGGGTCGTCGTTGATGAGGCCCAGGTAATGGCCCATCGCGCTGCCGGCATAGTCGTTCCCCTTCAGGTTGGGTTGCTTGTAGACGCCGAGGACGGCAAGGGCCCATCCATTCCGGCCGTTGTCGAGGAGGATGTTGTTTCTCACCGAGATCACCTGGTTGGGGTTGCCGTAACTGAGCCCGTACTTGCTGTCGTACGCGCACGTCCGGAGGAATATACCGCCGCCCGGGTTGCCCGTGAAGTTGTTCATCTCGACCTCCACCATGTTGGGCCCGTTGATGGTCGTCGACACCTGCTCGAGGTACAGGCAGTAGTCGTCGTTGCCGGTGCCAGTGTTGCTCCTGACCCTGACATTCATGTTGTCTATCTCTGAGTAGACTATGCACTTGCCCGAGTTGTTCACGAACTCGTTGCTCTCGACGGTGAAGGTGTAGGCGTAGTTGGGGTAGGGGCGGTAGTTGACGATGCCGTTGGCCTCGTTGCCCTCGAAGTAGTTCTCCCTCACCGTCACGTCCTGTCTCGTGTAATCGAACTGGATGAGACCGTTGTTTATGTTGTCGGTGTCGGCCTCGTTGCCGATGAAGTCGTTGTTATACACGTTGAACTCAGATCTCGCGTAATAGCCGAAGTAATATACCCGGAAGGCAGAACTGCTGAAGGTGTTGTTCAGTATGGAGTTGCCCACTATCTCGTAGTCGTTGCGGTTGTAGTATAAGTAGAAGAGCTGGTAGGTGGCGGTGGTGATCGTGTTGTCCTCGAAGAGGTTGTTCTTGAAGACTGGGCGCCCGTAGTTTGAATAAATGTAGATGCCGCCACCGAGCTTGTTGTTCCACAACCTGTTGTCCTCGAAGAGGAAGCTCCCGCTAGCCTGCATGTAATTGAGGTACATCCACCAGGAGTTGGCAGTGTTCTCGGTGTAATTATTGTCCGTGATCGTCATGGACCCCCGCAGGTAGTAGATGTAATTGAAGTAGGAGTTCCATTGGTTGCCCCTGATCTCGTTGCCCGTCATGATGAAGGTCCCGTACTGTTGGTAGTTGTACATCCAGTAGCTGTTGTGCTGGTTGCCCGCGAATACGTTACCCGTCATCGTGAAGGTGCCGCGGAAGTAGTAGACATACATGAAGTAGGATGTGACCGTGTTGCTGGTGAACAGGTTGTTCTTGAAATCCATCTTGTACCCAGCTTGCATCTGGTAAGTGTACATGAAGTACGCCATCTGGTTGTCGGTTATGTTGTTGTCCACTATCTTGACGTCGGCGCGGGAGTAGTAGAGATAGAATAGATAGCCCGAGAAATGGCTGTTGTCCTTGATGGTATTGTTCTCGATGGTGATCTTATAGTTCCAGTTCTGGGTATAGAAGATGTATGAGGCCGTATTCCTGGGAAACATGCAGTCCTTGATGACGGATTCCCTCAGGGTGAAGTCCCAGGAGTTGCGGAGATCGAACATGCGCTGTATACTGACGTCCTCGAGCAAAATGCCGTCGAAGATGTATCCGCCGGGCGGGGGCGTCGAGGAGGGCATCCAGTAGATGCCACGCCCGTTGAAGTACTGGTACTCTGTTCTGAAGGGGGCGTTGAGGTTGGTCGCCGGTTGATGCCCGCGGATCGTGAGGCCTGATATGGTCCCGGGAACGCTGCCCGGGTTGGAGATGGAGTTGTGCAGGCCGTAGAAGTAGAAGTAATTGTAAATATACCCGTTGGTGGGCCCGGCCACGTTCGGGTCGATCAAGTACGTGCTGGTGTCGATGACGACGTTGTCGAAGTCGTCCACGACCGTCGCGCCCGTGAGTTGGATGCCGTAGGCGTAAATGTACGGCCGGAAGTAGAAGGTGGCGCCCGTGTACGTCATGGTCGCCTTTACGCCCAGCTCGAAGGTGACCGTTATGTCCTTGAGGACGCCCAGGTCGACATGGCTCGCGTACATCCCGTAGGCGTACATGTACTCGTACCCGCTGCTGGAGGAGACGCTGTGGCTCCAGGTGTCGATGATCTTGACGTGGATGTTCAGGTTCTCCAAGGTGGGCTCCGCTGGAGCTGTCGATGTGCCGCTCACCCAGAGACCCCAGGCCTTGTCTGGCCGGCTTTGATACCCGTTCCAGGTGCCCTCCACCTCGTTCTCGTTCGAGATATCGCAGTTGATGATCGTGGGGTCGCAATTGGAGACGTAGACGCCATACATGCCCTGGGCCAGGACCTCCACGTCGTCGAGGGTCACCGATGAGCTGAAGATCTGGACACCGTCCTGCACGTTGAGGAGCTTGACGCCATCGTGGATGTTCGCACTCCCGTCGATGGTGAAGTACCACCCTTCGGCGGCGTTCTTAGCCTTGATCGTCATCTCACTGAGTTCAAGTAAGCCTTCGTCGATGGAATCCGCCTGCACCTCGATACCGTGCTCGCCCGGGGTGGAGGATTCGATGGTTAGGACCCCGTTCTTCATGAACAGGGAGTAACCTGGAGTTACATTGATTGACCCATTGAGCGCGAGGGTCTCGCCAAGGACCGTGGTGTCCGTGTCGATTATCCAGTCGCTCCCCGGTGCAGGGAATGGGGTGCCTACGATGGAGGCGTCGGCGGAGGGTGCCATGTATAGTATCGCCATCAGGGCGATCAGGATGCCGATCATCGGCAAAAGCATCATTTTCCAGTTCAAGCCGCTCATGTCACACCACCCCCTCGTCCTCTCCGCCCTCATCTAGGACGCTTACGTCCCCGTCTTGGCCCTGGGATTCGAAATCCTCATAGAGCTCGGCCTGCGACCTATACCGCATGTACCCTATGGCTATCACGATGGAGAGCGCCAGGATGAGGAGGGCGAATACCAGCACGGTTACCGTGTTCTCCTCGTCACCGTCGCCTTCCTGGGTCCTTTCACCCTCGAGGCGGTTCACCCATTCCTCATGGACTGCGGTGTTGCCCGCCTCATCGGCGGAAACAACATGTATCAGTGTCCTAGAGACCTTCGACCCCTCTTGGGGCATCGGCAGGTCCATTGTGTAGTTGAAGTGGCCATTGGCAGGGTCCACCTCCACGAAGATGCCGTTGATGGTGAGGGATGTACCCGTCTCGGTGAAGCCCGTGACGTAGACGAATGTGCCGAGGGAGACGGGGTCCGTCAGGAAGACATCGATCCTCGTGTTCTCCACCATGACGCTGAGGTACGGGGGCAAGGTGTCGAGGGTCACCGTGCGGGTGACGGATACCCTGTTGCCAACGAGGTCTGCGACCTCGATGGTGATCAGGTTGACGCCGTCCGCGAGGTCGATGGCCTGGGAGATGGTCCCGTCCATACCGATGGTATACTGGGCCCCATTGATCAGAAGCTCCAGTTCCTTCGGGTCCTCCAAGGTGGTTATGAGCCCCTCGATCTGTAACTCCCTGATGTTGGTGAGAAGACCGTCGACGGGTGCCACGATCTCCAGGCCTGGGAATACGCTGTCAACGTGAATGGGCACCGTCAACGACATCATATTGCCAGCATCGTCAATGCCGACGACGAGGATGTCGACAGGCCCCTCTTGGGTCAATATTGTAGTCTCGAACTGGCCGAGCACCACATCGATCTCAATTCCGTTGAGGAAGACGCGGGTGCCCTCCACGGCATAACCAGCCACCACGATCTCCCTGGTGTTGAAGTAGCTCCCGGGGATGGGTTCCGCTATCTTGATCCAGGGCGGATCACCGTCGAACGTAAGCATCACGGGGAGGCGGCGTTCGTTGCCTACCTCATCCACGGCAATGATCTCGAGGTGGTTGATACCTGGCTCGAGGATCACGTCCACTGTGAAGTAGCCCTCCTCGTCAACAGCGACCGTCAGACCAGACATCTGGATGGTCACGCCGGTGGATTCGGTATGGCCCATCAGGCGCACGTCCTTGGTGTTGACAATGGCGCCGTTCATGGGGCTTATTATCGCGAGATAGGGCGCTTGGGTGTCAAGTATCACGTTGATAATAATCTCCCTGTCGTTGCCGATGAGGTCCATGACCTTGATCTTGATCACGTTGGGGCCCTCGCTGAGCTGGACCGTCTTGCTGATGAAGGTGTAATCGATCTCGACGAGCTGACCGTTGATGTATGCCCTGGCCCCCACGTCGGTCGTTCCGAGCACCTCGATGGTCCGGCTGTTGGTACGTATCCCCTCGACCGGGCTTATGATCTTCAGCGAGGGGGGCGTGCTGTCCACTAACACGGGTATCGATTCCTCCCTGTAGTTGTCCGAGGCGTCGTAAGCGCGCACCAGGACAACGACCAGGCCCTCTGGCACATCTGGTATGACGAGCTCGAACACCTCTTGGCCACTTGCCTCCTGCCAGAACTCACCGTCGATGGAGACGACGACACGATCGATCGCACTGTGGACGTCGAAAGAAGTCCCCTTGAGGTATATAGAGCGCTCCCGCTGCATGCTGCCTTTCCCGGGCATCTCGATGTTGATGCGAGGGGGAATGTCATCGACCAACAGGATCGTCAGTTCGGTCGCCTTCGTGACGTTCACGACCCTCTCCTGAGAGATGCCTCTGAACTCCACGTTGACGATGTACGGGTTCCTGGTGATGATGCCCAGGTAGTCCACCGTGATCGTGTTGAGGTTGCTGAAGGTCATACCATCGGCGTCCTGGACGATGCTAACCCCGATGGTGGACCAGGTGTTGTCCCTGACCGCGAGGCTCGCACCGATGACCGGATCGCCACTCTCCTTCCAGACCACCTTCACCTGCAGTGAGAACCAAAGGCGGATGGCGCCATACTCGTTCGCCACCAGGTTGGCCCTGGATATCACTCCTATATCCGAGTTGTAGACATCGATTATGCCGTTCTTGGTATTGATTGCGTTCTCAACTATCCGGAAGAACCTGCTGTCGCGTATCTCGCCACCGATACCCTCTGACTTTACGCCGAACTCGGCGCTTTGCACATCCGCCCGTAGGAGACTGTAGTGGCCAATGGCATATGCCTCGACGTCGGTATAGTGGTGCTGCTCGATGTCTATGCCGCTCATGAGGCAGTTCCGGATCTTGACATCCGTAATCGTGATCTGCACGATGGCGAGCTTCCGCTGGGCTTCGGTGTTGTGAAGCGTGCCGTAGACTATCCTGATACCGTGACCCGTTGGATTCTTGATATCCAAGTCCTCGATGTTGACAATGCCCGATAGCTTGGCGCCTCCGTACATCTCGACATTAAGGGCATCCTCAGAGCTCGATATCTTGTGCACGTTAGCCTTGTACAGAAGGCTGGTGGAGACTGGGTTCTTAAGCGAGTTGTAATACCCACCCATAACGATGGACATGGGCATGTCGGAGAGGTAGGTGTTATTGACGATGGTGACGTCGATGCTCGGGTAGGCCAGGCCGTTCTGGTCATAGGCCCCGCTTATGTCCAGCCTGACTTGGCTGTCCATGTACGAGCTGAGGATCTCGTACTCGGCGGCCAGTAAGCAGGACTCGCCAGAGTACCCGCCCGTGTAACCGTGGGCGTGGACCGCCTCGGCCTCGTTCTCCGTGAAGGTGCACTGCGAGATCCTCACCGAGGACTCGGTGCCGTAGGAGAAGCGGTTCCAGTACTGCTCCAGGCCGATTATATTGGCGGTGAAGGTGCAGTTGGTGATGTTGTACATCTCCCTCACGAAACCCTGTAGATTATTGTTGTCGTAGCCCTCCCGTATGTGCAGGCCGGCCAGGTCGTTGTACGAGAAGACACAGTCCCGAATCTCGTAATTCGCGTCCCTGAGGCCGAAAGCGGGGGTGCCCAGCGGGCCGACGTAGTACCCGTGGCCCCTATTCAACCTCAAGGTGAGGTTACGGGCCGTGAGCTCGTACTGCATACTGGGACGTAGTTCCTCGTCCGCTCCTGCCGCAAAGTGGTGCTCCTCCGTCACGCCGTTCCCAATATTGTCGTGGAACTGGCAGCTGTCCATCTCTATCAGGACCCTTCCCTCGCACGCGAGACCCCCTGAGCTCTGCTGGGATGTAACGATGTGCATCCCGCTGCCGCTGTTGTCCCACGATTCGACGGCCTTGGCCGTGAGCGTGAAGTTGCCAATGGTCTTGACTACGCTGACGCCGATCCCGGAGCCGGTGTTCCCAACGGCCTCGAGGTCGGTCAGGCTGGCATCTGCCTCGAGGGTCGCCCCGTCAGAGCCGACCAAGAGCCCGTACCCCATGTTATCCTCGAACAGCGTCTCGGAGACGCTCAGGTCGATGGAGGTCCCCGGCATGGCGGTGGCTGAACGGACCATTATGGAGAGGCCAGCGGCCACGTTGCCATTGAATTCCGAGCCCGTGACATCGACGTCAGCGTTCCCCGTCTGGCCCTCGAGTGAGATGGCAACGCCATCTTTGAGGTTCGCCTCCCCCACGATATCGGTCAGGCCGACGGCCGGGGCGCTGGTTGAGTCCTTCACGACCACCAGCAGGCCATTGCTGTTCCTCGTAAAGCTGCAGTCGTTGATGGTCAGGTCGATGGATGTGCTGACCCCGTCGAAGGAGATCACCGCGCCATCTCCGGTGGAACCCTCGAAGTGAGAGCGCTTCATTTCCACCGTCGTTACCTTGCCCGGGTTGGGATTGGGCCCTGTGACCGAGGAGATGAGGCCGGAGCCGCAACCCATTGTCGACTGGGCATAGATACTGATGTCCAGGTCATCTCGAGCGCCCACGCTGGAAATGACGATGCCAGCATAGGCATTGTTGTCGACGCTGTTCTCGTGGACCTTGACGGTCATCTTGACCTTGCAGTCCGTCATCGTCACGAGGACGCCCGTCCCGACCGGGCTGTTCTCCAGGGTCCAACCTGTCAGATCTATGGTGTAGGCCGCTGTGAGCCGATCTGTCGCGCCAAGGATGAGCATCGGGGACCCCGGCGACACTTGTGATGTACCGCTGAGGTCCAATGTGCTCTTGTCAATAACGTATTTCCCATCGAACAGGGCGAGCCCGGGGCCCTGGCAGTTCACGAACGTGACATCACTGATCGTGGCGTCACCGTAGACCTCCACGCCCCCGAAGGACTTGAGGACATTGGGCGTTTTGGCCCCCTCAGTGAACCACATGTTGTCGAAGGTGGCGTCCTCGAGGACCGCGCTCCCGCCGTCGACCATCAGCCTTGCGCCCGTCGTGCCGGTGCCGACCACCCTTGAACCGCCCGTCACCGAGGCGTCCCCGCCGGCGACGTATATCGCGAGGGGGACCGTGTCGGCCACCGCTCCCTTCTGCATTCCCCTCAGGTGGGAGTACCATTCCAGCCCGTCTATGTGCACGCTGATGGGATAAGTGCCGGGGTACGCATAGGACATGTAGATGTTCGCTAAGCGGAAGCGCGTGACCTTTGTGAGGTCCACCCCATTGTCGTAATACGCGGATTGGGTCCCCCATGGGAGGTTGTGGCCGTACCATTCCCAATTATACCCGTAGTAGGTGTATGTGTACGAGTAGGAACGGTAATAGCACTGCCTGCCGGCCTCGTCGTAGATGTAGAGGTTATAGTACCTGCTGTAGGGCCAGTAGTACGAGTAAAGGACCTGAGCGCCTTTGGCGTCCTTCATCGTCATGAAGAACCTGAGGGCGTTGAACTCCGAGAGGTCGGTGGGTTCGTTGAAGTAGTACCAGAAGTCGTTGTAGGTGCCCCGGTTGATCTTCTTGTAGACCGAGTGCGAGCCGACGTAGGCCTCGTCGGAGAGACTGAAGCCTGACCAGGAGCCCCCGTAATCGCCCGAGGGGGTGGTGCTCTCGGTGATCTCGTCCCCCCACTCGATCTCCGAGAGGCCGATGTTGTCGATCCAACAGTCTTGCCTGTAGACGCTGTACTGGTAGAAGCGGATGCAGGCCACGCTGGACAGGTCGGCCATATTGTAAGAGTACCACCGGCCTGTATCCACCCTGTCCAGTGCGATGGTGTAGCCGTGCCACCCATAATAGTGCGAGCGGCCTCCTTGCATATAGGCACCCGACATCGTGTAGGTGTACCCGTCGGCGCTTGCGTAGTTGTGGCTGCCGTAGAAGTAGATGTAGTACAAATAGTTGTAGTCGCTGTTATAAGCCGAGTGGAGGAAGAAGGTCAGGGCGTTGTACTGGGTGAGGTCGGCGTTGGTGTCGAAGTGGTACTCGAACCCGTATCTATAACCTGTGACTCCCGTCAACCTGATGGAGGCGTCGCCACTCAGCTTGGTCGTCGTATCGAGAACGGGTCTGCCGGCATATGCGTTACCGGTCCTCCAATAGCCGTACCAGTTGTAGGGCTCCCAGTGGCCGGCGAGACCGGGCTCGGAGGGGGTGAGGCTCTCCCCGAGCATATCTGGGGGTCCGCCCCCACTGAGGGACGGGCCGATTCCCACGCCATCGCCGAGCTCGACCGTGGAGTTTTCTATCGTGAGGTCCGCGCCGTCCAGGTACAGGCTGTGGTCCACTTGGTAGGCGGGGTCGTCGGTGATGACGAGGTCGGAGGTGACCCGCTCGGCAACGTCGATCGAGAAGAAGCCCACTCCCTCGTTGCCCACCGCGTCGAACGCGCTGACGGTGACCCAGGTCTGGCCGTAGTCATTGAACGTGTAGTACACGTGACCGGTCGTGTTGGTGATCGAGACGGGAACCCCCGCGAACTCGAACTCGACAAGGTAGCTGACGATGCCTACATCGTCGGTGCACTTGGTCAGATCGAAGTCGTACGTGTCGCCCTTGAAGACGATGACGTCCGCTCCAGGGATGTCCTCCGGGACGACCACAGTGGGCTGCTGGCTATCTTCCCCCGAGACGACAAGGGCGGCTACAACGAGGATTCCAAGGCACATCACCAGGCTCATGCTAATTGTTGATCTTCGCACATTCCTCACCTCCTGAGGGGAACCTAGCGAAGGAACATCGTTGACGTTCCTTCGGGCTTCCCTGAAAATACAAAATTATCGTGATAGGAATAAAAGGATGGACCCCCGTGCCCACATCATCGACAACGGCTGGCAAGGCAGGCGCTGCACGCATCGGTCCCCTCAGGGATGGTTTGGATGGGAGTTCACGCTGGATCGCGGTCGCACCCGACGAAGGAAGGGTAAGGAGAGGGGGTAAGAGGCTCGTTGGAGACGGAAACGCGTTTACTGGGGGTCTATCTCGGGGGCGTTCGATTCTGTTCCATGAACCCTTTACCGGAGGGATCCAGAACCTTCTTACCCCCTCTCTGGGTGTAAGTTGAAATCGCGCATTGGAAGGACTGGGCCTGGGATAGGTGAACATACCCCCTGCGGCCCGGAACGACGCCATGGTGTTTACCTCCGTCAGTCCTATTCATTCCTTGACACGTCCATGAGTGCTTCCCAGGACCCTGTTGATGTACGAGGAGAGGGGTTCGAATCCCCGGACCTCGTTGATCTCAGCTAGAAGGTCTCTGTCCAGCGTTATTGTCACGGACTTCTTGGTTCTCCCTTCCATCCTTTTCCCACCCATGTAATGTAATGCTTGTTTATATTGTTTATCCTTTTTGGTAGGCCTAATACTTGGGGATTTCTAATCCACCCCCGAAACCGTTGGAAACTACATCCGACCACCTCGGA
>CBDUQW010000043.1:0-30754 GCA_965369625.1 uncultured Thermoplasmata archaeon | reverse complement strand
ACCCCCACCCTACCAACCCCCGCCAGGACAACCTCCGCCCCCCTATCCGCCACAGGGTCAACCCCTTCCGCCAGGAGCGGGTCCCGACCACCCCCCGATGTACCCGCCCCAGGCGTATTACCCCCCTCAGCATCCCCCGGGTCAGTACCCATCACCAGTGGAGTACGTCAATCCCGTTCAAGAGCTCTGGCAGGTGCTGCGCAAGATGGTCCATGCCTTCGTGCTCTTCGGCTTCATCCTCCTCATGCTGTTCGTCATGGTCGACCTGGCCATCCTGGCCTGGAGCCACTGGCCCGTGGCCGAGGCGGCGCTTCGCTTCGATTCTTATTCCGTCATCTTCGCCATAACGCCAGGGCCCGTGGGGGAGGCCACATGGACGGGATGGAGCGCCATCGCGGCGGGGGCGGTGCTGCTCTTCATCGGCTTCGCCCTCCAAAGGCTCCGGCGGGGGGGGGCCATGCCCGGCCTTGCCGGCATCGGGACGGGCATCATGGCCCTGCTGTTCGGCCTGGGCGGGGCGGTGCTGCTGGCCTTCGCAGGATACCTGGCGGCCACCGGCCACATGACCGACGGCCTGGTCGTGCCGAACGTCCTCCCCACGCCCATCGGTCTGATGGTGGTGCAGTTCACGTTGCTGACACAGTGGCACTCCATCATGATCGGCGCCATCCTCATGTCGGCCGTCATGATGTTCATCGTGGACGGGCCGCCCCTGGCGGAGTCCTTCCGGCGCAGCATCCGCAGGTCCGAGATACCCACGATCCGCACCGACAACACCTGGATAATGGTGCCCAGGATGTACCTGGCCATCGTGGGCTTCTACGTTCTATACTTCATCATCCTCAAGATGTTCACCGTCACACCCGAGGTCCCGGACTTCGCGGAGGACCCACTGTGGCGACAGCTCCACTCCTTCGCCGTGGCGTCGGTGTGGGAGGAGGTCCTCACCCGGATCCTGCTGCTGGGAGTGCCCCTTGCGCTCTACCACGTCCTCGCCGGCGGCCTCAGGCACCGCCCCCACCGGTACCTGGTGGGCGGGGGGCTCACCATCGACACCGCCGTCTTCGTGCTCATCTTCATCCAGTCCATGGTCTTCGCCCTGGCCCACGTGTCGGGCTGGGACCTTTGGAAGGTGCTGCCCACGCTGATATCGGGCATGGCCTTCGGCTACCTGTTCATGAGGAAGGGGCTCTGGGCCGCCATAATCCTGCACTTCACCTTCGACTACCTCGGCATGACCACCACGGTCTTCCTCGAGTGGGGCATCGACATCAACAACCTGTTCAACCTGGTGTACATCATGCTGGTGGTCATCGGTTTCATCCTCCTCGTCCACTACATCATAATCATCATCGACGAGGGACCCGACATCGTCAGGACCGCCCTATGGGGCCCGAGGCCCAGCGCCGAGGCGGCGGAGGAAAGGTTTAATGGTCCGCAGCACCTCCGGGCCGACGATAGGGATGAAGGTCCTGAAGAGGGACCTCCGCGGGGGCATGATGAAGCTCCTGGTGGAGAACGGCGATGACCTTTGGCACCTGCGCCACCTGATACAGCTAGGCGACCTGGTGTCAGCCGTGACCTGGCGCAGGGAGGAGCGGTCCACGGACATGGTGCGGGCCGAGAAGATAGAGCGCCGCCGCATGTACCTGGGCGTGGAGGTCGAGGAGGTGGAGTACGCCGACTTCTCCGACCGCCTCCGGGTCCTGGGCGTCATCCGCGAGGGGCCCGACGACATCCCCAGGGGCGTGCACCACACCCTCAACGTCGAGGTGGGGGACGACGTCAAGATCCTGAAGGCCCGCTGGAGGGGCTTCGAGCTGGAGCGCATCGACGAGGCCGTAAGGGCCACCCGTCGCCCCGCCGTCCTGATAGTGTGCATCGACGACGAGACGGCGGTCTTCGCCGCCGTCAGGCAGATCGGCGTGGAGAAGCTCTCTGAGATCCGTGGACCGGGGAGCATGAAGGGCGTGGACAAGCCCCCCAAGGGCATCAAGGAGGCCTGGTTCCAAGAGCTCACCGAGGAGCTGGCCCGGGTGGGCGCAGACAAGCTTCCCCTCATAGTGGTGGGTCCGGGCTTCACCCGGACCGACTTCCTCGACCACGTGAGATCGCACCGGTCCGACCTGGTGGCACAATCCACGACCGAGGGCACCGGCCAGGCGGGCATGACGGGCATCCAGGAGGCCATCCGCAGGGGCATGGTATCCCGGGTGGTAGAGGGCGCCCGGGTCGAGTTGGAGACCGAGATGGTGGAGGAGATGCTGGCCAGCATCGGCCGCGGGGACGGCATGGTCACCTACGGCCCGAACGAGGTCAGGGCCGCCATCAGGGCAGGGGCCGCCGAGACCCTGCTGGTCGCCGACGACGTCGTACGGGAGGGCCCCGTGGTGGAGCTCTTGGACGAGGCCGAGCAGCAGGGCACCCGGGTCCTCGTGGTCTCCACATCCCACGACGCGGGGGAGCGCCTCAGCCGCCTCGGGGGTCTGGCCGCCCTCCACCGGTACCCCTTCGATCCGCGCGATTCTTAGGGCAAGGTACTGAGGACCAAAAGATTAAGAACAATCAGGCCTTTAAACGCTATTAGGAGCCCTGCTGGGTTCCTGGAGGCCGTTGCCAAATGCCCCTTTTCAAGCGCCGCGAAAAGAAGGAAGGGCGCGAAATAAAGGAAAAGGAGAAGGAGGAGGCCAAGCCCGAGGAGGGTGAGGAGGCCGCTTCCGAGGAGGCAGAGACGCCCGAGGACGAGGAGGGCGACGACGAGGACGAGGTCTCCATCGACGAGCTCATCGCGGCCAGCGAGGCTGAGGGCGGGGGTGACATGCCAGTGGAGATGGACGCCGCCCTTGGAGAACTGGCCGGCGAGGACGTCCATCTGGTCAAGATGGCCAAGAAGGTCGTGGTCATCGGTGACGGCGCCGTGGGCAAGACCTCCCTCATCAAACGGTTCGTCCAGGACGTGTTCGACGACCGTTACCTCAACACCATAGGCGCCAAGGTCATGAAGAAGGAGCTGGGCGTCAACCGACCCGAGACAGGGGAGATAGTCGACCTCAAGCTCATACTCTGGGACATCGCGGGCCAGGAGACCTTCGAGAACGTGAAGAAGGCCTACTACCGGGGCGCGTCGGGCGCCATCGTGGTCTGCGACATCACGAGGCGGGAGACGATGGATGTTATGCACAGGTGGATAGAGAACCTGTTCGACGTGTCCGACGTCATCCCCATTGTCTTCATTGTCAACAAGATCGATCTCGACGACGAGGCCAAGTTCACTGTGGAGGACGTCGAGAGGGAGTACGCCCCCTACAGGGCGGCCGTCTTCAAGACCTCGGCCAAGACCGGCGAGAACGTCGAGATGATCTTCCACGAGCTGGGCAAGCTCATAAGCAAGTGATGGGGTGTAAAGGTTGCCGACAACCAACGAGATTCCCTTCGTGGCCCTGCCCGTAGACATATTCACCGGGATCCGGGATATGCTGGGCGAGTATGGCCTGGAGGACAAGGAAGAGGAGTTCTTCGAGAAGCTGGGCAATATCAGCGGCCGGGCCGTCGTCCAGCGCACCGGGTTCACCTGGGAGAGCGACGAGCAGCTGGCCGACGCGCTGGTGTCCCTCTGGGCGGAGGTGGGCATCGGTCGCCTCACCGCCAAGGACGTGGACAAGGGCGGCGTGGCCGCCGAGGTCACCGACTCCATCGAGAGCCTGGCCCTGGGCAACGTGGGAGAGCCCTCCTGCTTCTTCACCCGAGGGTACATCGCCGGCGTCGTGTCGGAATTGTCGGGCCGAGAGCACATGACGGTGGAGGACCAGTGCGTCTGCGAGGGCCACCCCAAGTGCGTCTTCACGGTGATACCTTTATAGGAGCGATAGCCCCTCCCACCTTCCCGTGCACCACCTGGAGGTGGGGGGAACTTGAGCGATGTGTACATCTTCGATTCCAACTTCTACATCTCCCTAGCGCAGACCAGACAGCCCGAGGCCACGGACAGGGTCCTTGACCTGACGGCATCCAAGGGATGGGTGATGCACGTCACCGAGCCCATCCTGGAGGAGGTCAAGTACGTCCGGTGCAAGGGCTCGAAGCACACGGCGGTCGACATCAGCAAGGCCATGATGGAGGTCCATCCCGCCGACGACAAGGCCATCGTCGACATCAGGACCCAGCTGGGAGGTCACCGGGCCCCCCAGGCCCCCGACCTGTCCCTCATGGCGCTGGCGGCCTCCCTTTCCAGGACCGGGGGGCCCGTCACGCTGGTCAGCGACGACTTCAAGATATCGACCAGCAGCAAGGAGCTGGGCCAGTCTTACGCCGTCATCTCCCCCTCGGTCTACCTGTTCACCCTGTCGAGGGAGCTCACCGGCGAGGACAAGAAGCTGGTGCGGATGCTCTACAAGAAGGTCCGCCACGGCGAGATGGAGTACCTGCTCTCCCGGTCGGACATGTACAACGTCGAGGACAAGCTGACCTGGCTCATGGACAACCTCCTCCAGACGGTGACCGAGCCCGGGGACCAGGTCCCCACCGCCGCCGCACCGACCGGTTCACTGGCACCCGTGGGGCCAGGGACGGGGGAGGTCATCGAGGGCGCCGACTGGAACGCCCTTATCCGTCACTTGAGGGGGGAGCGGGTGAGGCGGAGCCACATCAAGGCCTTCGACCCTGTGATGCCCCACCTGGAGCCTCTCACGGACCTGCTTGACATCCTGAGGGAGATACACAGGATGTCCGACTCGGGGGAATTGGAGGCCGCCCTCAGGTACTGCCACAGGGAGCTTTCCGACCTCAAGTCCCAGCTCCAGCTTTCGATGGGCGCGGTGGACCCCGTCCAGGGTCGGGTGGTCCTCAGGGCGTACGCGGAATTGCTGCCCCACCTGGAGATGGTTGCGGCGCTGCTCCACATCAACCTTGGCGAGGTTGTGGATTGCGAGGACCACCTGGACAACGTCGCCCTCCTCGCCCTGGCGGCGGGCTTGAACCACATCGTCGTGGAGGCCAACTACCTGGAGGCCCTGGTCCACGCCTACAGGGAGGCGTGGGACGACGCGGAGGACCAGTTCAACCTCACCTCCCGTCTCGCAGAGCAGATCGGGGACGAGGACACCCTCCTCCGGTCCCTCCTGGGGGCCGCGGTGACCACCCTCCTCGACGGCGACCCGGAGGAGGCCGAGGAGATAATGTCGTTGGTGAACCAGCGGGTCGAGGCGGACCCCCGGACGGGCTCCGTGGCCCTCGAGGAGTTCGGGGACCACTTCACGAACTTCGGCGCGACCCACCTGGCCACGGGCTTCTACAACGAGGCGCTGGAGTGCGCGGTGGAATCACAGGCCGTCGAGGATGCCGACCGCATCGTGGGGAAGCTGCGCAGGGCCCGCCTCTCGATGGGGCTGGAGGAGAGGGAGACCGCCAGCGAGGTCCAGAGCCTGATCGACATGGCCAACGACATCCAGGACGAGGAGCTCCTGGAGCGCTACCAGGCCATGGAGGCCGAGCTGGTCGTCGAGATGGAGAGGCTGGACGACCCGCTGGAGGGGACCTTCGACGAGTGGTCCCCCGCCAGCCGCCTCCCGGACCCGCTGGAGGACTGGCTGGACATAGTCCGTGCCGACCCCCTGCCCAAGGGAGGGGGGTCGATCCTCGTGTGCTACTCTCCCCAGATGGGCAACGTGGGCGTGCTCGTCAGCGACACCGTGAGCCTGCCAGGCATTGAGCTGGCGAGGTTCAGGGTGAGCCGCGAGAGCAAGGTGAAGATGGTGGAGGCCCCGGAGCCCTTCAGGTCCGGCTACCGTCTGCGGGCCCTGATAGTCCTTCACGAGGGCGACCCGTACGCCCTCTCGCGGAGCCCCATCCGGCTCCGCCGGCAGACGCGGCTGATTCCCGAACTCGCTAAGAAGTGACACCAGACAGTTCATCGTTCATCGTTCTTCATCTTCAGAATATAGACCGTAATCGCTATCGCGATGATCGTAATAATGATGATCAAGAATATCGTCGAAAAAATCATCTGCTCGTCCTCGTCTTGAATTATAAGGATAATGTCCTGCTGGGTTGTCATCTTACCATCATAAACGATAACAGTGAGCGTGTTTGATCCTGAAGGTAACTGAGCCAGGGTCTGCTCGTTTCCTGTGCCAAGGACGTTGCCTTTGTTCATGATCGAGATTGTCAATTGATCTTCATCCTCATCATAGGTCTCAATAATAAAAGTGATGTCCTCACCGTAGGAGAAGGTGGTGTTGGATGGTGGTTGGACATCAACGATCTGGGGGGCGTCGTTGACATTTATAATTTCCAGAGTGACCGCATGGATTGTGACATCCTCTCCGTCTGTCAATGTCAGCTCGAGGACGAAGTCAGGCAACCAGCGGTCCTCTCTGATGCTAACGAGTAATCCTTCAATAGTAACATTCGCGTATTCACAAGTCAGTGTGAGGGCCCCATGATCATCATTCAGGTCCTGAATGAAATCAGTCAGATCGACCTCTTCCACCTTTTCCTCCATCACGGTCCAGGTGTTGAAACCATGAATCAAAGGAGGACTGTTCGAAGGGACCACACTTCTCGTCGGAGTAATTATCCAGTTGTCCGATCCATCAACGGCTGTGATGAAGTAGAAAAGGGGCTCATCGGTTTGCCGGGGAACGGGAATATTACCCATGTGATCCGCTAATATGGAGACGTTCGAATGGGTCCCCTCGCCAAACCACCACTCAATTGTCAACCCGACAAGGCCTATGTTATCCATCGCATCCAGGATGATGGGGTAATCGAGGCCTTTCAAGGCTTCGCCTGAGGAAAGATCAACGACTACAGGTGGGTCATTGTCTGTCAGTTGGACAACAACATCCTCGCTCCTGTTCTGGTTCATCGCCAGGTCAGTTGCGATAATAATATAGGTGAGCGAGGATAGGGAATCGTTTGGCATAAGAATCGGATTCATTGTGTATGTTCCGTTCCCCAATCCACTGGCATCTAATGGTTCCAATCCTATGCGAGTAACGGTCCCAGGTTCGTCAACGTACCAATATTCAATAGAAACCCCACGGATCCCGATATTATCATTCACAACAATTTCAAAAGAGAACTCGTCCCCTGTCGAAGCCACATCATCTGACAGGTCCTCTTGAATTTCAGGCAACCGAAGGTCAATGACTGGAATCGTCCTCATCATGGTGACATTGGTATTTCCCGCGCCATCTACTGTACCGAACTGATAAGAGAGAGAGGCTGTCGAATGAAGAGGGATTATAATAGTGGCGGTAAACGTGTCTGGATCCTCGGGCTTCATTCCATCGATCCTTCTAAGTGATACGTTGCTGGCTGAAGATATATCTGGCCCATACCAATACATTGCCCAGGTCTCGAACGTCTCGATGTTATCTGAGATCGATACAGATAATTTGAACGCATCGCCAGTCGATGCAGAATCATCAGAGAGGTCAGATATGATGGAAGGTGGGTCGTTGTCCCTGACCCTAATGGTCTGAACATCAGTATGGTTCCAGTTTCCAGAGCCATCTACGGATGAGAAAACTAAATTGACCTCTGGAAGGCCGTCTAATGGCAACAGCACCCCAATGGCGTACGAACCGTTCCCGTTCATCAATATCTCTATCCCATCCATCGATACGTTGATTCCACTCATGATCCCGTCGTCGAACCAGTAGAAAGCCCAGGCTTCAGCGACATCGATGTTATCAAACACCTCCAACTCGAGCAGCAATAGGTCCCCCGTGGTTGGCTCTCCGATCGTGGCCTGCATCTCGGGTCTGTCGTTATCGATTATCGGGACCCTTCTCAATCCCGTTCGGTTGGTATTACCAAATGAATCTTCGGCATGAACGATGTACCATAGCGGGTCAAGGGAGAACTCTGGGATCCGGATTATATGTGACCATGTACCCGCCTTTAGGGTACCGTTGATCATATTCAATGAAGTGTTGTGGTAGTCTTGATAACTGCCGAACCAATACTCAACAGATGTGCTTGCCAATTCAATGTTGTCGAGGATACTGATATTGAATTCGAAGATGTCACCAGTTGTACCGAAATCGGGTGTGTCATCTACCATGAACCTCGGAGCCTTCGGATCGATGAACATGATGGCAAGGAATGCATCGGCGGTCACATTCGTGGTACCAAGGTAAGCATCGTCCGTTGTTGGAAAGGTTGTACTTTCGGTCGTTCCCGAAACGAAGACGTGGCCGGTTTCATTCATGTGAATCCAAAGAATGTAATCATATTCCTCAGATCCAAAGAATGTCGAATAATCAAGGTCGGAGCCAGAAGGATTCATGACAGAGATTATACCGTCATATTGACCAATTTGTGTCTGACAGTAAGCGTTCGAGGTTGTCGGGAAGTCACGATCGGCCGTATAACCAACCACATACGCGTATCCTTCCGCATCAACAACCAAGTCAGTGATCTTTTCATGAGCATCATCACCAAGGAAGGTGGAGTAGAGAAGGGAGCTACCATTTTGATCCATCTTTAAAAGAAAACCATCAAACGATCCACCAAAGGTCTCGTCGAACGATCCTGTAGTCGTGGGAAAGCCGTTACTTGCGGTAAACCCACAAAGATAGACACAACCTTCACCGTCCACCCACAGACCCACGGCGGCATCAATCTCTCTTCCACCAATATATGTGGAATAGTTCAAGGTTCCATTGGCGATATTCAACGCGAACACGAATACATCAGTATTACCGTTGGCGGTCCTGTCGAAAGCATTGACTGTCGTGGGAAAGTCATGCTTGCCAACTCTACCCGCCACGTATACGCAGTCATTGTCATCAACCCATATATGCTCGGGTTTCCCAGTGGCTTGATCAGAACTGAAAAAAGTTGAATAAGTAACATGCTTTCCTTCAGGACCGAGCCGTAGGATGAACAGGTCGCCTCCTAACCGAGTTGAATCGTATGCATCCGGAGTGAGAGGAAAGTCACTACTCCTAGCGTTTCCAGTTATGTAGACTGAACCATTATCGCACAACCAAAGGTCATAGCACTTATCAACATCTGAACCTCCAATAAATGTAGAGTAGTTCAGTGCAGAGCCATCTGGCGACAACTTAAGGACGAATGCGCTTACCAATCCGGGCAATGTAGATTGATAAGACCCGTTGGTAGCGGGGAAATCAGCGCTTGGTGTATTACCACACAGGTAAACATGCCCCTGGTCATCGACTTGAATGGCCGTTGCCATATCGCGGTCGGATCCCCCTATGTAGGTCGAGTAAACCAAATCCGACGTCCTCGTGTCGAGTTTCATAACGAAGATGTCCTCTTCGCCATTGTGGGTAGTGTCGAAGGCACCAGGAGTGACGTTGAAGGTGGGGCGGAATTGCCTGCCCGCGAAATATACGCATCCCTTTTCATCAGCACAAGCATCCCGCCAGCTACTACTCCCCTCGTTATATCCAAGATAAGTGCTATAGACCATTTGCGGATCTATCACCACTGGGAACCCAATAGCATACTCTCCAAGACGGAAGCCTACCACGCAATCATCGATCTTCTTGAATTCGCATTCGACATCTTTCATGCTGTTTTGGAGATTCTGGAAAGCGATTGGGGAACGGTCCCTGATCGTTACAGAATCACTCCTAACTATCAGATCTCCACTGGCCTTGTCGATCTCCAATTGATCGATCCCCAGATATCTGAATCCGATGCATAGGGGATCGGCTCCGACCTTGAGGATGATGTCGTACTTGAGGGTACCTCCTTGCCCGAAGTAGAAGATGAGGTCGATGTTCCTCCAAAGGTCTCTGTAGAAAAGTTTGTGATATCCATCGATGTCGATCACCCGGATTCCATCATCATCCCTTTGTATGGAGCTGATCACCGTCGTGATCGGCTCGATGCCTACAGGCTCGATAGCATTGGACCCATCGAAGACGAGGCTGAATGACGATATCTTATCATCGCCGTCATCAGCCATCTCGAAAAATACGTAGGTCACCCAACCCGGCCCGAACGCAATGGACATAGTCGATCCGATGGAATAGAAGGAACCGCCTTCTAGTCCTCTTTGCCCATTGTTCCTAGTGAAATATGGTTCAATTCCTTGGATACGATCTCCTGATGGCCCAAGTACGGGATCCGTCCTGATAACAATTGATTGGGACCAGTCGTTCTCAATCCCGACTGGTTCCATGCCCACCAAGAGAACCAGGGTCCCATAGGAACATAGGGAGAATACGATAAGAGTAACAATTAGATAGCAAATCTGGCGTCCCAACGAGATAACCCCCGCGATGCGAATTTCCAATGATTATATTATTATTAGGTTTATTTTAACCTTTGCTATACCCGGCCAGTCCCTGTTCAGATTACCGTATACAATGATAAACATATGAAAAAAGGGATACTATAGAATCATACAGGACTTGTCCGCTAGCCGATCTCGTCCAACCGGTAGCTCCCCCAGGTCTCCAGGCCCAGCAGGATCCTCAGCTCCTGTGGCGTGAGGACGGGCATGGGATAGGCGGACTGGTCGTCCACCGCGATGCGGGGACATGCGGTGCTCACGTAGGCGTCGAGGCCGATGGCGGTCAACCGTTCGGGACCGACGCCCCTCAAGTGAAGGAGCAACGGCTGCAGGCCGTGCTCGATGAGCATCTCCCTCAGCGAGCGGGCCAGGGCCCACCGTTGCTGCCCTGGCCTCCCCTCTACCAGTATGCCGAAGGTCCGGGCGTCCTTGGCCCGGCCGATGGCGGCGGACCGCCTCCGGAGTATCCGGTCCCGCTCCTCGTCGATTCGCCTGGCCTGCCCCATCTCCACGTCCGCGACCACCACCATGCGCTGGGAGGCCAGGGCCACCCCGACGGCGTGGAAGCCACCCCCACCCACGAGGAGGAAGGCGTCCACCTGGTCGGCGATCGCCCTGCATGCCGAGAGGTCGCATCCCAGGACCTGACCGGGGAAGGCCAACCTTCGGCCCCCCTCGCCGATGAGGGTCCCGAAGCCCGAGGTCTCCAGGATCGCCGCTGCTTCGGAGATGGCGTGGCGGTGCTGCGTGGTGGTGAGCAGTCCGATACGGCCCTCGGGGGGCAGGAGGGGTATCGCCGCCTCCACGGCCGGTCCCACGTCGAGCCGTGAGGGCGCCTCGACGAACACCGTTGGCAGGCTGGGTGGGGTGTCGCCCAGGGGTGTGTGGCCGATGTGAACGATCATGTCCACCCCGAGGGGGCCCAGCTGGTCGTCTATCAGGTCGCACGCCCCGAAGCACGGGTCGGCCGAGACGATCACCGCCGCTCCCGTGGCCTTCTCGATCCGGGTCGATATGTCGAGGGCCTGCCTCTTCAGACCCTCGGGCAGCTGCAAAGCAACAAGGCTGGCGCCCCTGGAGTACACGGCATCGACGATGCCGTCGATGTCCAGACCGAAGGTCCCCCGGGGGACGTCCTCATCAGCGCCGACCTCCTGGGGAATGCGTCCTCCCCCCTCAGATATCGCCCTCGCCGGCGAGCTCGTGCTCGACACGTGAGATGAGCGCAACGTTCTCGCGCAGTCCCTCGGACCCCAGGCAGATGCCGTTGATGCCGATGCGCAGCAGGAACTCCACGAGGCCCGGGTCCAGGGCCCCACTGGTCTCGATGATGACCTCCTTCTTCGCCTGGTGGGCTGCCTCGGTGACCAGCAGGATTGCCTGCCGCACCGCCTTCTCGTGGGCCGTCAGGTAGCCCGAGCCCCTCATCCCCTCGGACGATGGGTCGATGGACAGCAGCGCTGGAAGCAGCTCGTCCAGGCGTATGAAGAACCCGTCCGAGACCTGGGAGTAGAGGTGCAGGAACAGCAGCGTGGAGGGCACGGACACGTCGATGTACACCCGGAGGTTGGCGGTGCGTCTGACCCCCTCCTCGAAGAGCACGTTGTAGAGGGTCTCCACCTCGTCCACGGTGCGGGCGAAGGGTATCACGAGGTGAAGGTTGGTCATGTGCATGTCCCGCCTCGCCTTCCGTATCGCCTTGGCCTCGGCACGCAGCAGCGGCTCGCCCTCGGCGGAGATAAGGCGGGTCACCCCCCGAAAGCCCATGGAGGGCACGGCCTCCTTCCGCTCCAGCTCCTCGCCCCCGACCAGCTGTGCGAACTCGTCCGTCCGCAGGTCGGTAAGCTGGACGTACACTGGCTGAGGGAAGCTGGCCTGGGCCATGGCCACCATCCCGGCGGCCAAGGACTCGATCAGCCCCTCGGCATCCGTCTCCAGGGCCTTCGTGGGATGCTCCCCCTCGGTCACCTTGATCAGATACCTGCCGTCATCGAACCTTACGCCCGTCACGGGCACTCCCGGGAGGTCCTTTATCACGGACACGTCCTCTGTTGATACCAACACCTGCATCTCTGTGACCGGCAGGTACGGGCCAGTGTCCAGTTGCTCGGGGGACAGGACCTCGCTGCCCAGCTCCGCCATCGCCGGTTCCGGCTCAGGTTCCGGCTCAGGCACCGGCTCAGGTTCGGGTTCCGGCTCAGGCACCGGCTCAGGTTCCGGCTCTGGTTCAGGTTCCGGCTCGGGCTCAGGTTCCGGTTCGGGTACCGGCTCTGGTTCTGGCTCCGGTTCCGGTACCGGCTCCGGTTCGGGTACCGGCTCTGGTTCTGGCTCCGGCTCAGGTTCTGGTTCGGGCTCCGGTTCGGGTACCGGCTCTGGTTCTGGCTCCGGTACCTCGACGGGTGCGGGTTTGGCACGTCGCTTGGGCTCCAAGCCCATCATCGCGAGGACCTCCATGACATCGTCGTCCTCTTCCCTGGGTCGAGCCGGTGGGGCGGTCGGCTCGGGTTCGGGTGCGGGGGCTGCTTGTTCCTCCACCTCGTCCTCCATCGCCTCGATGGCAGCAAGGGGGATGGCCTGCACGACCCAGATCCCATCATCCATCAATGCCCACTCCAGCACCGTAGGCTCCCCGAAGACCTTGAGGGCCAGCCGGGAGAGCCGGGCCAGCTCGGCGCACGCGTCGTCGGGCAGCTTGGGCTGGTTCGCCAGGTCCGGCGGGAGCCGTATGGGGCGCATGCGCCCGGAGTCATCGGGATAGTAGAACTCCTCCTGGGTCCGCTGGTCCCTGTCCGTCACCTCCCCGGACTCGATGTCGACCATGTAGGTCTCGGCCTCCACCGTTCCCTGCTCCAGGGCCATGGCGCTGCCCAGAACCGCCTTGACCATCAGGTCGTGGCCCCCCTCATCGTCAGGGATAGCGATCGCCACGCCGGATGCCTCGGGGGAGATGGCGTGCTGTACCAGGATGGAGGCCCGCAGGTCCTCAAGGTCCCAGCCTATGCTGTCGAAGTACCTCAGGCTCTCGGGAGTGTACAGCGAGGCCCAGGCCTCCTTCACGGCCTTGTCCAGGTCGTGGCGGTCATGGACGGTGGCCCTCCTCTCGAAGGTGTCTGCCGAGTAAGGGAAGTGGTCGGGGTGGAAGGCCACCGAGACCACCACCGAGACCTTCGGGGAGCCCGTGGCCTGTTGCCTGGCCAGGTGCTCGTAGGCGCCTATGATGGCCGCCTCGATGTCCCAGCTGATCTCCGAGGCCATGATGGTCTCCACCGCCTGCCGGGAGATTATCTCCAGGCCCCTTTGCTCCGGGACCTCGGCGGAGAAGAGGTGGGCGATCTTCTTCCCAGCCCCCGACTGCTCGAGGAAGTCCTGCAGTGCCTGGGATGTGATGGCGAACCCGTCGGGGACCCGGACGGCGTTCTCCTGCAGGAGATGTAACTGATGAATATCCTTCCCGACGACGTTGACCTCGAGCGCCTCTGGCTCCGAGAGGTACACGGTGTACTTGGTCATTGTGTTGGCTCCCCCAGGCCTCGTACTGACTGAGGAGTTAAAGGAGTTTTCGACGGCCAGGGACCGTCCCCACCATGGACGATGGACCTAGGCGTCCACCAAGTCTTGGCCCTTCTTGATGATCAGCCGCGTCGGGGTGGGCAGCTTCATGCTGGCCTTACGCAAGGCCTCCTTGGCCTTGTCGAACTGAGCCTTGTTGGTCCGGATCTGTATGAGGCCGGTGCCTGGGTAGACCCGGGCTGCCATGCTCACGTTCTTCCCGAAGGCGCTGCGCATGCCCTGGGAGACACGGTCGGCGCCGGCCCCGGTGGCCTGCTTGTTCTCCCGCAACACGTTGTGGGGGTAGATCAGGATCTTCAGGTGGTAGTTCATCACGCCCGTCTTGGTCATCACCCTGTTGGCGGTGACACGAGCCGACTCCAGGGCGTTGTGACGCACCTGGCACATCTCCCGTGCGACGAGCACCATCTCGATGGGGAAGTCTCCCCTGGGGTTGCCCGTGTTGAAGCTGGCGATGCGTAGGTTGGGGATGCCGCCCATGTACTCTCGTCGGGTGTAGGGTAGGCCGACGACCCGGCGATACATCCTGTTCGGCTTCCTTGACATATCATTTCCTCCTGCTGACCTGGACGCCCGCAGCGTGCTGGACGTAGATATATGTTTTCATCCTCAGAGGAGGCCCACCTCTAGGACCTCCACTGACTGGACGCCCTCGATCCCATCGATGGCATTCTCGATCGCGTCGGAGATGTTGCCGCCTGCGTCCGGCATGGTGACGGCCATCTCCATGGCGTTGAGTCCGAAGGCGAAGGGCTTGACCTCGACGGCCTGCATCTCGGCGCCCTTCTCGGCGACGATCTCCTTGATCTTGACCTCGAGGGCGGTCATATCGACCTCTGGACCCTCGGGCATTACCCTGAACTTGATAGCGACCGTTCCCATGGGTTCTCCCCCTAGGGCCCCTGGAACCCGCACTCAGGACAGTTGTACGCGACTCCCTGGCCCCGGCACTGGGTGCACCTGCCGACCAGGACGTTCCCGCAACCTGGACACTTGAAACTGGCCCTTCCCTGCTGGGTGAGGGGCACTCCGCAGGATATGCACCTGGATGCGATCTCCATGTGGTTCACCGCGCCCCTGTAACGTTTACCCCTTTTTGAGCTTTTCGCATACGGTAGGAGGGCGACACCACCGTTTCATGGTTGGGATCCCGACGTTCTCACGGGCGATGCGGGCGGGATCCGGGGGATCCCCGGCAGGCTCTCCGGTCCAGCTCCCTTCCCTCGTTCCTGCGGACTCTGTACGTAATATCTCAAATTTAGGCAACCCTAAATATAATTGACAGAATAATATGGCAGTTTGTGGATTATGTCATAACATTTAAATAATCAAGCCGTCTAATAACCCTTGGAAGTTCCGGTGTTGATATCTCATAAGCCAGAATTCCGACCGTACAGGACTCTGATGTTCGCAACCGTTTCACACAACCCCTCAACCCCCGGATTTGTCCGGGCCCAATGACCCCAACGTAACGATCGCGAACATCAAACACGAAACCCCATAAACCCCAAACCCCCTTTTACCCCCTGTACGGGTTTCGGAACCAGGCTCGTGGGAGCTCTTGTTGCCTTCGGGCGACGCTGGAACTACCGCGGGCCCGGCAAATCCACCCATCACGTGGATTGTCGAGGGAACGTGCCGTACCCTCGTCATAGCAAAATGGTGAGCCTCGGCTCCATCGATCTGGCTGGTGGACCCATTGATAACGAGTACCTAGCTCAGGTCTCCTCTGGCTCATCGGGCGTGGTGTCCTCCAAGATGAACCGCCATATCAGGGCCGCTATTATAGCACCGAGTATCGGGGCCGCCCAGAACAGCCAAAGCTGTTCGATCGCCGTCCCTCCCACGAACAGGGCCGGTCCCAGCGACCTGGCCGGATTGACCGAGGTGCCGGTCACGGGGATGCTGACCAGGTGTATCATCGTCAGGGCGAATCCGATGGCGATGCCCGCGAAACCGGAAGGGGCCGCCTTGCTCGTGGCCCCGAATATCACGAGGAGGAAGATCATGGTAAGGACCAGCTCGGCCGTGAAGGCGCCGGCCATCCCCACCTCGTTGTTGTAACCCTCGCCCCATCCGTTCTGCCCCAGGCCGTTGACGTCGAGGGCGTAGCCGGACATGTCGCTGGCCACCATGAGGAGCACCCCGGCTCCAAGGATGGCTCCGACGCACTGGAAGGCGATGTACATCAGCGTGTCCTTCGATTTTATCTTGCCGTGGACGGCCATGGCTATGGTAATGGCCGGGTTGATGTGGCAACCCGAGATGTGCCCGATCGCATACACCATGGTCATGACCGCGATGCCGAACGCCAGGGCAACGCCGGTGTTGTCCAACGTGTTCCCGGCCAGGACAACGGTCCCGCAGCCGACGAACACCAGAACGAAGGTGCCCAGTAGCTCGGCCATGTACTTCTGCCAGTCGCTGTACGCCATTTCGATCCTCCCCCGATCGATGATCATCACAGGCTATGATTCTCTCGACTTGGTCCCCAGAGGATTCTAAGCCTGGAGATGATTGGTCATGTCCGAATAAAAAGGTATGTCAGCGCCCGGACCGCCCATGTCACCGGTAGGCGAAGAAGGCGGTGACCGAACCCTTCTCATCGTCCGTCTCCAGGCGGGCGAAGCCGTAGCGCTCGAACTGGACGAAGGCGTCGTCGTACTGGAGGGCGGAGGGCTCGGAGACACCCTCGTCCTCGCCACCGTCGGGACGTCGGACCACGGTGCTCACGCCCTCGGGGGTGGTCCAGTGGACGATGGGCACCCCCTGCTTGAGGACCGACAGGTCATCGCCGGTGTACCTGGCCTCCCGGGGTCCAGCCAGTTCGAAGTTCCCCAGGTCCTTCAGGCGGAACCGTCCCGTCGCGCTCATCTTGGTCAGGTCCTCCAGGGGTACCACGGCCCTGTACAGGCCGTCCTCGCCCGCGGGCAGCGCGACCTCCCTGATGCCCATCTCCGGACGGTCGGGATGGACGGGGGCGTGGCCCACCAGGGGCTCGTCGCACGCAAGGGTGAGCTCGACGGGCTTGGCGACGAAGAACAGCCTGGGCGAGGTTGCCTCGTGGACGTCCCTGTCGTGGGCGAAGAGGGTCTTCCAGGAGAACTTGATCTCGATGGGCCGTATGGATGCCTCGACCCAGTACCTGCGCAGCGCCTCGGGCGAGATGCCCCGACGGCCGAGGGCCCGCAACGTGCCCAGGCGCGGGTCGTCCCAGCCCGAGTACTTGCCCCTCGCCAGCTCCTCCTTGATGTGGGAGGTCTTGAGGACGGTGTCCTCGATGGAGACGAAGCCGTAGTGGTGGAACTCGGGAGGCTCCCAGTCGAGGTACCTGTACACCCACCTCTGCCGCAGGGTGTTGTTCAGGTGGTCCTTGCCCCGGAGCACGTGGGTCAGCCCCATCAGGTGGTCGTCCAAGGCGACGGAGAAGTTGTAGAGCGGGTAGATCCGGTACCGGTCCCCCGTCTTGGGATGGGGCACGTCGGATATGCGCAGGGCCACGAAGTCCCGGAGGGCGGGGTTGGGGTCAGAGAGGTCGGTCTTGACCACCACCGAGGCCTCCCCGGGTCCGTACTCGCCCGCCAGCATCCGGTCCCAGAGGTCCAGGTGCACCGCGTTGACCACATCCCTGTGGGGGCAGGCCTGGCCGTCGGCGCGGAGCTGACGCAGCTGCTCAGCCGGGCAGGTGCACACGTAGGCCGCCTCCATCTCCAGGAGCCTGCGTGCGTGCTCGTAGTAGAGGTCGAAGCGGTCGGTCTGCTCGTAGACCTCGTGCACCGTGCACTCCAGCCACTCCATGTCCTCCCGGATCATGTCGTATGCCTCCAGCATGACACGGGCGGGGTCGGTGTCCTCCAGCCGGAGGATGTAGCGGCCCCCGTAGCGCTTGACGTACTCGTCGTTGAGGATGGCGGCCCGGGAATGGCCGACGTGCAGGGGTCCCGAGGGACCGGGGGCGAACCGCATCACCACCTCGCCGTCGACCCCCTCCAGGTCGGGCAGCCCGTGCTCCCGTTCCTGGGTGGTCCGCTCCACCAGGGAAGGGTCCAGGGCCTCCAGCTCGGCCAGCTGGTCCTGGGCGCCCATGTCGTTGACCTCCTCCACCGCCTCCTTGACGATGCCGGTGATGTGCTTGGCGGAGGCTCGCCAGTCGGGCCGCTCCCCGAGGACCCTGGCCATGACGGGTCCAACCTCGCATTTGCCCCCGTGCTGGACAGCGTTCTGCAGCGCGTACTTGTGCGCCACCTCCCCGACCTCGTCCTCGGGTGGTGGTCCGCCGCCTGCCTCCTTACCCATCCAGGTCCACGCTCCTTCTCCTCTCAGTAGTCCCGCGCTATCATGTAGTGGATGAGGCCTCGCAGGAACTCGCGGTGCTCCGACGGCCGGAGCAGCCTCAGGCGCTCCTCCGCGGTGGCCGCGTAGGCCTCGGCCTTGTCCTTGGCGTACTGGATGGCACCGTTGCGCTCCATGACGCCGATGGCGGCCTCCATCTCCTCCGCGGTGGCCGCCTCGTTCCCGAAGGCCCGGAGGAAGGTGGCCCGGTCCCCGGGCCCGGCCGTTCCGAGGGTCCGGATGGCCATGATGGTGTGCTTGCCGTTGCGGATGTCCGAGCCCACGTCCTTGCCCAGCTTCTCCTGGTCGGCGAAGATGTCCAGGTAGTCGTCCCAGATCTGGAATCCTATGCCCATCTCGCGGGCGAACATCCCCATCTCGTGCACCAGGTCCCCGTCGGCCCCCGCCACGCGGGCGCCGCCCACGGCGGCCATCTCGAACAGGCGGGCGGTCTTGAACTCCACCATTCGGAGGTACTCCTCCTCGGAGACACCACCCGGCTCGGCCCCCTCGAAGTCCATGTCCCACTGCTGGCCCTCCCCGATCTCGAAGACGGTCCTCGCCCCTTCCCTGACGAGGGCCCGCACGGTGGCGTCGTCGGCGTCGGTCCGGGTCATCACCTCGAAGGAGAGGGCGAACAGGATGTCGCCGGCGTTGATGGCGGAGGCCTCGTCCCACACGGTGTGGAGGGTGGGCCGGCCCCGTCGCACGCTGTCCCCGTCCATCAGGTCGTCATGGATGAGGGTGAAGTTGTGCACCAGCTCCAGGGCGCACCCGAAGGGCAGCGCCCTCCCAGAGGAGCCCTCGGACACGGCGTCGGCCACCGCAAGGGTGAGCACAGGCCGCAACCGCTTGCCACCGGCGCTGGGGTAGTAGGCGATGGCCTTGAGCACCTCGGGGTGGTTGCCCTGGGCCAGCTGCTCCTCCAGGTAGGGCTCGATGACGTCCAGCCGGGCGACCATGTAGGCCTTGACCTCCCGGGGGGTCGCCCTGGGTGGCCAGCTCTCGTTCTGTCCCACCAAGCTCACTCCTCCTGCTCGAACCTTGCCAGCCAGGTCAGCAGCCCGTCGGAGAGGATGAAGTCCTGCACCTGGAGCTCGGGCACGTTGCCCGCGCCCACCAGGAACATGGCCGTCCGCAGCTCCTGCACCAGCATCCTCAGGGCCTCCACGGTCTCCCTCCTGCCCTCGATGGACGGGGCCAGTACGGTCCTCGCCACGCCCGCGGCGCTGGCGCCGAGCACCAGGGCGCGGGCCACGTCCAGGCCGGTCCTGATGCCGCCGGTGGCGATGACCGGTAGCGCGACGGAGGCCTCGATGACGCTGACCGGGGTGGGGATGCCCCAGTCCTTGAAGGTCCAGCCGATGCGGGCCATGTCGGCAAGCCCCCGCTCCTCGGCGCGGACGGCCTCCACCGCCGCGAAGCTGGTACCGCCGGCTCCGCCCACGTCGATGCCCTTGACCCCCACCTCCAGGAGCTCCATGGCCACGGCGTTGCTGATGCCAGCCCCCGTCTCCTTGGCGATGATGGGGATGTCCTCGGCCAGCTCGGCGAGGGCCTCCAGCACGCCCGCGGCCCGCGTGTCGCCCTCGGGCTGCGCCACCTCCTGGAGGAAGTTCAGGTGCACCGCCACCATGTCGGCGCCGATCATGTCCATGGCCCTCCGGATGTCGTCGGCGCCCAGGGCCTTGCCGCTCCGCTGGTCCACCAGCTGGGGTGCCCCGATGTTGGCGATGACCAGCGGGACGTCGTGGTCCTTGATGGGCTTGAAGGTCTCGGCGTACTCGGGGTGCTCCAGGGCGGGTCTCTGGCTCCCCACGCCCATGGGGATCCGGAGCTGGGCGGCGGCCGCCGCCAGGTTGTCGTTTATCTCCCGGCCGTGGCTGTGACCCCCGGTCATCGCGGCGATGACGATGGGTGCCCCCAGCTGCCTGTCGAACAGCTCGGAGGAGGTGTCGATGGCTTCCAGGTCCACCTCTGGCAGCGCGCAGTGGATGAGGGTGACCTCGTCCCAGTAGTTGGTGCTGTTGAGGATGTCGTCCCGGAGGCATATCTCCACGTGGTCCGACTTCCGCTTGATGATATCGGGCCTGTCGTGCCCCTCCCTTCCCTCGGGGTCCTTCGACACATCGGTCAGGTCATCGTCGAATCCAGTCATCTTCCATCATCTCCCGCCGGGTAGCACCCGGGTCCCCTTGACCCGGCGTCCCTCCATCAGGGACCGCAGCCTCCCGGGTCGGTTGCCCCCGATGATCCATGTCTCTCGCGAGCTGGCGGCCACCTCGAAGGCCTCCGCCAGCTTGCCGCCCATCGAGCCCGTCACGTCCACGACGCCCTCTCCCGCCGAGGTGCCCGCGACCCTCGCCCCGTCAGGCGAGACGGTCCTCAGGAGGCGGGACCCGGGAGCACCGGGCTCTCCGTCGTACACCCCGTCCACGGCTGTGACGAAGGCGGCCAGCTCGGGCTTGAAGACGGCGGCCAGACCGGCCATGAGCAGGTCCCCCGATGCGATGGACACACCGCGCTCGGTGTCCATGAGCACGTCGCCGAAGGTCACAGGGACCAGGCCCCTGGCGATGGCCCTCTGGAAGGGAACGGCATCGAAGTGGGTCATTCGACCGTCCTCCAGCTCGAGCCAGGTCGCGGGTGGGAGGGATACCGCCGGGATGCCGGCGCCTATGAGGGCGTCGAGCATCCTCAGGTTGAGGTCACGGACGTCCCGCTGGACGATGGCCGTCCCCTCCACCTGTCGGTGGTCGGTCATGCCCTGGGCCAGGCCGTACTCGGCGGCCCTGACGTGGCCGAAGCTGCCGGCACCGTGGACCACCACGAGCCCCTCACCGGCGAAGGGGGCCAGCTCCCGGGCCAGGCGGCGTGCCACCTGGTGCCGGAAGGCCAGGGGCTTGGCCTTGTCGGTGATGACGCTCCCTCCCAGTTTCACCAGTCGCATGGCTTCGCCTCCCTTGGCAAGGGGCCGATGGGGGAGCCCGTAAATCTACTTTTTCGCTGGACGTCGGGGTCGGCGAAGGTTACTTATACCACGGGGTAGCAAAATTCCACATGAATAATACAGCACTGAGTGTCATCTTTTTATATCACCTGTCCCTTACACGTTTCTCACTCCCGGCGGTGTGTTCTGATGATTAGGTTCGGCCCCAGTGGCATCCCCCTCTCCTGCAAGGGCAGGACCCCTCGGGACGGCATAGAGGACGTCCACACCCTGGGCCTCAACGCCATGGAGATCCAGTTCGTCCGCGTCAACGTGTTCGACCGCTACGCCACGGAGGAGGAGGAGGGCATGGTCCCCCTGGACATGGAGGGCGAGCTGGTCGTCGACGTCATGCGATACGTGACCAAGGACGAAGCGGAGCCCGTATGGGAGAAGAACATGAAGCTGGAGGAGGGGGACATCATCCGCGTCCTCACCTGCGGCATCGGCAAGGACCACCACGAGCTCAAGGAGACCGGCCGGTTGGCACGGGAGCTGGACGTGGAGCTGTCGCTGCACACGCCCTACTACATGGACCTGTCCGGGGAGGACGAGATCTCGAAGCGGTCCATCAACAACGTGGTCTACGGTGGCCTCATCGCCGACGCCATCGGCGCAGGTGTCGTGGTCACCCACATGGGCCTGTACGGGGACATGGACCAGGACGAGGCCACCGAGGCGACCGTCGAGAAGATGGAGTACCTGACCGGTGAGTTCAGGGCCCGCAAGGTCAAGGCCCGCATCGGCCTGGAGACCTCGGGCAAGCAGGTGGTCTATGGCAGCCTGGACGAGATCCTCGAGGTGGTCTCGAGGGTCAAGGGCACCGTCCCCGTCCTCAACTTCCCCCACATCCACGCCAGGGAGCACGGCTCGCTGCAGTCCAAGGAGGAGTTCCAGGAGGTCTTCGACCGGACCCGGAAGGCCTCCAAGCTCAAGTGGTTCTACACCCACTTCTCCGGCGTCCAGCACGAGGGAGGCAACGAGAAGAGGTACACGCCCATCAAGAAGGGCGACCTGAAGTTCGAGCCCCTGGCCGAGTGCGTGCTCGAGAACGACTCCAACGTCATCATCATCTCCAGCAGCCCCCTGCTGGAGCACGACGCCATGTACATGAAGGTCATCCTGGAGCGGGTCATGCTCAAGCGGGAGGCCAAGCTCCAGAGGCTCATGAAAGAGGCGGCCAAATGAGCAAGCATGGTCCGAGGAAGAAGGCCCTGCGCTACCTTACGGAAGGCATCCACCGGACCATCGACAGCATCGACTGCGCCCTGACCGACCAGCTGGTGGACGCCATCCACGATGCCGAGCGGGTCTTCATCTACGGCGCGGGCCGCTCGGGCTTCGTCGCCCGCTGCTTCGCCATGCGCATGGGCCACCTGGGCCTGCGGGTGGTGCGCATGTCCATCGACGAGACCGACGCCCCGAGGGAGCGGGACATGGCCATCATCGTCTCGGGCACCGGGGAGACCCAGTCCTCCATCTTCTACGCCCGCAACTCCAGCGACTGCGGGACCTTGGTCGCCTCCATAACCGAGGTGGCCGACAGCACCCTTGCAGGCATGTCGGACATCGTCATCCACCTTGACACCCCCCAGGACGAGGACCGGGAACGCTACGCCCCCATGGGCACCATCTTCGAGGACGCCTGCCTGATATTCCTCGACACCCTGGTCGTCGACCTGATGGTCCGACTGGAGGAGACCGAGGGTTCGATGCGGAAGCGTCACGGTCAGCTCTACTGAGATCCCCCCTTATCGCCGATGCCTACCTGCCAGAGCGAGCACCGCCACTGCGACCAGGGCGATGGCCATCGGAGCCAGGAATGGCGGCAACGGGCTCTCCTCCTCCGGCTTGTTGAAGAACTCGGCGGGTACACGCGCCGCCCCGAGACCTGCCGTATCCCAGTCGATCCGCGCCCTGTAGTCCCCATCCTCCATGATGGTCAACGTGTGGGCATAGGCATAGAGACCGAAGCCTGACACCGGGTCGACACCGGCGGACCGGAGCTCCCTGGAAGGCACACGGAAGGTAATCGTGTCCCCCTCAACGCTTAGCTCCAGACCTGGGAGGTCGTACGTGGAACCCCCTTGACCGTTCTCGTAGTACATATTGCACAGGGTCAGTGCTGGGTCGCTGAAGGTCCATAGGAAGGAGCCATTCGTGTGCTCCCACGGTTTCAGGAGGGCTCCCGGCTGCCGGTGACTCCCGTTCACGAAGAAGACCCAGTACTCCGTCTCCTCATCGTCGATTATCTCCGCCGCACAACGTAGTGTGACGGTCACGGTCCCTGTTGCATGGTCGTGGACCGCCTTCACTGACACGATATCGATGTTGGAGGAACGGTGGTGACGACCGGAGGACTCAAGGACCTCGCCCCCCGCCTCGTCCAAGGTGAAGGTGAACAGGTAGTCGTCGTCGACGCTATCGTTTTTCTCCAAGTCGGAAAAATCATTCTCGGTGAACACGGGCATGAGGAGGAAGTCAATCGGCACGGAACGGACGTTCAAGGACCCGTTCGATGAGCTTGCCTTCAGGAGGAAGTAGTAGACGCCTGGCTCGTGGCCCCTCGGCACCGTGATGGTCACGGTGACATCCTGGGTCGCTGCCGACTCGAGGTTGAAGTTGGTCGGGGTGATCGCAATCTCCACTTGGGCGAAGCCGTTCTCGATCTCAATGGTGACCTCGTCAGGCCCGTTACCGAAGTTCCGGACCCCCATAACGACGGTTGTCGTGGTCTCGTTGAACAGGTTTATTTCCGGTCGGGGACGGATCGAACCGGCCTGGGCCGCGGGTCTTGCGGGGTTGGTGATGTCCTCTCCCCGGTACATCCACTCGAGCCGCCAGAACTGCCGGATGTCTATGAACAGGTCGACCGTAGCCTCGGCATCGCTCATGGAGCTCTCCGCTCTGACGGTCAGGGTGTAATTCATCCTCGGAGCCTCCTCGAACATGGAGGGAATGATGAAAATTATCATGATTTTCGCATCCTGGCCCTGGAGCAGCGTGACCTCCGGAGGTTGGGTGTACGTCAGCCAGCTCGCGGGAGCGCCCTCTATCTCCGTCATCACTATGGAGTCGAGGCCGTTGCCCGTGTTCCTTACGTTCACCTTGAACTCCAGGTTCCCACCGGGGTCCGTGACACGCCATGGGTCCTTGGATGTGAGCTCGATCCCGTAGAACTGGCCGACCTCCACGGCGACGGATTTGGTGACGGGTGAGAGTTCATAGCTTGTCGACTGGACCTGCACAGAGAAGTAGAAGGTATTCATTGGTGGATTCTCAGGAACCTCCACCACCAGGAGTGCTGTGCCGTTGTCGTTCCGCTCGATCGTGATGTTGGAAGGATCCATGAATGCTACAAACCCAGGGTTCAGGACCTCATCGAACAAGGTCTCGAGGCTGAATTTATCAGGACCGTTGCCTTGGTTGTTTATCTTGAACAGGAACATTACGGTCTCCCCGGGAATGCCCTCTTTATTGGCGGGCCCGCTGATGTACACCTGGAAGTTGAAGTAGTGGAGCGCCCTGACCGTCGCCACTACTGAAGGCACTTGGTACGATACGTTGAACATCGATGTGGCATTGAGACTGACGATGGCTTCCACGTTCGCGTCCGTCCCCCCAGGCATAGACACAGTGACATCGATGTAGTAGGGATTATCCATCAACGAGTCCGGAGGTACCTCCTCGGTATACCCGTATTCGTCCACGCCGTGAACGAATACCAGGGTCCATCCATCATCCGCCCTCGACGAGGAACCTTGTATGAGGAACCGGTCCACACCGTTGCCGGTGTTGTACAGAACGAACCGGATGGTCACCTTGGAGGGTGGTATTGCCAGGAACTCACCGTTCGGGGGCGGGTTCCAGAGCATCAACTCGAAGCCGGCCCTCTGTGGTATCACTACGCCCACGATGAACCAGTCGTTGACACCAGGGTTAATGTCGAGATAGGCGGTGAGGTTGAACCAGTAAGTCCGGTTGAGCTCGTACAAGCCCGGGGTGATGGTCAGGGTAAGGTTGCATGTTTCGTTCCGTTCCAGAAGGAAACCTAAGGGCCTGTCCGGGTTATAGGTGCCAACGGCGAGGCCAGAGTTGGGGTCGGCTAAGAAGGAAACGGACCACATGGGCGGCACGCTCTCGAGCTGAACGAGGATATCAGCCGAGGGTACTGTGCCAGTGTACCCCACGGTGAAGTTGAATATAATTGGATTGCCCCCCTGCGAGACCTTCTCGATTTCATCGTCGGTGTAGTTGAGGTCCACCTGGGCATGTCCCTCATCCGCAACGAGCATCGACACGGCGCACGTTGCCAGCAACACAAGCATCAGTATGTACCCGGTTCTCAACGGAACACCCTCTACCCCTGGTAGGGAATCGATGCTCTGGACCCATATAAATTCGTATCGGTTCTCTGTCGAAGTTTTTTTACTGACCCACCGGGCCCCGCCAGGTCTTGTAGGAGAGCCGCTCCGCCAGCGCCATCGTTCCCCAGGCGTCGGCCAGTTCCATGGCCCTCGCGGTGCCGCCGGGCCGCTCGCCGAAGAACACGATGCCCGGGACCCTCATGCCGTCCACCAGGCGGTCCCTGTCGGCCCGGGATGTGGCCCAGATCCAGACCCTGCCCGGTCTCTGGGGCCGGCACGAGATCGCCCGGGCCTCCTTGGCATCCTTGACGGTGCAGACGGGGAGCACCGGACCCACGAGACGCTCGTTCGAGATGCGCATGCCGGTGTCGCAGTCGACCAAGAGGGTGGGCTGGAAGTACATGCCCACCGGGTCGGCCTCGGAGCGCCAGTTGATCCGCTCGCCTCCGTGGATGACGCGCCCTCCCAGCTCGACCGCCTCCCTCACCACGTACTGGATGTGCTCCAGGGCTCCCAGGGACGTCACGGGGCCGATGTCGGTGGAGGGGTCGGAGGGTAGCCCTACACGGAGGGAGTTCATCTCCGCCTCCAGGGCGGATACCATCGCGTCCTGGGCGTCCTTCTGCACCAGCACCTTCCCGATGGATGACGGGAGGCTCCCCGAGTCGGTGAACCGGGAGCGGACGATCTCCTCTGCCGCGGACTCCACGTCGACGCCGTCCCAGACGATGGCCACTTCGGAGGTCTCCCAGGCCCCGACAACGGCCTTCCCCAGGGCGGTCGCCTGTGCAGCCGCGTCCAGGGCGGCCTCCCCCTCCTCGAACATCACGAGCCCTTCCACGCGGGGCGACTCGGACACGATGCCCGTGAGGTGGCTCGCGTCGTCGGGCACCACCGCCGCCAGGGCCTGGACGTCCCTCTCGCGCATCACCTCGTCGGCGGCCCGCAGTGCCATCATGGTGGTCGCGGGAACGGCCGTGGGTGCCGATACGAAGGTGAAGTTGCCGGTCATCAGGGACGAGCCCAGGGACAGCATCGCCCGGGACAGGCTCCCCAGGGAGGGCACCATGACCGCCACGGTGCCGAGCCCCTCCATGAACATGCGGGTCCCGTCGTCCCATCTCCGCTTTACTATGGCCTTGGCCATGTCCTCCAGGACGTCGGGCGAGAGGAAGGCCCGTATCCGTTCCATCTCCCACTCCATTCCCTTCCGGGTACGCCCCTCGGCAGTGCCCATCCTCAGCAGATCGTCGGACATCTCCTCCATGCGTTCGAGGACCCGGCTCATCAGCTGTACCCGCGTCCCGGGCGGGATGTCGCGAAGGCGGGAGTGCTGGGCCGAGCCAGCCTCGAGGGCGCGCCCGACCAGTATGAGGTCGACCATGTGGACCCTGGCGAAGGCTGCCTCCTGCATCCGCGACGGGCTCACGTCGATGGAGCCCTTGGCCCTCCTGTACCTCTCGGCGAAGCGCTCCTCAGGGGTCGCCGGGGTACCTCCGCCACGGGGGAATATGCGAAGGCCTCCCCTCTGGCCCACGTCCTTGCCGACCAGGGCGAGACGGGGGTCCCGGGCCACCTGGTCCGCGTCCATGAGCAGTCGGGTCCTCGCCGTGGGCTGCCATCGCTCCACCAGGGCCTCGATCTCCAGCACGGTCCGCCACCTCGCTTCGGGAAAGGATGAACAACCCAGGGGGCCCTCAAGCTCCCTCCCCTTAACGCCATGGGGTGGATGGGTTTGTAATTTTCGGTCCGCTTCGCGCGATTTGAGAGCAGCGCGGTGGGCGACGGGTTTGTACCCACTTCCTCCAGACGTAAAGGCAAATCTTATTACGCTTAACGGCCCTTTTCGAATCCGATGAAGCCAGCCAGGGTATTCCAATCGCTGTTCATTCTCACCCTCGTCGCCCTCGCCTTGACGGCACTGGCTGTGTCCGCTGGCACCCAGGAGGACCCCGAGATCTCCGACGCCTCGGGCGATGCAGGCGGGAGGGATTCCCATGATATACTCAAGGGCTGGGTCCATGCCGAGGACAACACCACCATCACCTTCAGGATGAAGATGACGGCCCTGGACGCCGTGTCCCCCAGGGACGACTGGCTAACCCTTCCGACCACCATCTACGAGTACTACTTCTCGATAGAGGGCACCCACTACTGCGCCCGGTCCACCGTGCCCGTCCACGGTCCCTTCGCCGCCTTCACCGGCTTCTCGCTCTACGAGATAACCTACGGCGACTCGGGCAACATCAGCTATGGCGACTCGACCACTGTGGCGGGCAGCTACCTGGTCAACGAGGCCGCCGTCTCGATGCAGGTCAGCAAGGCCGACATCGGGAGCCCCAGCCAGGGCGAGGTGGTCGACCATATGTGGGCCGCGTCCTACTTCCAGCCCCGCAACGAGGCCAAGGAGCTGATGGACGAGGCCATGAACTACGACAACCCGGGGAAGAGCTACATCATCCGGGGCCAGTTCACCCAGCTCTATAGCATCGTCCTCCGCACCGACAACTCCACCATGGAGGGCAAGCCGCGAGAGGTCACCACCTTCGAGATCACCATCGTCAGTGGCAGCACCACCGACGTGCAGGTCAACATTACCAACAGTTCGCTGCCCGAGGGTTACTTCGTCAACTACTCCCAGTTGATGCCCATCGATGTGCCGGAGGAGGAATCCGTCAAGTTCACCCTGGTCGTCACGGTGCCCGGGGACGCCAAGAACGGGACCGACGTCTCCATCATCCTCTATGGCAGGTACCTCACCGAGGAGGGCGAGGAGCTGGAGTCCAACGATCTCAACCTGCTCCTGCAGATCCGGTTCATACCACCCAAGCCCCAGGAGGAGGACCAGACCATATTCACCATCCTCCGGGACTTCGTGAAGGACTACTACCTGTACCTGGTGGTGGTGATCGTCATCCTCATCGTCGCCCTCGGCATCTGGTTCTACATGGGCCGCAGGACGAAGAAGGACGACAAGGTGCTCGTGGAGTACCAGGCGTACCTGGATTCCCAGGGAGAGCAGCGCGAGATGGGCGGTGCCTGAACTACTCCCACTCGATGGTGCCCGGGGGCTTGTTCGTTATATCGTAGACCACGCGGTTGACCTTGGTGGGCATCGAGTTGGTGATGCGGGTCGATATGCGGTCGAGCACATCGTGGGGGACCTTGGAGTACGCGGCGGACATGCCGTCCACCGATTCCACGGCCCGGACGGCCACGGTGTAACCGTACGCCCTGATGTCACCCTGCACCCCCACCGTCCTGACGGGGGTCAGCACCGCGAAGTACTGCCACGGGAGCGACATGAGCCCCTTCTCGGCCGCGGCCTCCAGCTCCTCCTCCACTATCCAGCAGGCCTCCCTGACGATCTCCGTCGCCTCCCGGGTGGGCTCGCCCATGATGCGGACGGCGAGGCCGGGTCCGGGGAAGGGCTGGCGCTCCGCCACCGGAAGCTCCAGGTAACGGGCCAGCTTCCGGACCTCGTCCTTGTAGATGTCCCGCAGGGGCTCGACGAGCTTGAGACCGAACTTCTCGGGCAACCCGCCCACGTTGTGGTGGGACTTGATGGTGTCCCGGAGGCCCCCGCCCGACTCGATCCAGTCGGGGGCGATGGTGCCCTGGATGAGGAACTCGGCCCCGTCGCGGGTGGCCTCCTCCTCGAAGACCCGGATGAACTGCTCGCCGATGATCTTCCGCTTGCGCTCGGGTTCGACCACGCCCTCGAGGGGCTTGAAGAAGCGCTCCGACGCCTCCACGATATTGCACTCTGCGCCGATGGAGGCGAACATGTCCCTGACGTACTCGCCCTCGCCCTTCCGCATGTAGCCCGAATCGACGAAGACCAGGGTCAGCTTGTCGGGGATGGCCCGGTGGGCGATGGCCGCCGCCACCGTGCTGTCCACACCACCTGAGGCACCGATGATGGTCCTCCCGGTGGCCACCTCCCTGATGAAGGCCACCGCCTCCTCCACGAACTCCTCGGGGTCGAACATCAGGCACCACTGTCCGAGTGGGCCTCGACCTCGATGGCGTGCTCCTCCACCTTCTCTATCCACCTCTTGCGCAGGTCGCGGAGCCTATCCGCCAGGGCATCGTCGTGGAGGGCGATGATCTCGGCGGCCAGGATGGCGGCGTTGTCGCCCCGGTCCAGGCCCACCGCTGCCACTGGCACGCCCGGGGGCATCTGCACGATGGACAGCACCGCGTCCAGGTTGACCTTGCCCGAGACGGGCACGCCGATGACGGGCCGACGGGTCAGCGCCGAGACCACCCCGGGCAGCGCCGCCGAGAGGCCGGCGATGGCGATGAACACGTCCGCGTCCGACTCCTTCACGATGGCCTTGACGCGGTCGGGGGTCCGGTGCGCGGAGGCGACGGTCACGGTGAACGGGACCCGGAGGTCGGTCAGGACCTTGATCGCCTTCTCGGCGACCGGCATGTCCGACTTCGAGCCCATGATGATGGAGACTCCAGGGGCCATGGTACGGGTGAACGGGGGGTGGATAGATAACCCTTGCGGCGACGTCCTGGGAGGGAGTTCCCGGACCGCCCACGGCCCATCCTGCAAAGGCTAAATACCCAGACCGCCTGGGTACCCTCAGGTGGTCGTGTGAGACGGGCCCTGTGCCTGCTCCTAACAGCATCGTTGCTAATGGTCCCCCTCCAGCCCGCGGAGGCCGTCACGCTTTCCTTCGGGGGCGAGCTCGAGGTGGAGTACAATCCCGATTCCCTCACCCTAAGGTCGGGGGACCTCGGTTGGGTGTACATCATGGTCCGCAACAAGGGTGACCGGAGGCTCTACGTTCAGGTCGACGCGGAGGGCGTGGAGACATGGGGCGCCTCCTCGCCGGACGTCATCAACGAGATGTTCGTCCTGGAGCCCGGCGGGGTCGACCAGGTGGTGGTGACCATCGAGTCCCGGGCCCGCTTCTACCAGGACCCGGACATCAGCGACGTGAGGATATCCTTCAGGTGGTCGGCGGACGCGATAACCCTCGATGGCGGCGCCTTCAGGCTGAAGGACCCCCAGTTCCACGACAGCATGGAGTACGATGTCAGGGACGACTTTACGAACCAATGGGCATGGGTCCTCGGGATCATCGCGACAGCGGTGGGTGTCGCGGCCCTCGTCGCCATCGTCTCCCTCGTCGTCCGGCGGCGGAGAGGAAGGATGGTGGAGGCACCCTCCGTGGAGCCGTACGGCGAGGGTCCGCCCGATAG
>CBDUQW010000042.1:0-31972 GCA_965369625.1 uncultured Thermoplasmata archaeon | reverse complement strand
TACTTCTCGATGGTCTTGCGATCGATACGGGTCAGCTGTCCCTCGGGCAGGGACGACAGCAGCTGCCATCCTATCTCCAGGGCCTCCTCGATGCCCCTGTCCTCCTCGCGACCCTGCTGGACGAACTTCTCCTCGAACACGTCGGCGAAGTCCAGGAACTGACGGTCCCTGTCGGACAGGGCCTCGCGGCCCACGATGGCCACCAGACCCCGGAGGTCACGCCCCTCGGCGTAACCGGCGTACAGCTGGTCCGATACCGCCTTGTGGTCCTCCCTGGTGTGACCGGGTCCAATGCCGGCGTTCATGAGACGCGACAGCGAGGGCAGCACGTTGATGGGCGGGTAGATGCCCTTGCGGTGCAGCTCGCGAGAGATCACTATCTGACCCTCGGTGATGTATCCCGTGAGGTCGGGGATGGGGTGGGTGATGTCGTCGCCGGGCATGGTCAGGATGGGGAACTGGGTCACCGACCCCTTCTTGCCCTCGATGAGGCCGGCCCGCTCGTAGTTCATGGCCAGGTCGGTGTACATGTACCCGGGGTAGCCACGACGGCCGGGCACCTCCTCCCGGGCGGCGCCGATCTGGCGCAGCGCCTCGCAGTAGTTGGTCATGTCGGTGAGGATGACCAGCACGTGGTAGCCATGTTCGAAGGCCAGGTACTCGGCGGCGGTGAGGGCCAGCTTGGGGGTGAGCAACCGCTCGATGGCGGGGTCGTCGGCCAGGTTGAGGAAGACGACGGCGCGGCGCAGGGCTCCGGTGCGCTCGAAGTCCCGCATGAAGTGCTGGGCCTCCTCCGACGTGATGCCCATGCCCGCGAACACGACGGCGAACTCCTCCTCGCCGCTGAGCACCCGGGCCTGCCGGGCGATCTGGAGGGCGATGTCGTTGTGGGGCAGGCCGGACGCGGAGAAGATGGGCAGTTTCTGGCCCCTGACCAGGGTGTTCATCACGTCGATGGTCGAGATGCCCGTCTGGATGAACTCCCGGGGCGACTCCCGCATGTACGGGTTGATGGCAGCGCCGATGATGTCCAGCCGCTTCTCGGGCACGATGGGCGGTCCACCGTCCAGGGGCTCGCCGCCGCCGGACAGGATGCGTCCCAGCATCTCGCGGCTGACGGGGAGCTTGATGGTCTCCCCCAGGAACTTGACGCCGCTGCTCCTGTTGATGGCCGCGGTGCCCTCGAACACCTGGACCACCACCAGCTCCTTGGAGGTGTCCAGCACCTGGGCCCGCTTCGTGCTGCCGTCGGGCAGCTGGATGTGGACCAGCTCGCCGTAGCCGACGGGCTCCGTCTTCTCGACGAAGACCAGGGGGCCCGCGATGTCGGTGATGGTGTAGTACTCCTTGGTCATCAGGCACCACCTCCCATCAGGTCCTCGAACTCCTTGTCCATCAGGCCGTACACCCTCTGGAGATCCCCGTCGAAGTCCTCCTCGTACTTGGTCTTGATGAGATCGTCCTTGGAGGTCACGTCGATGATATCCTGCATCGGGACCCGCTCCTTCAGGGCACGGAACGCCAGGTCATGGAACTTGCGTATGGCCTGCATCATCTTGAGCTGCTTGTCCATCGAGCAGTACGTGTCCACCTCGTGGTACGCGTTCTGCTGGAGGAAGTACTCGCGGATGAGGCGGGCGACCTCGAGGAGCAGCTGCTGGTCCTCGGGCAGCGCGTCCGAACCCACCAGCTGCACTATCTCCTGCAGCTCGTCCTCCCGCTGGAGGATGTTCATGAGCCAGGCGCGAAGCTGGACGAACTCGGCCCCCACGTTCTTGGCGAACCATGGGTCCAGGGTGTTGCCGTAGAGGGAGTAGGAGGTGAGCCAGTTGATGGCGGGGAAGTGGCGGCGGTTGGCCAGCTTGGCGTCCAGGGCCCAGAAGACCTTCACGATGCGCAGCGTGTTCTGGGTGACGGGCTCGGAAAAATCACCACCAGGGGGCGACACGGCACCGACGACGGTGACCGAGCCCTCGTCCCCTGCCAGGGTCCTGACGCGGCCCGACCGCTCGTAGAACGCGGCCAGCTTCCCTGCCAGGTACGCGGGGTATCCCTCCTCACCAGGCATCTCCTCCAGACGGGAGGAGATCTCACGCATGGCCTCCGCCCACCGGGAGGTGGAGTCGGCCATGAGGCTGACGGAGTAGCCCATGTCCCGGTAGTACTCGGCGATGGTGATGCCGGTGTACACCGAGGCCTCGCGGGCGGCCACGGGCATGTTGGAGGTGTTGGCGATGAGCACCGTCCGGGCCATGAGCGGGTTGCCGGTGGTGGGGTCGTCCAGCTTCGGGAACTCCTTGAGCACCTCGGTCATCTCGTTGCCGCGCTCCCCGCAGCCGATGTACGTCACCACCTGGGCGTCGGACCACTTTGCCAGCTGGTGCTGGATGACGGTCTTGCCCGACCCGAAGGGACCGGGGATGGCGGCCGTCCCGCCCTTGGCCACTGGGAACAGTCCGTCCAGGATCCGCTGGCCGGTGAGCATGGGGATGTCCGGCATCAGCTTCTCCTTGGAGGGTCTGGCTATCCGGACGGGCCACTTGTGCATGAGCCGGATCTCGGTCCCGTTGGTCAGCGTGCCGATGGTGTCCTCCACCTGGTAGCGTCCCCCGCGCAGGTCGCGGACCTCGCCGCTCACGTTGGGCGGGAGCAGTACCCTGTGGGTGATGGACTCCGATTCCTCCACGGTGCCTATGATGCTTCCAGCGTCCAGCTTGTCGCCGTCCTTGACGGTGGGCAGGAACTCCCAGTCCTTCGACCGGTCGAGAGCAGGGGCCGTCAGCCCGCGGGAGATGTAGTCCCCCGCACGCTCCGCCAGCACGGGCAGTGGCCTCTGGATACCGTCGTAGATGCTCCTTATCAGTCCGGGACCCAGTTCGGCCACCAGGGGGGCGGCGGTGTCCACGACCTTCTCGCCGGGCCGCACACCCGAGGTGTCCTCGTACACCTGTATGACGGACTTGCCCCCGTGGATTTCGATGACCTCTCCCATGAGGCCCTCGTCACCTACGTAGACCACGTCGTACATCTTGGGCGCGATTCCCGTGGCGGTCACCACCGGTCCTGAGACGCGATGTACCTCTCCAGTACCTTCCATTTCGATACATCCTGTGAGTTAGTGATTATCTGATGATAGTGAACTCGCGTTCAGCCGCCATCCTCCCCCTCCTTGTCCCAGAGGTCGACGCCGACGGCCTGTTTGATCTTCTCTCGCAGGTCCGACTCCTCCACCGCGCCGATGGGTATGACCACCGGACGCACGGAGGAGACGATGTCCTGCCGGATGGCGGGATGAAGGTCGGGGATGATCTCGGTGGGCATGATCAGTATGCCCACCTCCTCGTCGTGCATGGCCTTGGTCACCGCCCCCTCGTAGTCACCTCCCTCCTCCACGTCGTAAACGTGGCGGATACCGACCAGGCGGAACCCGAGGCAGAACTCCTCGTCACCGACGACCCCTAGCTCCATTCATCCATCCTCCTTGCTCTCTCCTTTCTCCCCTTCACAGCACCAGTTGCTGCCGTATGAGATCGATGGGCAGTTCCCCCTCCTTGCCGCGCACGATGTTCCTGATGTTCTCCACCTCGGTCCGCTTCGCCAGGACGTAGCTCAGCACCACCAGGATGCTCAGGGGGCGTTGCCGGGCGACGCGGGTCGCGTGGTCGAGCTGGAACTTCTTGAGGGCCGTCTCGAGGACGATGAGGCTCTCCTTCGCCCCCACCAGCGTGCCCGGGCTCTCGCGGAAGTAGTGGAGCCTCTCCACGTCCGAGAGGACCTCCTCCATCTCCTTCTCCGCCAGGGCCTTGAGCTTGGGCAGGGACAGTTCCAACCCTCCGTCCATCATGTACTCCATGACCGTGCCAGGCGTGGCCTGGTCCCGCTTGAGGCGGAGGAAGTTGACGAGGTTCATGAAGTCGATGTCGATGCGGATGAAGTGGTTGAACATCTTCATGTTCTTCGACCCGCCCGAGGTCTGCTCGAGCAACGTGGCGTAGTAGTCACGGATGAGCATGTCCTCCACCTCCGGGAGGGGTCGCTCGGTGAGCCACTCCACCGCTTCCTCGTATCCCATCTTGCGCAGCAGTTCCAGGGTCTCCTCGTAGGTGGCCACGATGAGCTTCTCGAAGTCGGGTTCCGTCATGGCCCCCGCTGGAATGAGGGCCTCGCGGATCTCCTCCTCTGGTATCCCTGACAGCTTGCCCCGCAGCACCGTGGTGACGTTCTCCATGTCGTAGTACCTCATGTAGTCGACGAGCAGCTCCTGCAACTCCCCCTGGGCCTTCTCTATCAACCCGTGGAAGGTGTTGGCCATGTTGCGGTTGAGGGAGTACTCGACCAGGTCGACCCCCCTGTACCGCTTGCCCAACTGCTCGATCTCCACCTTGTACTCGGATTCTCCCAGGGACCTTGCGATCTCCGGGATCTCCATCTGGAGGAACTTGGGGTAGGTCTCCTTCGGAAGGAGCTTCCCCCTCATCGCCAGCACTCGCGCGTTGAAGTACGCGAAGTGGCGGGTCGCCACCTTGGCGGTGCGACGCTCGCTGCGGGATACCTTAGGTTTCAAGTCAATCTCCCTCGCCGAACAGGATCTCGGCGATCATCGGAAGCAGCTCCTCGTTACGCTCCCTTAGCAGGGCATCGTAGGTGAGGTCCTCGCGGATGGCACCGTCGGCGGTCTCGATCACCACCCCGCCGAGGCAGTCGACATGACCGCCGTAGGTCAGGTGGGTCAGCGCCCGTACCATCGCCTCGTCCTTGGCCGCGGAGAAGACCTTGGCGCCTGCGAACTCCTTCCCCGAGAGGAGAGACTTCAGCATGGCCTCGTTCTGCGGCCTGTCGAGGACGCGCAGCCGCTCCCGCGCGCCGTCCTGGACCTGCTCCAGTAGGTCCCGACGCATCGCCAGCTCCAGACGTCGCACCTCGAGCTCCGCGGTCTGGAGGTCCTGCACCCGCATCCTCTCGATGCGAACGCGGTTCTCCTTCTCCCGCTGCTTCCGGTACTCGGCCACCTCCTTGCGGGCGGCCTCCATCAGCTGCTTCGAGTCGTCCTCGGCCTCTTTGAGGATCTCGTCGCACCTCCGCTTGCCGGAGGACATCACCTCTTCGACTACCTTCTCGAGTCCCATCGTGGGTCCTTCCTGTGTGCAGGTGGGAACCTGTCTCACATCTTGGTCCACAACAGGACCGATACCACGAGACCGAAGATCGCCAGGGTCTCGGGCAGCACCGTGAGGATCAGGCCCTTGCCGAACAGCTCGACGTTCTCCGCGGTGGCGCCCATCGCGGCCGATCCGATCGCCTGCTCGCCGTACGCGGCTGCCAGGGCCGACAGGCCCATGGACAGACCGGCTGCGAGGGCTATCAGTCCATATCCTACGCTTACGTCTACCATTTTCGTTACACCTCCGTGTATTCACGTTCCCGGCCGAAGGGACGGTACTCCGTCCCTCCTCCGGCAAAGAACTTGGTCATCCACTCCACGTAGTGGAGTCTGAGAGCGTGAAGTGATGGCGCCAGCAGCGCCAGGAACATATTGATCAGGTGGCCGAGGCAGGCCACTATGACGCCGGCGATGGCTCCCGCTATCCCCGACGCGGCCATGAGCATCCCCAGGCTGTTGAAGGTCATCGCTATCCCCATCGAGGATAGCCCGATGGCGAACAACCGGGTGTACGACAGCACGTTGGAGACCAGCCCTGGCAGCTCCAGGATGCCGTTGCCCCCCTCCCCCGCCAGGAGGAGCACGAGACCGCCCACGAGCATGACGACCCCCGCGGTGAGCGCCGGGTCGCCCCCTATGTCCATCTCGGCCCCGGAGAAGTAGGCGGCGAAGACGATGTAACCGCCGATGAGCACGAAGATCCAGGAGAACTTGGCGAGGAAGGCGTGGCCCGCCCCGTGGTGCTTCCTCTCGTTGGAGAAGCCGATGAGCAGCCCGAGCATTAGGTGGGCCATACCGACCCAGACGCAGAGCTTGATCATCAACATGGCCTCGTGCAAACGGTGGATGGGGAGGTACATGTCGAGGGAGGGCACGTAGAGGAAATGGGGCCAGATGATGCCCTCGTGGCCGAACAGCTCAAAGCCGAACATCTCCCCGTAGAGCAGCCCGAACAGTATCGTGGCCGCGCCGGATACCATTATCATCTTCGTCATGCGGACCCGGGTGATGCCCGTGACGATGCCCACGCCCTTCCACGGCGACCTGAGCAGGTAGAAGCCGAAGAGGATGAACAGGATGCCGTAGCCCACGTCGCCCACCATGGCGGCGAAGAAGAAGGGGAAGGTGAAGTACATGAAGATGGCCGGGTCGATCTCGTCGTAGCGGGGTACCGAAACCAGGCCCACCAGGTACTCGTGGACCTTGACGCTCTCGGGGTTCTTGAGGAGCACCGGGGTCTGCCTCGCCAGGTCGACGTGCTCCTCCTCCTCCTCCTTGGCCCCCTCGTCGGGCTCGCCCCCGTCGGCGGCCACCGCGGCACCGTGGCCGGCCATCTCATCCTCGTCGTCGAGGACCTCCACGTGGAAGGCGTCCCCCACCGCGGCCCGGAGACCGTGCTCCAGGTCGATCAGCTTCGGGGTGGGCACCCAGCCCTCGGTGAACATGACGTTGGGGGTGGCCCCGCATCGCAGGGGGCTCTCGGCCTTCTCCACCTCGATGGAGAGGTGCTCCTCGGCCGCCAAGAGGGTGTCACCGTGGACCTTCCGTATCTTCTTGAGGTCCAGCTCCACCTCCTCGAGGGAGGCGGAGACCTTGGCCAGCCCCTCCTTGAGCTGGACCCGCATCTCCCTGGGGTCCCCCTCCCCCTCGAAGACGGGGATGGGGGTGTACGTCAGCTCGCCCAGGATAGCCTTTGCCTCGTCGGTCTGGTCGGTGTCGACGAACAGCGCGAACAGGCCCGCCTTCGCGGGGTCCTTGGGACGGAACAGCTCGTACCGGATGGCCGTCCTGTCGAAGGCCTTGAAGATGTCACCGGTGGCGGTGCCCACCATGACCTCCACGGATTCGTAGGGATGGTAGGCCTCCAGGTCGAGGCCCAGCGAGATGTAGGGCTCGAGGTTCGCAAGCCGCTGCTCGATGTTCCGGCTCTCGACGGTCAGGCTGGACCGGTTCTCGCCCAGGTTCTCCACCTGCTCCTCCAGGTGGTCGAACTTGGTCTCCAGGTCCTTTATCACCATCTTGAGCGGCAAGGGCCTGTCGACGGTGTGGTCCGAGATGCCCAGGGTGGCGATCATCGCCCTCAGTCGGATGAGCATCTCCGAGGTCTCGGAGGCCCCCTCCAGGGGTTTGCTGAGGTCGAGCCCGTCCCGTCCCTCCTTGTGATCGTGCACGTGGAGAATTCGCATCTCGTACAGCGCCTCCACGGCGGCGGGCACGTGGTCCCTGGGGACCACGATGAGGACGCGGGTCATCGGCTCGGCCTTCAGGACCAGGCTCGCAACCTCCGTCAACCCTGAACTACGGACCTTTCCAGCTCTTGGACCAACCGGTCGACTGCCTGGGGGGACCTCCCCTCGGCGTCATGCCTGTCCCGCTCGACGGCCTCGCGGCCCTGTTCGATGCGCGTCTCGACCAGGCGACGAGTCTCCTCGCTCGCCTTCTCGTAGACACCATCGACCTCCTTGTCGACCTGGGAAAGACCCTCTCGCACGATCCGGTCGGCCTCGCGTCTAGCCTGGGCCTGCTTCTGGTCGCGCTCGCGCTCCGCCTCCTCGAGCATCTCACGGACGCGACGTTCAGCCTCCCGAACTTCCCTAAGGACCTGTTCCTTACCCATGCCTTGACCCGTTCCTTCCAGTATGTATTGGGTAACCGGGCAGAGCCGGTTCGCCGGGCTATCCACTTCGCTCTATAATAGATTTATGGGGGGGCCCCTGGACGGGGGTCACTCCCCGGGGTCCGCTCCAGGTGCCAATCCGGTCCCCGTGAGGTAGCCGAGGACCCATCCCACGGAGAAGGACATCCCCGCCGTCCCGAGGAGGAGGAGGGCGAGGTACCAAGGGTCCATGGAGTTCCACTCCCTGTACTGGTACAGGGCCACCCCTCCCACGGCCAGCAGCGACGCCCCGAGCCCGTACGACCAGACCTTGTCCAATCCATGCACCTCCGGCCGCCCCTCAGAGGGACCTCACCAGGAGCTCCTTGATGTCCATGGCACGCATCTTGAAGCCCCCCCTGTCACCCTCCTTCCGCTGTCGCTTGATGGACTGGATGGCGTGGTTGAAGTTGAACCTGCAGGTCGGGCAGGACGTCACCAGCACATCTGCCCCCAGTTCCTCCGCCTCCTCCATCTTCTTGGCCGCGATCCGGACCGCGATGTCGTCGTCGATCCCCTTGAAGGCGCCCCCTCCCCCGCAGCAATCGCTCATGTCCCGGCTCTCCGAGAACTCCAGCCAGTTCCCCTTGCCCAGTACGGCGTCGAGGATCCTCCTGGGAGCCTCGTACACGCGGTCGCCCACGCGACCCAGCTCGCAGGGGTCGTGCCAGATGACCTTTCCCCTGGGTTTCTTCTGGGGCACGAGCCTGCCGTCCCTCAGCAGCTCCGCGATGAACTGGGTCACGTGGAGGACCTCGAAATCGCCCGCCATGCCCCGCTGCTTGTAGATGCCGTCCAGGGTCAGGATGCAGCCCGGGCAGCCCGAGACCACCCGGGTCGCCCCGGTGGCCTCGATGGCGTCCACGTTGTGGCGGGCGCGCTCGTCCAGGTGCTCGGTGGCCCCGATCTTGGACTCGGGATTGCCGCAGCACCACTCCTCGTTCCCCAGGGTGGTCCAGCTGACTCCCGCGACGTCCAACAGCTTCGCTCCCGCCGCCGATGCCTTGACTTGGGTGTAGGCCTCGGAGCACCCCACGAACCAGAGGACGTCCGCCTTCGCGGGCAGCTCCCGGTCCCCCAACCACTCCGCCCGCTTCCCCGCGGGATGGCCCCATGGGTTGTTGTTCGTGGAGAGGGAGTCGAGCATCGCCCTGTGGGGCCCGAGGGGTGCCCAGCCCTCGCGCAGCAGCCACTCCCGGCAGCTCTCCCAGACGTGGTGGAGGGGGATGGCGGTGTGGCACACCTCGGCGCACTTGCCGCACATGGTGCAGTAGTAGAAGTTCTCGAAGAAGCGCTCGGTCACCTCGGCCCGGAGCCCAAGGGTGCGGTCCAGGGGCGTCTGTCGGGCGATGCGACGGAGCCAGTACGCCCGGCCCCTGGGCGAGGCCGACTCCCAGCCCACCTCGCGCCACGTCGGGCAGACCGTCCTGCAGTAGCCACACCTCAGGCAGACGTCCAGTTCCTTCGAGTACGGGACGTTGACGGCCAGGGCATCAGCCCCCCTTCTCGTCCTTCCCCTTGTCCTCGGCGTCCTCGCCCCAGTCCATCTCGTCGCCCTCGGCCTTCAGTTCCCCCCAGCCCCGCCCGCCGGGACCTGCCGTCTCGTCGGGATCGGTGTCGGGGGGCAGCGTCTTCTTCAGCACACCCATGAGCCCGAGGCCCGCGTTCATCACCGTGGCGGGCACGGCGAGGTTGTAGCGGGTCCCCACCTTGACCAGCGTGCCGGGGTTCATGATCCCGTCGGGGTCAAGTCCCTTCTTGATGCTGCGCATCACCTCGGCACCCTCGCCGTGGACCCTCCCCAGGTTCTGGGCGAACCACATGCCCACTCCCACCGGGCGTCCCCCGAGGGAGAGGGCGATGTCGGTGAGGCGCTTCATGAAGGACATGACGGCGAGGCCCTTGAGCATCTTGCGGTCGTCAACGATGTAGTAGGGGAGGATGTCCACCGTGCTCCGGTCGGCCACCAGTCCGGTGATGCCCGCCTTCATGCCCAGGTCGGAGATGGCGTCGTAGACCTTGCCCACCGCCTCTGGGAAGCGGTCCGCGGGGACGAACACCGACCCCGGCACCAGGCCCGGACCCAGCCTCTTGACCCGGAACTCGTACGACCGCGAGAGCCAGGCCTCGTCAGCCTCCTCGTCGGAGAGCCTCCGGCCCCCGGCGGAGCCCATGGCGGCCTCCGTCTCCCGGTCGCAAAGGGCCACCTGGTCGGGCAGTCCCTCCATCGCCACCGTCACCACGGCGCCCGCGGCGTTGGGCACCGGGGACCCGATCTCCTCGAGGTGCTTGAGGTGGTTCCCGTCCACGAAACCGATGTTGTAGGGGATGACGGGGGAGCGGGTGAGGGCGAGTATCCCCGCGGCCGCCTTCCCAAGGTCCTTGAAGGCGTACGCCGTGGGGACCACATCGCCCACCCTGGGATGGAGGCGGATGGTGGCCCGGGTCACTACCCCCAGCGTGCCCTCCGCCCCGACGAAGAGGTTGGTCAGGGCGTAGCCCGAGGCGTTGTCCATCACTCCGCGGAAGCCCGTCTCGATCACGTGTCCGTTGGGGAGGACGACCTCGAGCCACCGGACCTGGTCCGCGGCGGCCCCGTACTTGTACGAACCGATGCCCACGCCACCGCCACCGATCCAGCCACCCACCGTCGCGGACAGGGCGGAGGAGGGGTAGGCACCCAGCCGCATCCCCTTGGCGCGGGCAGCCCTCCGTACCTCCTCCCACGTGACGCCCGCCTCGACGGTTGCCGACAGGGTGCCCGGGTCCACGGAGACGATCCGGTTCATGGTGGAAAGGTCCATGACGATGCCGCCCCTGCTCGGGAGCGAGCCGCCCAGACCGAGGGTGCCAGCCCCGCGGGGCGTGATGGGCACGCCGTGGTCCCTGGCGATGTTCACCGTGCCCACCACCTCGTCGGTGCTGGCGGGCCTGACGACTATGTCGGGCTTGACCTGGAACACGTAGACGACCTCGGGCGGGAGGTTGGCGATCTCAGCCGAGTACAGCTCCCTCTCCATGTCGTCGGTGGTCACCCGGTCCTCGCCCACCAGCGCCGCTAGCTTGGTCACGATGTCTGGACCCTTCTCCTTCTTGGCCGTGGCTACACCCACTCGGGTGAACGAGGTGAGCGGTATTTGTAGGTTCGGACACGCCCTGGGGGATGTAGGGCCCGGGGCCTACCCCATCGAAAGTGTTTTATCAATGCCCCTCAATCGCGGTCAGGACCAACGGTGATGATCATCATGGCCAAGAGAAGGCAGAAGAAGGACGAGGATCTGGACGAGCTGGAGGCCGCCATCGAGGACACCTCGGAGGAGCGGCAGTCCAAGAAGGGCACGTCCAAGACCTCGAGCAAGGGAGGTCACCGCCGAGCAGAGCGTATGGCCCGCGTGGAGGCCGAGCGCAAGCAGAAGCGGAACCGGCTCGCCACCATGGCCATCATCGTCGTCGCCGTGGTGGTCATCGCCTCCCTCGGCTACTGGTACATGACGAAGCCGGAGTCCTCCGAGAACCCCATCGTCGTCTTCGAGACCAGCATGGGCGACTTCGAGCTGGAGCTTTACACCGACGAGTGCCCGATAACCGCGGGCAACTTCGAGAAGCTCACCAGGGATGGCTTCTACGACGGCCTGACCTTCCACAGGGTGATGAAGGACTTCATGGTACAGGGCGGGGACCCCAGCGGCGACGGCACAGGCGGACCCGGCTACAGCATCGAGGCCGAGGACTCGGCCCTTGCCCTGGAGCACGACCTCGGGGTCATCTCGATGGCCAACTCGGGCTCCCCGGACACCGCGGGCTCCCAGTTCTTCATAGTGGTCAACGAGGACGGGACGCACACCCTCGACGGCGACTACGCAGTGTTCGGCAAGGTCGTCAAGGGCATGGATGTGGTGATGGAGATCGCCGACCAGCCCGTCAGGGACAACGGCCAGGGCGAGCAGAGCAGGCCCATCAACCCCATCCACATGAACAGGGTCTACATCAAGTGATGACCTCGAGGGGTCACACTGGTTCGATGCTTCCAACCCACGGTCGAGGCCCTTCCCTACCGCCTGTACTGGTTCGTCGAGTTGCGGGACACGGCGGGCATGCGGCGGGGATACCTGCGCCGGGGGCGCAGGTCCGTCACCGTGGGCACCGGCACGTACCTGACGACCTCCAAGGGGGTCGCCCTCTCCCTCTTCAGGGACTGCCACTGGGGAGCCCCGACGAACAGGCCCGCCGTTATCAGGGCCAGCACGCCGCCCGCGCCCGCCAGCCACCAGCCGGCTCCCGCGCCGTACTGCAGCTGCTCGCGGTTCCGCGGGTCGTTGTTGGGATAGCCTCCCGAGAACTCGTTGTAGTAGCCGGGCTCGCCGCCCTCGGGGTCGATGTAGGGCTCGAAGGCGACGCCGAAGGTGTCCTCGTTACCGGCAGCTGCGTCCGCCGCCATGGCTCCGGGCAGCTCGGTGGAGAAGTACACGCATCCGCCCACCAGGAGGACCGCCGCCAGGAAGAAGGATGCCGCGGTGAACATCCGGTGGCGGTCGTGCCGGGCGATGTTCCAGGCGCCGAAGGCGCCGGCGATGAGGGCGAACACCGCGGCGCTTATGGCCACCGTGGTCCCCTTGTAGACCGCCTGGGCGTTGGCGTTGGGACCAGGTTCCGGTGTGTCGCCGTACATCGGGACGACGGTCATCGGGTCATCCATCAGCGGCGGTGGTTGCTGCCAGGATGAGTCCGAGATATGATAGTTGGAAAGCCCACATTCACCCTCCAGTTGCCTCACCTCGGCGTCCGCTGGGTCCTGCTGGACCTCCATCGCGGCCAGGAAGTTCGGGCCCACAACGTTGACATGATACCAGGTGGCGGGCAGGGCCGACAGCACGAGCACTATAGCAATGGTGCCTAAGATGAGTCCGATGCGCAATCGCATTCGTTCAACCCCTACTGGATATACATGAGGGGCCAGTAGTGATAAACCTTTCTATATTAGTCGCGCGGTTTCGTGGGAATCATATCGATTCCGGGCTGAAGGCATAAAGGAACAATCCCACAAGTATTATCTACCAATGGGGATAGATGATAAACGAGACCAACCTTCCTGGGGCAATGGGGTCCATGGACGAGAAAAAGGAGCATTTGGACGGACGCGGCAATGACAGCATGAGCCATCGGGCGTTCGTGCTCATTGTGGTCTTCGTTCTCGTTATGAGCGCCATCTCCGTTGGCCTGCTCTACATCATCTACGAGCCCACCGAACCGGAACCGCCTAGCCAGTTCATCCCAACGAACGACCCATTCGACATCACTGATGACACCGTCTGGTCGGGCATGGACGAGATCCTGCCGAGACCTGTCCACATACATCGCGGGGGCTCCCTGGAGATCGTCGATTCGACCATCGAGGTCCTCCTGGAGGACATGGTCCTCGGAGGGTTCATGGCTTGGAAGGGACCCCACGAATGGTTCCGGGTGCGAAGTGATGGAGGACTCTTGATCCAGAACTCGACCATCAGCCTCTCGGTGGACCCTCGGTTCGAGGGGTCGGTCGTGGCGACGGGCATGTCCTCCCGCTCGAACCCCTCCAGCCTCTCAAGGGCGGTCAACCTGAAGGGGACCGAGGACCCGGTCCTGAGCATGGATATCCTCTGGAGATACCAGGGCAACCGGGTGAAGGTGGCGGTCCAGGAGTGGCCACAGAAGATGCCCGAGGTGATCGAGGTGATCTCTCCGGACAAGGGGGAGAACCGGACATGGGTCCACTACGATGTGCCCCTCGGGAGATATGTCGGTCTGAAGCCGAGGGTCATCATCTTCCCGGACGCTGCGTTCGATCTCGTGATAGGCGATCTTCTCGTCACCGACGGGGGGGAGGAGCTCCCGGGGGACATCCAGTTCGAGGGGGCACCCTTCATGGATGGCTGGCTGGTGAGAGGTTTCGACCCCTTCCTCGAGGTCGTCCGTAACCCCAACCTTTTTGGGGCACTGATCGAGGCGACGGGTCCCGTGAGCATCATCGATTCTACTATCACGGCCCCCCCGAACCTTCAACGTGTACGGACGAACGACTTCGAGATATGGAAGAACGAGCTGTACAAGAACAGCTGGAGAGCGAGGGGCAGGGACAATCCCCTCTCCGCATCGTCCCAGGGAGGCCACATCAACATGATGGGCTCTGACCTGACGGTGATCGACTCCGATATCGAGAACGTGCCCATCGCCCTTCGGGAGGTCGCCCTATCGATCACTGATTCGAGGGTCCAGGGGGATGGCGACCTGCTCACGCTGTACAATTGCACCGGCAGGATAGAGGGGACCGAGCTCGTGACCACACCCCTTGGCCTGCCCCCGACCCAGCGGAGTGCAGGCTACACGGTCGAACACCGATACCACTGGGGAGTGAGCGTGTCCTCCACCGACGCCGGTGACCGTCTGGTGATCGACGGATGCTCGTTCATCGGTTCCGAGGTGGCGGTGGACATCGACCGTGCATGGGTGACCATCGATGACACCACCTTCGAGGGGATATCCCTGCTGGCCATCTGGGACCACGAGGGGGAGGGTCTCGGGAGCTGGTCCGAGATCAACGGCAGCAACACGTTCATCGACTGCGACGGCCACCATTTCTACAGGTCCCACGACTGCCGGCTCCTGAAGACCGGGGATTGGAGAACAGGAGAGGTGTGGAACTCAATGACCAGTGGCGATATCGTCGAGGAGGACAGGAAGGACCTGCCTCCGATACCGGTCTTCGAACAGGATACCGAGTACGTCTACCTCCACATGCCCGAGGTGTCCGTGGATGCCAACGGGACGGCCCGGGTGTACGAGAACCTGACAATGACCCTGGAGACCGACTGGGGTGGCCCCACGGACGTGACGGTGGAGACATCTGTGAGGATTGGTTCGGTGAACATCCCCTACGTGTACGCCCACTCGGGGGAGGCGCCGAACTGGACCGATCTACTGGACGATGGTCTCTACCACGAGGCCGGGGTAATGGACGGATCGGTCCTGCTCAAGGTTTGGGTGCAGACATGGAACGTCTACATGACCACGATAGAGCTTTCGGTCGAGGTCGACGGCGAGCCCTGGGAGACCCTCCCCCTGGTCGAGGACGAGGATTATCAACCCTTCTTCGATGAGGAATGGATGTACCGATTGAACCACACCATCGAACTTGACACGGGGGAGACCACCATCGATGCAGTCCTTCGAGGTTCGTCGAACGAGAGCGACGAGGTGGTCGAGATCTGGAACCGCTCCATCAGGTACTACAGGGTCACGAACGGTACGGACCCGCAGGCTGTGAAGGACTTCCTGTCGAATGGTACCAGCGTCCTCGTGTTGGATGCGGGCGTGGAGATCAGCATCGATGGCCTCGAGGTACAGGATGTCCCATTGTACCGGGATTCTCAGATCGAGGCCATCCTCTACCAGGGTTCGACTCTCGTTATCAGCGGGGTCCAAGCTGCTGATGATTCCATATTCGGATTGGTCGCTTTGGGCAGGGGTCTGGTCGAGATAAGGGATTGTGATGTGGATGAGTTCCTAATCTACGCCCACAATTCAAGTGTCGAGGTGGAGAACATCACGAGCGATTTTTGCGAACTGATCTCCTCGGAACGGGCCTCCATGAACGTGTCGCGGATGAGCTCGGGTTATTTATTCATATATTTGGACTACGAGTCCTCCTTGAGGCTCGATAGGGTGACCCTGGTCCCCGATGAGTTCGGGATGTACGTGCTGGACGCATCGACCCTGACCATTACCAATTGTACCATCAACTCGAAGGACGCAGGATACCTCTACGCCCTCGTCGACGAGGGAAGCACCTTCGAGATCGTCGGCTCTTCCTTCGAGAACTTCACATTGTCCACTTACAGCTGGGACGATGATTCCGTTTACACCTTCTCGGTCCGCGACTGTGTTTTCAGGGGAGGCGAGCCCGCGGTGCAGTTCATCGATGTCCGTTACAACAGTCCCCTCGCAGGGCTCCCGGCGTTCCAACTCCTGAACAATACCTTCATCGGTCAAGGGGCCGACGTGATAGTCGGTCCCGAGTTCGTTACGGCCGACATAAGTGGGAACGACTTCCTAGGAGATGCTCGACTACTTATCGCCTTCGACCCCATGTTCGATCTTTCCGGGGATGCGAATGCCCATGTGAGCGACCTTTTAACCGGCGACGATATCGTGACCTTGTTATATGATGAGGAGAGGAGTTACAGGAACGAGCTCCTCTTCGATATAACGACCAACAGATCGAAGCTGGATAACCCCGGGAGCTGCTGGGTAGTGATCCGCATGAGCACTGAGAGCTACGGTTCCTACTATATCGGGGACTTCGTCTACATCGACCTCTCCGAGTCGGTCGTTAAGATATTCCCCCTCCAATGGGAGGATGTGGATCCCTGGGTCAGTTTCCTCATGGACAGCCCTCAAGGTATTGATGAGAACGGCTCGGGCAGTTGGTGGGAGCAGTGATCCAGGTCAGCCCCAAGTAGGCCCTATGCTCAATCCCGGCTCGCCCTCTCGATGCGGTCCGCCGTCCTGTTGCCTGCTATGGACAATGCCACGTCGCCCCGGGTGCGCTCGATGATGCCCCGCGCCTGGTCCTGCTTGACCTTGACTGGGACGATGGCCTTGGGATAGTGGTACTGGCTGATGACGGCGTAGATGCGGTCCATGCGCTCGAGGTACATCTCAGCGTCGTCGGTCCTGCCGTCCTTGAGGGCCGTGAGGGCGAACCGGCGCAGCTCGCCCACGGCGTCGCACAGGCCGAGGAGGTAGGCCGGGTAGGTGACGGCCAGGTCGTCGGGGTGGGGCAGCCTCTCGTTCTTGAGCAGCGCATGGACGATGGCCGCCTCCGCCGCCTCCTGGAGGGAGTTCTGCAACGCCCCCGAGTGCCACATGTCCTTGTGGTCCCGGAGGTCCTCCCTGAGCTGCTTGCACAGGTCGATGATGCGCAGCACGTCACCGTCCACGAAGGCGCCCCGGTGCATCGCGGCGATGGTGCGGGCGGACAGCTTGAGGATCTCCCTGGACACGCGGAGGGTCTCCTCCCTGACCCGCTCCTTCTCGTCGAGGTAGGCCTCCAACTCCTCCCCTATCTCCTCGAGGTTCTCCATGGTCCCGCGATGGGCCCGGGGGCACATAAGGGTTGTCCGGCCCCAACGCAACATATTTCACCCCTTGATACCATCAACAATCCGGAGCTGTGGCCTAGGCCACGGAACCATTGCTATGTCATGTCCCATCGCAAGGAGCGACGGGAGGTTCGAAAGGGATGCACTCGGATCGGGAGGGGAACTAGCTGACAGAGGTGGAGCCAGAGTACGTCACTCTTCTGGTCGCCTCCGTCATCGCGTTCCTCATGCCCTACCTGGCCAAGCGGTTGAACATACCGGTCATCGTGGGTGAGATAGTCCTGGCCATCGGCGTCGGCTTCGTCTTCCTCTTCATCGAGCGCGTCACCGGGTTAACGTTCCTCACCTTCGAGGATAAGACATCCGCCGTATACTTCCTCTCGGAGATCGGCCTCATCTTCCTGCTGTTCCTCGCCGGCCTCGAGATCGACTTCAACATGATATCGGAGCGGGGGGCGCGGCCCATGATGATGGGCATCATCGCCTTCCTGGCCACCTTCACCATCGCCCTCGGCCTGGTCTACATCATCGGCATGGACGCCCCCATCTTCATGGCCCTGGTGGTGTCCACCACATCGCTGGGCGTGGTGCTGCCCGTGGTGAGGGAGATGGGCATAGTGCGCACCCCCTACGGCCAGGACATCATCCTTGGTGCCATCATCGCCGACTTCGGCACCATGCTGATGATCCCCATCGTGGTCGCGGCGCAGAAGGGGTCGAGCCTGCTGCTCCCCCTGATAGTCCTCCCCCTCATAGCCATCTTCTTCATCGCGATGTACTTCGTCGGGGGGTACCTCATCTGGCGATGGCCCAACGCCATGGCCAAGTTCTTCTCCCACGACGATCCCAACGAGACGGGGGTGAGGATGAGCTTCCTGCTCATCATGGTCTTCGTGGTCCTCTCGGCCGTCCTACAGACGGAGATCATCCTGGGCGCCTTCCTCGCCGGGGTGGCCATCTCCTTCCTGTTCCGCGATTCTGGCAACCTCGCGAAGAAGCTGTTCGGCTTCGGGTTCGGGTTCCTCATCCCCCTGTTCTTCGTGCGGGTGGGTGTGGAGTTCGCCAACTCGGTGGCGGACCCTGGGGGCCTTGCCGCCCTCTGGGTGGTGCCCGTCCTCATCGCCGTGGCCATCGTGGCGAAGGTGCTCCCCGCCCTCTACCTGGCACCCACGTACGGCGCCCGCAGGGCGGCGGCGTACGGGACCCTCCTCTCCGGCGGGCTCAGCCTCGCCATCGTGGCCGCTGAGATCGGTCGGGCGGAGGGCATACTGGAGCCCGCCATCAGCGCGGCCATCATCTTCTTCGCCATCGTCATGGCGGTCCTGTCGCCCATCATATTCAGGTTCGTCCTGACGGAGAAGGATGTGGCCGAGGAGGAGGAGCAGGTCTTCGAGCTGGTGACCATCAGCGGCGAGCCCCTCGAGGGCGGCTACGACATCGACGGGGACGGGCTCCCCGACGGTTGGGTGGAGGTGGTCGACTGACCGCCATCGACCCGTTCTACTCGCTGCTCATCGTGGCGGTCATCGCCTTCTTCATCCCCTTCCTGACCAAGCGCATCGGCATCCCGGTCATCGTGGGCGAGATCGGCTTCGGCATCCTGGTCGGCATCCTCAACGAGCTGATATTCAACTGGCAGGGGGTCAAGATAATCGAGTTCGCCGAGGGGACGGGCCTCGATTTCCTGGCGGAGATCGGGCTCATCTTCCTGCTGTTCCTGGCCGGCCTCGAGATCGACATCAACATCATCGATGAGAGGGGGATGAGGGCCGTCCTGCTCGGCGTCATCATGTTCCTGTTCGCGTTCATCATCAGCGTGACCCTGATGTGGGTCCTGGACATGGGCATCTACATGGCCCTCATCCTGTCCACCACCTCGGTGGGCGTGGTCATACCCATACTGAGGGAGATGGGCATCTCGAAGACGGCGTTGGGACAGGACATCATCCTGGGTGCCATCGTGGCCGACTTCGCCACCATGATGCTCATCCCCGTGGTGAGCCTCATCGAGGTGGGGGGTGCCTCTCCCTGGGACTACATCGTGCGCATAGGCATCATAGTCATCATCTTCGGGGCGTTCTTCGCGATCTTCCTCCTGGGCGGCTTCGCCATGTGGAAGTGGCCCAACGACATGGCCAAGTTCTTCAAGGCCGACGACCCCACGGAGATGGGCGTCCGGGTGAGCTTCCTCATCATCATGGCCTTCGTCGCCATGTCCGTCGCCTTCCACATGGACGTCATCCTGGGTGCCTTCCTCGCGGGTGTGGCCATGAACTTCATATTCCGGGAGACAGCCCTACTAGAGCGCAAGCTGTACGGCCTGGGCTACGGCTTCTTCATCCCCATATTCTTCATCCAGGTCGGCGTCGAGTTCACTGAGCTGGTCGAGCTCGAGGGCCTCATGATAGTGCCGGTCCTGGTGGCCGCCGCCTTCGTCATCAAGCTCGCCCCCAGCTTCATGTTCGTCAAGTCCCACGGGGTGCGGAACGCCATCGCCTCGGGCGTGCTCCTCTCGGCCCGCCTCAGCCTGCTCATCGCGGCCATCGAGATCGGTCTCGCCGCCGGCATCGAGTCGGTGGAGCAGTACGCCGCCTCCCTCATCCTGCTCGCTCTCATCATGTGCATAGCTGCACCCATCGGGTTCCGCATCCTCTACAGACCGCCCCCCGAGGAGGAGGTGGCCGAGGATGTCGAACCCATATACGAACTGATACAACCTGAAGGTGGTTGACGATGTCCCGCGTGATAATAGTCGGCGCCGGCGTTACCGGCAGGGAAGTGGCCAAGCGCATCGATGACCCGGTGGTCATCGAGAGCGACGTGGAGAAGGCCACCAAGCTCAGGCGAGAGCTGGGCGATGTACGTGTGGTGGTGGGCGACGCCACCGACGAGCGGACGCTGCTCCAGGCGGGCATCGCCGAGGCCAAGTCCCTCCTGGTCGTCCTGGGCAATGACCGGGACGCGTACCAGACCATCCTGAACTGCAAGCCCTACAAGAACCTCAAGAACATCATCGCCGTCCTCAACAAGCCCGAAGAGGTGGCGAGGTTCCAGCGCCTCGGCGTCCAGAGCATCATCATCCCGGACCTGGCCACCGCCTCCGAGGTGCTCTCCATCATCAAGCCCTCCCAGAAGCGCATCTCGGAGATCGTCATCACCAAGGGTGCCTCCTCCATCGACAAGCGACTGGACGAACTTACCCTCCCCTGGGGCACCAGCGTCATCGGGGTGATGCGGCAGGAGAAGCTGATGTCGCCCCTGGGCGACATGGTCCTCGAGACGATGGACGTGGTCCACGTGTCCGCCGACGTGGAGGAGCTCAACGCCGTCAGGAGCGTCTTCCTGGGCGACCACCGCCATCTCCTTCCCTTCAACAAGCTCATGGTCCCCGTGATGGACGAGTCCTGGTTCGAGATGGAGTTCCAAGAGACCCTGTCCATGAGCATGTTCTGCCAGGCCGGCATCGTGGGCATGTTCCCCGCCGAGGCGCCCTGGCTGGTCAAGAAGGCGAAGGACCTGACGGGCCAGATGGCCATCCCCTTCTTCTCCCTCCCTGGTTACAACCTGGACTTCGGCTCCATCGAGGACGCCCTCCGGGCAGCGGGCCAGGTGGACATAGATTCCCTCAGGCTCGAGGTCGAGGAGAGCATCGTCGACACCCTCAAGAAGGAGAGCACCGGCAAGACCCATCTCCACGAGCACGGTGCCGAGGAGGACGTGGACCTGCTGGTCCTGCGGACGGACATCCTCAAGAAGAGGGACCTGCTCGGGAAGAAACCGATCTGCGTCCAGTGCGTCGAGAAGAGCAACACGCCCCTCCTCGTGGCCCGCCACCCCGACCCGTACGAGTCTATCCTCTTCATGCTGGACGGCTCGCCCAGGTCGAACAACATCGCCTCCCTGGCGCTGCGCATCGCCATCGCATTCGGCTCCAAGGTCACCGCCCTGACCACCTACGACCCCGAGCACCAGGAGGCCACCCGGATGATCCGTCACATCAGGCGGACCGGCGAGATGTACGGCCTCGAGGTCATCGAGGACGAGGTGGAGGGCAACCCCACCCTGGAGTTCGTCTCGCTGGTCAAGTCGGGGGACCACGACCTGACCCTGGTCAACCGGGCGTGCAAGACCGTCAAGAGGGACATCATCAGGCGCGTGTACATGAGCGCCCCCAAGTCGGTCATGGTCATCTGAGGTCGGTCAGGCCACGTCCTCGTGGAATAGCTTCCTGGCCCCCCTCTCCTCGAACCTGGTCTCGACCTCGTCGTCCAGGGCGTTGCAGAAGCGTCTTCCCGTGTCCAGGGACTCCGGGCCTGTGAACCGGCCCACACGGACCACCTTCCGCCTGAGGTGGGACCTCCCCTCCACGCTGACGGTGAAGTCCGTCCGCTCGATGTGGTACACCGCGATCATTGGACGCAGGACGGCGCCCCGGGGGCGCTCGACCCTGTCGATGCGGAGCCTCGCGTCGTCCATGGCCTCCTCCACGGCCTGCTGAAGGTCCAGGGTGGCCATGTTGTAGCTCTTCGAGTACGTGCCACGGCGGTAGTTGAGGGACCGGAGGATGAGGCCCACCATGATGAGCAGGGTGACCAGGTAACCGCCCCAGAGCACGTAGGCCCATACCTCCCGATACCAGTAGATGACCTGCACGGCCAGGGCGATGGTGAAGGTGTACACCACTATGTACCAGAAGTAGTCGCGGAGGGAGGGCATCTTCCAGTCTGTCAGGTCCAGGCTGTCCTGCAACCCCGCCTCCATCCGCTCCCTCTGGGTGGGCGTGAGACCGTCCATGCCGGGGTCCACGCCAGGCACGCGCACGGAGTACCCCGGGTCCTCGGCGGACAGGAGGATGCCATCCTCTTCCTTCTCCTCCTCCTCGGAGGGTTCGACCTCCTCTTCCACCAGCTCCTCTTCGTCCTCGAGGTCCTCGTCCTCGTCAGGGATGCGCACGGGCACGTCAATATATAGGTACTGGCCTCATATAATTCCTTTCACGAATCTTTTAATTCAGATGGTCCAATCCTTTACATTCACACACCCTCCCGAAAGGCTATTGACCCCACCCGACCATCGCCGGGGCGTGTACATAGAGCATCCCCTTATCCGTCCGGGGAAGGTCGAGGCCAGGGCGTACCAGGTCAACATCGCAGGGTCGTGCCTCGAGAGGTCGACCCTGGTGGTCCTTCCCACCGGGATGGGCAAGACCATCGTGGCCCTGCTGGTCATCGCCGACGTCCTCTCGAACGACAAGGGCAAGGTGCTCTTCATGGCCCCCACCAAGCCCCTGGTGGAGCAGCACGCGGCCTTCGTCCGCAACATGACGACGGTGGAGGACGTGGTGGTGTTCACCGGCGAGGTGTCGGCGGAGGACAGGGAGATCGAATGGCGGGAGAACAGGCTCATCGTGTCCACCCCCCAGGTGATCAGGAACGACCTCCAGAGGGGCCGCTACGACCTGGACGACGTGGCCCTCATCGTCTACGACGAGGCCCACCGGGCGGTGGGCAACTACGCCTACGTGCAGGTGGCAGCGGCCCAGGAGCCCCTCCGTACCGTCTCCCTGGGCATGACGGCGTCCCCGGGCACCACGGGCGACCACATCCTGGAGGTGTGCGACGTGCTCCACATCCAGAACGTGGAGATTCGCTCCCCCGAGGACGTGGACGTGGCACCCTACATGCACGACATCAACGTCAAGCGCGTCTTCGTCCCCGTCCCGGCCCACATGGCCCCCATCATCGAGGACCTGCGCAAGCTGATGTCCCAAGCCACGTCCAAGCTGTCGGCCCTGGGCCTGGTCCGGCGGTCGGACAAGGTGACGAGGAAGGAGCTGCTGGCGGCCCAGAAGCGCATCTCGGCGGAGCTGTCCAACCAGGCGAAGCCCCGGCCCCAGCTGTACCACGCCGCCACCGCGGCGGCCCAGGCGATGAAGATCGCCCACGCCCAGGAGCTGGCCGAGACCCAGGGCGCCAGTATCCTGGAGTCGTACCTCGACAGGCTGGAGGCCGATGCCCAGGCCAAGGGGGCCTCCCGGGCCGACAAGGGGCTGGCCAACGACCCCGTCTTCCAGCGCATGGCCAAGCGGGTGCGCCAGGTGGAGGAGGCCCACCCCAAGGCCGAGGCCCTCGACCGCATCGTCCGCGAGCAGTTCGCCCACGACCCGGACAGCCGCATCATCGCGTTCTGCCACTACCGGGACAACGCCGAGCTCACCTCGAAACGGCTCAGCGCCATCGAGGGCGTCCACCCCGTCCGCTTCGTGGGCCAGGCCACCAGGGGCGAGGACAAGGGCCTGACCCAGAAGGAGCAGATCGGTCTGATAGAGGACTTCAAGAAGGGGGTGTACAACGTTCTGGTCGCGACCTCTGTGGCCGAGGAGGGCCTGGACATCCCGAGCACCGACCTGGTGGTCTTCTACGAGCCCATCCCCAGCGAGATACGCACCATCCAGCGGCGCGGACGGACCGGTCGTGCACGCGCGGGAGAGGTACGTATCCTTGTCACCCGGGGCACCCGGGACGAGGCCTACACCTACAGCGCCAAGTCCAAGGAGGAGAAGATGCACCGGGAGCTGGACCGCCTCCGGAAGAAGCTCCGGGGCCGCATCCAGGTGGGCGAGCCCGTCATCACCCCTGGCTTCATCGACGGGGAGAGGGTCGGCATGGACCTGGGCCTCGGTGCCGACACCGGCCAGCCCGACCTGTTCTCCTTCGACGGCGGGGCACCACCTGGCCGGGAACCCGTCATCGAAGTGGCCCCCGGGCCTGACCCACGGCCCGAGCCCGACCCACCGGAGGAGGTCCCCGACGTGAGCCCGCCCGAACCCGTCAACCATCCGGACCCCCACTCCCTCGAGGGGGCGGGCGTGGTCCACATCGCGGCACGGGAGGCCGACGGCTGGCTCGCCGGGCACCTCAAGGGGATGGGTGTCAGGACGAGGAAGGGTCCCGACGGCGTGGCCGACTACCGCCTCTCCCAGTGGGTCGGGGTCCGCAGGCTCCGCACCGACGAGTTCCACAGGATGCTGGAGGACAACACCGTCATGCAGCTGGCCCGGGACCTGAAGGACGCCTTCCCCAAGCCCGTCATCGTGGTGGAGGGTGGTCCCCTCGCCCCCGAGGGCAGGGGCGACCCCAAGAGGGTGTGGGCCGCCGTGGTCTCCATCCAGTCCGACTGGGAGGTGGCGGTGATGAACACCCGGGACGCAAGGGAGACGGCGGACGTGCTGGTCGCGTTGCTGCTCCGCGAGTCGGCCCTGGCCCGGCAGGCCTCTCCCTAGATCCCCTTGAGGCCACGCTCCAGGTCCGCCTGGAGGTCCTGCAGGTCCTCGATGCCCACCGACATCCTCACGTGGCCGTCGGAGATGCCCAGCGATGTCCTCTCCTCCGCATCCAGCTCCCAGTGGGAGGTCTCGACGGGCAGGCTGACCAGGGATTCGACGCCGCCCAGGGAGGCCGCCACGGTGATGACCTCGAAGGCGCCCAGGCACTTCTGGCAGGCTGGAAGGTCAGGAAGCTCGAAGGTCACCATGCCCCCGCCCGCGTTGAGCACCTCCTTCGCCAGCTCGTGGTCGGGGTGGCTCTCCAGCTCGGGATGCAGGGCCGACACCACCTTGGAGTGGCCCTCCAGGTACTCCGCCAGCCACCGGGCGTTCTCGTTCTGCCGACGGACGCGGAGGTCCAGGGTCTTGAGCCCCCTCATGAGGAGCCAGGCCGCCGTCGGGTCGATGCAGCCGCCGTAGAAGACCATCCTCTCGCGGATGTCGTGGGCCATGTCATCATTCGTGGCCACCACACCCGCCGTCACGTCGGCGTGGCCGCCAAGGAACTTGGTGCCGCTGTGCACGACCACGTCGGCCCCCAGGGCCAGGGAATTCTGGTTCACCGGGGTGACGAAGGTCGCGTCCACCACCAGGGGGATGCCCCTGGCCTTCGCGATGGCCGCCAGCTCGGGGATGTCGGCGACCTTCAGGACGGGGTTGGTCATCGACTCGCAGTAGATGAGCCTGGTGTCCTCCCGCAGCGCCCTGCCGAAGCCCCTGGTGTCGCGGGTGTCGACGAAGGTCACCTCGATGCCCAGCTTGGGCAGGAGGTCCCGCATGAGGGCGTACGTGCCGCCGTAGAGGTCCCGGGCGGACACGATGTGGCCGCCCTCGCCCGCGATGGTGAGCAGCGTGGTGGATATGGCCGCCATGCCGGAGGCGAAGGCCACCGCGGCTTCGGCGCCCTCCAGGTCGGCCACCTTCCTCTCCAATGCCTCGATGGTGGGATTGTTGTAGCGGGTGTAGATGTAGGTGTCACCGATCGGGACGTCCTGCTGCCTGGGGAACTTGGGATTGGGGTACAGGAACGTGGTGTTCTGGAAGATGGGGGTGCCGATGGCTCCCGTGGTGGGCTCGGGCTCCTCTCCAGCGTGGACACATCGGGTGGATATTCCCTTTCGCATGGTCCGGGGAAGGAGGGACTGCACAAAAGAAGGTTTCGAATCCCCCACATACACATTCGGAATATCGGATGCCGACGGGAAAAGACCGATCTCCTATCAGTAGGCGTTCAACTACGCGAACTTCCACAACAGCATCCGGAAATATGGAAAGTGGCACTATGGAAAGGGTGTCATCCGGAGCCCGGAGGGTGGTGCCTGGCGACCTGCTCATCAAACTCCCTCAACCAGTTGTAGATTGTGGTGTGGGATACCGATAAATGATAAGTCATTTCGACCGATTGTCTGATGTCCATTACCGTACGACCGGATGAACGGAGCAAAACCACATGGGTGATCACCCTCCAGGGAAACCTCTTGCGATAGAACTCGTCTCTCAAGGTGAATTTCTTGTTGCATCGTTTGCAGAAGTACATCTGCTTCCTACCGCTACGGTTCCTCCGGACACCTGCCTTAACGATGGAGTTAATACCCCCACAGGTCGGACACTTCAATTGAACCCCGATGTGATATCCGCTTCATTGTTTATCTTCATTGAGGATGGAGATACCTATTACCGGATAGTTATCTTCCTCTGTTCAGGGCATCCTACATTTCAGCATCGATCTAAGGGAGAACCAATCCTACAAGATGGTTCCTTCCTTCCTTCCTCGTAGTCTCAATGTAAAATAGATGACCGATGCAACCACAAGGGCGATCGCGATCCAAATCCAAAGTAAGGATATTCCTGGGCTTGGTGGATCAATAGCCTGTAAGACCCATTCATCCGTAACCGTGTGATTGTGTCCATCGAACACCTCGACCCGAATCGTGATGTCTCCTGTTCGATTGACAGTATACATGTGCGTCTCCCCATCCCCCAGGAGGTCATCATCGACGAACCACAGGACCGTCAACGGGTCGGAGTCGGGGTCCCACACCTCCACAGCCACCTCGACCGTACGACCATTGACGACAACCTCCCCATCATCGGGGGTCGTGGAGTTGATGAAGGGGGCTGAATTGACCCACACCCTGTGGGGACCCGAGATGTGATATCCGTTGCCCGCCTGGTCACTCGCCCTCCACCACACCAGGTTATTCTGGCCCTCTGGGATCTCCAGGATCTTGTGGCAGACGAACTCGTGGTCATCGACACTTGTGATCGAAACCATGGACCATTCCAGCGAAAAAGGGTCGAAATCATCCTGTCCTGTCGCGAGAGCAATCGAGATCGTTGATAGGTTCACCTTGGAGAGCGGATCCAACACCCGGGATGTCAGGTTTATCAAGGGGCCATCAGAAATATCATCAGGACCAGGTCGCACGTCCACGATCTCAGGGGGATGCGTATCGATCAGTATCCTCTGTGGAGAAGAGAGGAGGGTGTGTCCCGCCAGGTCAGATGCTCGCCACATGACCCAGTTGTCCGAACCCTCGATAAGCTCGATCAACTCGGCGGTTTGGATCACCCTTCCATTCGGATATCTTGATGCCTTCACCCACGGGCCAAATGCCGTGATGCCAGCGGTCGAGATTGAAAACTCGATGCTATCGCCATCAATCTCGGAGCCCCCGACCTCCACTACTTCGATGGTTACCAAAGGCTCTATCGTATTCACCCAGAAGGAGGGACGAGGGTTTCGGAAGGTAAGGTTTCCCGTATCGATATTGATGACGATGACATCAGAGGTCGCTGTGTTCCCTGCGTGGTCCTCCGCCTGCCACCTCAACCCACTCGTGCCGTCGGGTAATGTGAGCCCTATTCTTCCTCTCAATCGACCCAAGTCAAGTATGATGGACTCCGGGCTCGATCCCACGGAAGGGAACCCATCGGCTCCAGCTGGATTGAGGAAGTAGAGTAGGGACGAGCGATCTGGCCCCGATCCGTCAGCATCGTCGACAACAATCCCGGCCATCACATCATTGACGCCGAACCATTGGTCCGGAGGAAAATAGTTTGAGAAGACCGGCGGTGTGCCATCGACCCCGAACCGGAACCCGATCTCGCCGATTGAAAACGCGCCGTCAACGCGAGGATCTGCGGAGACCTTGCCCGCAACCTCTTTGATGTCATCCTCAGGTGCGCTGAATACTACCGAAAAATACCCGTCCGCATCCGCCAGTCCGCTCCAGCGGCCCCCCAGACCATCCTCGACGAGGACATACCTCCCCTCCTCGGGAGGTATGATATCCTCGGTCCCATTGTACACCACGCGTAAACCAGAGATGAACAGAGCCTCACCCGGGAAGCACCACCCGCCCTCGGGGATGTTTTCGTGGTCCGTGCCATTCAATTCCAGGACCCCCGCCAGGGAAATGCCATGTTCGACATAGGCGGCCCCGGACAATAGGAACTGTTTCAAACCTGGCCTCCTAGTTTGCACTTGAACCAAGATGTCAATCGGTTCTGTTGGTGCGAAAGACCAATCGAAGGAGAGGGAGAGCACTATCCGATACATGCCCTCCATGGAATCGATGTAGGAATCACCTAAGAAGACGTCTGCATGTCCGTCCATCAAGTACACCTTACCGGTCGAGGTGTTTGCCAATATACGGACGGCCTCCCCCTCTGGGTCCAGCTCGACCTCGAAGTAGTCGATCTCGGATCGAGCGGTCACATTACCTATTATGATGGCCAGGTCCCTTGGTTCGTCATGGCCTGCATAGAACACGGTTTTCTCTGACCCGCTTTCCGTTGAAACGGTGAACTCCTGTCTATGCAGACAATCCCATAGAACCACCTCCGTCCCGTTCTTTCTATGAGTGACCCTGCAGACCTCCCCGTATCCATCAAGATCGAAATCGGCGACCAAGACCCCTGATCGATAGTTCCAGTAGCCCTCGAGCCGTGTGAAGTGTGTGGGGGGATTCCCATCGAGGATGCTAATGGATGTGATGATCTCGTCATAACCATCGTCATCTATGTCTGCCACACATACGGGCGGTTGCGATATACCGGGAAGCTCTGTCATCTCTCCCGTCGGGCCGTAGAGGAGAGCAACGCTGGTCTCATGGAGACCAGATGTCGCCACCACAGATAGGCTCCCATCATCGTGGAAGGAGCCTATGGCGAAGTATTTGTAGTACCCTGCTTCAGGGTCATCATCATCAAGGGACCATAGTATCGAATCGTTGATTCCACTTATGGCAATTATCCTGTCATCGTTGACGATGGTCTCAAGGACCCCATCATTGTTTAGGTCGGCAAGGAGGATGGGATTCGTAGCCCACCCCCTCGTCAAGTACCTCCCCAGGAGCTGGCCGGTGGAGGCCTTCAAATAGTACACATATGGTGATTTGGGTCCGCCACCCGAGCCCCATCCCCTGTCACCCGTGTCGAAGACGCACACCAAGCTCCCGTTCCCGTATATATCTCCGATTGCGGCCGTCGTATTGGATATGTGGAAACCTGTAGGGTAGTCCCAAATAACATCACCATCGGGGCTGATGCAATACATCGTGCCATCGAAGGTACCAATGAATATCTCTGGACGGTCATCCCCAGCGACATCCGCCAAAGTGGGCGAGCTGTCGATACCTGAACCCACATCCACGGACCATTCGACCCGCCGTGAATGCCAGTCGATGCATATCACCTCCCCCTCGATCGTGCCCAGGACAAGGTCCATCCTGTCGTCCGAGTTGAAATCGAACGCGGCTGGTGTGGAACCTATCAACCAGTCCGAGACGTGGATGGATCCCAACATTTCCCCCGTAGCTGATGAAAGGGCCACGATGTCACCCCGAGCAGTTCCGAAGACTATCTCAGGGGCCGAGCCACCTTCCAGGTCGACCGCGATCGGTGTGGAGGTCATTACACGGTCGTCCATCACCTCGATCCAAATCTTCTCGATCAGGTCAAGATCGAACTCACCCACCTGGGTGGTCCGGCGGGTGTTCTGAGCGTCATAACCGAAGCTTGACCAGTCTGAGGCCGCCTCCACTGAATCATTGATGAAGAGCAGTCCGCATGCTCCTATCATCATTAGTGACACTATGAAGGTAAGACTTCTAAATCGAGTCATGACACCGCACCATCTATCTGAGTTGCTCGTATCTATAGTTTATTACTATGTTATTCTGTAGGTGTGAGTGTACTGGTTACTTGAAAATGGAATGTGTTAAACGTGTAGGACCATGGCCCGCTCCTTCGCCCTCACGAGCCTGTAGAGCGACTCGCTCACGGGGGTGGGGACCCCCGCCTCCTTGCCGTACCTCACCACCGCTCCCGTCAGCGCCTCGATCTCGGTGGGCCTGCCCTGCTCGATGTCCTGGAGCATCGAGGTCTTGGAGTGGGCCCAGTCCGGGTTCCTCTGGGTGGACCTCTCGATGATGGAGTCGTCAATGGTGTGTCCGAGGGCCTGGCCCACGGCGATGCCCTCCCTCATCGCATCCTCCGCCAGGGCACGGCTGTCGTCGTCCTCGATGAGGTCAGGACATGTCTGCCAGTGAGGGCGGCCAGGGGGTTGAAGGAGGCGTTCCATACCAGCTTGCGCCACTTGACCGACCGGATGTCCGAGCTGACGCGGGTGTCGACGCCGGCGTCGGCGAAGGCCTTGCAGATGTCACGCACCCTCTGGGTCTCCTCACCCGACACCTCGCCCAGGGTTATCGACCCGTTGTTGGTGTGCCTGATGCGTCCGGGCTCCGGCACGGAGACGCCGATCACCGCCACGCCTGGCAGCACCCGGTCCTCGCCCACCGCCCCGGCGATGATGGTCTCGTTGTCCACGCCGTTCTGGATCGCCAGCACCGTTGTGTGGTTCCTCACCATCGGTCGGATGGCCTCGGCGGCCTCCCGCGTCCCCGTGGACTTCACCGTGAACAGGACCAGGTCCACTGGTCCGACGGTGGAGGGGTCCTCGGTGAAGCGGACGGGCACCACCTCGAAGTCGCCGTCGATGCTCTCCACCTGAAGACCCGTCAGGCGCATCGCCTTCCAGCGACTTCCCCTGATGATGTACCACACCTCGTGGCCAGCCTTGTCGAGTCGGGCGCCGAAGTAACCCCCGACGGCGCCAGCCCCCATCACCGCGACGCGCATCGCCCCTTCACCCCGTCTCCTGGAGCAGCCTCTCCACCTCTTCCCTGGTCGGGAAGGTGTGGCAACCTCCGGAGACCCGCAGGGCTCCAGCAGCGCAGGCGAACCTCACGGCGTCCTCCATCCCCATGCCCTCAGCCAGGGCCACCATCAGGGCGGCGTTGAAGACGTCCCCGGTGCCGGTGGCGTTGATGGGGTCTACCTCTGGTGCGGGGATGGTGACGTCGGTGCCCTCCTTGGTGACGAGGCGAGCGCCCGCGGCGCCCATCTTCACCACCAGGGTCCCGATGTCGTGGTCCATCATCTTCTCCACGGCCGCGTCCAGGTCCGTTGCGCACGCCACGGCCTTCACCTCCATGTCGTTGCCGAGGACGATGTCAGCGTTCTCCAGGTCCAGCATTCCCAGGTCCCACTCGCCGGAGCAGTCCCAGGCCAGGTCCATCGCCACCTTCGCGCCCTTGGAACGGGCGTCCGTCGTGACCCTCCGGAGGTCGTCGCCGCTGTAGGAGTTGATCAGGAATAGGGAGGCTGCGAGCACCCAGTCCCCCTCCTCGAGGGAGCCCAGGTCGACGGTCCCCAGGTCGTGTCCCTCGCTGGCGCCCTTGTGGGTCAGCAGCGCTCGCTCACCGTCCGTCCGGACGAGGGAAAGGGTCGTGGACGTGGGTTCCTCCTTCACCACGACCACCTGTCCAGTGTCGACACCCATGGTGTCCAGCTGCTTCAGGAGCCACTTGCCCCAAACGTCGTCACCCACGGTACTGGCCAGGATCGAATCGGCCCCGAGGACGGCAGCCTCGGCGGCGGCGATGGCGCCGTTGCCACCGATGTCCATGTCCGCGGGTCCGCGGCCCGCGGCGAGCTCGCCGAACCTCGGCAGCTCGTCGGGAGTCTTGCCGATCACGTCGAGGACGGTGTTGCCGATGCAAAGGACCCTCGGCTTACCCATGGGAGCATCTACACTCTGTCCGTATAAAACGATAACGGATGACAGGTATGGGACTACGTCCCAGCCCTACAGGTAGTTCATGCCCATGAGCTTGGTGTGGGGCTCGTCACCGGGCAACCTCAGGTCGTTCGCCTCGCCGGGATTCCGGAGGAACGGGAGGGGGACGACGTCGTACGACCCGTCCCGGCCTTGCTCCAGGTGAAGGCCCATGCCCAGAAGGATGTTGTTCACCGCCATGGTGGGGACCAGGAAGTTGGCGGGGGACAGGGAGGCCATGGCCACGTTCGAAGGTGATATTGCCAGCTCGTCATCACCGCTCCTGGTCAGCACCAGATTGTACCTGGCCAGGAGGGACTGAAGTATCTGGCTACCTATGAACTCCTCGGGTAGAAGGGCAGCCAATACCTCTTGTGAATCTATCACTGAAATACCTCCGAGAGGTCAGTTCGTTGGCCGGCACGATTTAAATACTCTCCGCCCTGTTTTCCAAAGTTGGTTACAGTATTTGTTTAGCATGACATCGGGTCACACCGAACTTGGGGGCTCGTGGTCCCCCTCAAGGGCGCAATACCAGGCGCCCCGGCGATGGCCATGTAGGCCAAGG
>CBDUQW010000041.1:0-31997 GCA_965369625.1 uncultured Thermoplasmata archaeon | reverse complement strand
GATTGTCTCTCACCGCTCCCGCTTGTCATTCATCACTCGGTATCCAAGAATCTCGACCGAGGGGTGCACCATGAGCAAAGGTTTATGACCGTCCAGCTATGTTGTCGTGCGTCGCTAGATAACTCTCTGGGGGTCTGCTCTGGATGTCTAAGATCACCACGCGTTCCGTTCCGTTCGTGCTCGTCCTGATGTTCACCCTGTCCATCGTAGCTGTGGCACCATCCGCCTCTCAGGGTTACGACGACGGGTCGACGGGGACCCGCACCACCGAGATCGACGGTGAGCATGTCGACGAGTTCGACCATCCCGGGAGCGTATCGCTTTACGGGAACGCAACCGTGGCCGAGGGTGCCCTGACCCTTTCACGGGCCCAGTGGGAGGACCAGTTCGACCGGGTGCCGTTGGCGCCCTGGACCGCGACCGAGGGGACCCCCTATATCGTCAACCAGAGGCTTCTGACCAACACCACCATGGAAGGGAACGCCACCGCCAGTCGATCGATGAACCTTCACGATATGGAGATCCTCCTGGATCTCAGCCCTGGCCTCATGGTCACAGAAGGACCGTACATCTCCCTCGTTGGACCCGGCATGTCGACCCTCTACTTCAAGTACTCCTATTTGGACCGGGAGATCCAGATGGGGTACGTCGAGGCGGGTATGGAGATGCAGCTGGCAAACTCCGACGCCATCCTCGAGACCGACGAGTGGTACCAGGTCCGGATCGAGATCAAGGATGACGTCATCTCCTTCTCCATCGGACCCGGCGCCTGCGGAGCGACCCATTCATTCGTCGGGAACTACACCCGGCTCTCCCTGACCTCACTTCCCTCCGAGAGCGCGGCCTGGGACAACGTGACCGTGAACCGGCTCCACGCCTCGGGATGGGCCGTCACCCAACCAGTCTTACTCCCCCAGAACACCTACTGGGAGTACATACACATCGATACCACCATTCCAACCGGGACAACGATGGAGATATCCTTCCTCAATGCCTCCGACGACAAGCCCCTCCCTGGGCTCGAGGACGTCAGTAGTACAGTGTTCAAACTGTGGGACGATAGGTTAGAGACCTTCATTGATCCCATCAGGACGCCGGCCATCAAGCTCTACGTAAAGATGACCACCGTGGATGACACCCAGCCTGAGGTGACCATGTGGGACGTGTCCTGGCTGGGCGACCCGCCCACCTTCGTCAAGGCGATACCCCAGATGGAGATGAACGAGGACGTTCCCAAGCAGAACGCTGTCGACCTAAGGAAGCACTTCAACGACCGCTTCACGGACCCCGCGGACCTGCAGTACACCATCAGCAACTCCACCAACGACATGCACGTGAGGCCTGTGGTCAACGGGTACAACCTATCCTTCGAGCTACCCACCCGGAACTGGTACGGGGCCGAGCAGTACAAGGTGACCGCCTCCGACGGCGTGCTGTCGGTGGAGAGCCTGCTGACCAAGGTCGTGGTGAAACCCGTGGACGACCCGCCCATCGTGGCACCCCTCCCTGAGCTGGAGGTGAAGGAGGACGAGGTCACCATCCTCAATATTACACCGTACCTGGCGGATGTGGATACCCCGGTGAGATACCTGCGCGTGCGCGCCCTGTCGGGCCACATCACAGTGGAGGGACAGGTCCTGAGCATCCTCTACGACGCATACGTGCCGCCGGAGTCCATCGAGCTGGAGGTCTCCGACATGACCAACACCGTCCAGGTGTTCCTCGACATCGTGGTCGTGGAGGTGGACGACCCGCCCGTGCTAGAGGAGATCGAAGCGGTGTACATGAACGAGGACGAGGAGCGGAAGGTGGACATCGCGGACCTCATCTCCGACGAGGACACGGATCTCGTGGACATGACCATCACCATTCCCGACAGGGACTTCAACGTGACCCTGGACGGCACCGAGATCACCCTGCTCTACACCGTCGGTGGTGGCGAGTACAACTACACCGTGCAGGTCAACGATGGCAACACCACCGTCAGCCAGATGCTCGAGGTCTTCGTGACCGAGGTCAACGACCCGCCTGTGATAACCGCCGTGGGCGACCTCGAACTTGTCGATGGAGTGGCGGAACTGGTCATGGAGGAGGGCAACCGGACCGAGCTGACGGTATCGGTGGAGGACGAGGAGACCAGCGCCTTCAGGTTCACCTTGGTCTCCGACCTGTACGGCGCCTCCCTCAATTACGACGTACTCACCCTGGTGACCGAGCTGGGCGGTATCGGGGACTACACGGTCCAGATCTCCATCTCCGACGGAGGTGCAGCGGCCCTTGTGATCATCAACCTTGAGGTGGCCAATCGGAACGACCCACCCCAGGACGTGGCCGTGACCTCACCGGAGGACGGTGCCATCTTCACAGAGGGGGACGAGATCCCCTTCAACGCCTACGCCCTCGACCCCGACGTGGCCTTCGGTGACGTCATCTCCTTCCAGTGGAACTCGGACAGGGACGGCGTGCTCTCCAGCGAGAAGACCTTCTCCACCACCTCCCTGTCCATAGGCCTGCACACGATCACTCTGGAGGCGACCGACGGGGAGATCACCAACAGCACCGCCATCAACATCACCATCAAGCGGCAGGACGACAACGGGAACGGCGGTGGAGGCGGCGACAACGGGGACGGCGGAGGCGGCGGCCTGTCCACGGGCCTGATGGCCGGGATACTAGTGGCCGTCATCGTGGTCATCGGCGTGGTCCTCTTCGTCGTCAAGGGCAGGACCTCCACCCCCGTGGTGGAGGTGGCGGCCTTCGACACCGAACGGACCAAGCCCAAGCCGGGTCCCAAGAAGGTGCCGACCCCGAAGGAGGGGCCCACCGCAGCACCCACAGAGGCACCGCCAACCCCCGCCGAGGGGCCGGCGCCTGCCCCTGACGAGCCACTGCCGGCGACGCTGCCCGCGGAGGAGCCCGCACCCTCACCCTCCTACGCCCTGGACTACGAGGTGGCCGAGGGCCCCTCCGAGCGGGAGGTGGGGATGACGTACGAGGCGGTGGCTGTGGACACAGCGTTGCTCGCGGAGTCGGACCCGGAACAGCTGCGCCTGGACGACCTGAAGCGGGGGTACCAGGCCGCCATCAGCCAGCTGGACTTCGGCGTGCCCGCCAAGGAACTGGCCGGCATGGACTGGTACGAGGTGGCAGGGGCCCTCGCCACCGGAGAGCAGAGGCAGCTGGACGACGGCAGGACGGTGACGCAGATAGGCGATCACTGGTTCTACTCCGACACCGAGAACCTGAAGACCTTCCTCAAGCGTCATGACGATTGACGGCGGGGCGCTCCCCGGACCACCCTTGCGGTCCCGTCGACATGTGAGGGAGGATCGGTCCTATTTACCGGGCCCTCCACGTCCCGTGGTCTCCAGCGCACCGTCGCCGGGGACCTCAGGTGGTATCTGGGTGGCACCTGAGCTCGAGCGCATGGGTATGCTGGTCGCGACGGTCCTCACCATATCGATGGTCCTAGCCTCGGCCCACGGTGGTGACAACCCTGGTCCGTTGGCGGCATCGTTGATAATGGATGGGACCTCATCGGACGATGACGTGACCCGGTCGACCCTATCTCAGACGGGGTCGGGCCTCATACGCCGTTCAAGGGATGGTTCTCCCTCAGGAGTTCCAGCTCCTCCTTCTTCGCGGCAAGGGCTTCCTTGAGGAGATATTCGACCGTCTCCGGAGTGTTCCGGAACCCCATCAGCACCCTGCAGGTATGCAGCTCCTCCCGTATCTGGGTCTTATCCGAGTAGATGACCTCTATAAAACGATTGATGAGGGTCGAGAGTGGGGCCAGCCCCCGATCCGCCTCCAACTTCGCGAGGTTCTCCTCGTCCAGGGTGATAGTAATGCTTCTCTTGACGATGTCCTTAGCCCTCCCTGTACACTCCACCACAATCATAGTACTAATAATCTTTCCCCAAATTCTTATTAGTATGGCAGATGGTAGTTACGGGATATCAAGTATGGGCCTTTCTAATTCGACGGGTTCGCTTTTAAATATTTCGATAAAATAGGTCTCGCCCAGTTCGATTGTACCGAAAACGCTTCGTACAATGAAGATAATATAAGTGTCCATAGGGGCCCGGCATGGAACCGGACCCCTTAGGATGGGACATCCTTGGACGACATCTATACAGACGACTACGTAAAAAACTATTGGGACCGGCATTATCCGACCGTCGAGAGCATCGAGCCCGAGGATGAAGAAGGTTTCGTCAACCCGGGCGAGGACGGCCAGGTCCGCCTCGTGGCGGAGTTCCTGGCTCACCTGGACGACCGGGTCGTCCGCCAGGAGCTCGACCGCCATTACAAGGTGCTGCCTGGGCGCGAGCTGTACCCCCGGATGGCGATGTTCAAGGCGTACATCTGGAGGAAGGTCATCGAGGAGGAGAGCCTCCTGGCCTTCCACAGGCACCTCGGGGACAGCCCCTTCGAAGCCTTCAAGCTGGGGTTCAGGTACGACCCGGCGACCAGGACCGTCCGGATACCGAGCTACCAGACACTGTGGCACTTCGGCAACGTCCGCCTGGACGTGGAGGAGCTGGACGGGCTGCTCGACGCGGTCATACGTGGGAACGCGAGTCTCGCTGGGGAGCTGGGCGTCCCCCTCGGTGTGAGGACGGCCACGGACGGCACTCCCCTCGAAACATGCCGTCGCGACAAGGCGGGGGTGTGGAACAAACACTACAAGAAGAAGATGGTGAAGGTGGTCATCACGGAGGACGTGGATACGTGGCTGCCCCTCTCGTACCGCGTCATCGGCGGCAACGACGGCGAGGGCGAGCATCTCGTGCCCATGCTCGTGGAGGCGCGGGACCGGGTGGGTCCCAGGACGATGGAGGAGACCTTCTTCGACGGTGGTTTCACGAGCAACGAGAACCTTGCCAAGGCGCACGCCCTCCTGGGGCTGAGGTGTCACTACAAGATCACGAAGGGCTGGACGGAGAACGTGCGTTTCCCCCGGGACGGACCCGGGGAGCGCAGTCCCGAGGAGGAAGTGCACCGACTCTACGTCAAGCATTGGGAGGAGAGCTGGCACCACGCCGGTGTGCCCCTCTGGTACAAGATGCGGTGCCTGGTGAAGGCAGGCAGGTACGAGGCCGTCGCGATGCACTTCCGGAACGCCTACATGGTGGAGTACGAGGAGGCCCCGGACGGCCTCCTGGACGCGTACCACGTGCGCAACAACATCGAGGGTGTGAACGGTCATCTGAAGGAGCACTACGGTCTGGAGGAGGCGTTGAACGTGGTGGGGGTGCGTGCGATCACTCGCCACGTGCTGTGGACCATGCTGGCGGCCCACATCGTTGCGATGGTGCGCCTCCAGCACGGCGTCACGGACAACCTGCTTTCGACGACCCATCTTCATTGAGGATGAATAAAACGAGATACGAGGTCCGAGTCATCCGAGGTGGTCGGATGTAGTTTCCAATGGATCCGGGGGCGAATTAGAAATCCCCACCAAGGCCCGGAGTTATGCAGAAAGTTCCATATAGGCCAGTGGGCTTCTCCCTGCGAGGTGCACCATTGGAAAGGCTCGTAGGGGACAACATCGTCCTCATAGGGACCGCCCACGTCTCGGAGCGGAGCGTGGAGGAGGTCCGCGAGGCCATCGCCAAGCACCGACCGGACATCGTGGCCGTGGAACTGGACCCCAACCGGTACAAGGTCCTCACCGGCAAGCGTGAGTGGCGCGACCTCCCCATCACCAAGATCATCAAGGGCTCGAATCCCTACTTCTTCATAGCCCAGGCATTCCTCGCGGCCCTCCAGAGGAGGATGGGCATGGAGCAGGGCGTCGAGCCAGGCGCCGAGATGCTCGCCGCCATCGAGGCAGCTGACGAGGCCGACCTCAAGGTCCTCCTGGCCGACCGCGACATCAGCATCACCCTGAAGCGCGCCTGGAAGAAGATGACGCTGCGGGAGAAGGGGCGTCTCACCTGGAACCTCATGGCCGTCATAACCGGGGCCTACGAGGAGGAGATGGAGGAGATAGACATCGAGGAGCTGATGGAGGAGGACATGATCAACATGCTCGTCCAGGAGCTCTCGGAGATAGTCCCCACGGTGGCCGACGTCCTCATCCACGAGCGGGACACCTTCATCGCCAAGAAGATCCTCCAGGCCAGCAAGGACGGCAAGGTGCTGGCCGTCGTCGGCGCGGGCCACCTCAGCGGCCTCGCGAAGAAGCTGGAGGAGAGAGGGCCCTTCCCCACCTACGAATCCCTCAACTACGTGCCCCCCAAGGGCTTCTCCATCGCCAAGGCCTTCGCCTACGGCGTGCCCTGGTTCTTCCTCACCTGGATGCTGTACATGGCCTTCACGGGCCAGTACGAGACGCTGCAGGAGGGCTTCGCGGTATGGTTCCTCGCCAACGGCATCTTCGCCGCCATAGGCGCGGCATTGGCCTTTGGCCACCCGTACAGCATCATTACAGCCTTCAGCGTGGCCTGGTTCACATCATTGAACCCCACACTGGCGGCCGGGTGGTTCGCGGGCCTCGTCGAGGCCAAGATGCGCAAGCCGACGATGGCGGACCTGGAGTACATCGAGGCCGAGACGATGAGGGGATTCATGAGCAACAAGGTGGTCAGGGTGCTGATGGTGACGGCCCTGGCCAACCTGGGCAGCGTCATCGGGACGATCTACGCGCTGCCGTATCTGCTGGGGACGGTGTGAGCATGGGTTACCTTGGAGGAGGAGGAGGGAGGGGCCAGCGGGAGGTCAGGATCCTCGAGGGGAGCAATCCCCCCATGTACTACGCCAGCTACCAGCGGCCACAGAAGGGACTCCTCTCCGAGGAGGAGAAGAAGAACCTGGGCGTGGCCATCGGGGCCCTGACACTGGCCTTCTCCGCGATACTCTGGCGCATCTACGGCCAGGACATCACCAGCATCGTGGACCTCCCGGGTGACTACCTCGTCATGGTCCTCATCAGTTTTGTCGTGGTGTCCACCGGCTTCGCCCTGCACGAGATGGCCCACAAGTTCGTGGCCCAGAGGTACGGGTGCTGGGCCGAGTTCCGATATTCGTCCCAGGGCCTGATTTTCGCTCTCCTACTGGCATTCGTCGCAGGCTTCCTGTTCGCGGCTCCAGGAGCGGTCTACATCGTGGGCCAGATAGACAAACGGCAGAACGGCATAATCTCCATCGCCGGCCCACTGACCAACGTGGCGGTGACGCTGGCGATGATCCCGCTCTACCTGTGGGGGTCCTTCTGGGTCAGCACCACCGCCTACTGGGTGATATTCTTCAACACGCTGCTGGCACTGTTCAACATGATACCCATCATGCCCCTGGACGGGGCCAAGGTCCTCAAGTGGAACGTGGGGATCTACATCCTGGCCATCGCCGGCATGGGTGCCCTGCTCTACTTCACCCGGTTCGTGATGCCCAACCTCTGAGCCCACAGGGTTAGGTATATTGCCTAATACGAATAGGCCTCAGCGACGATTATCAGAAAAGGCACCCACTCTAAGCAGAGTTGAAGGAGATCGTGGCGTAGACGAGGGGTTCGCCCTTGTACATCACCTTCATGGTGGCGCCGTCGTACGGGTCCGTCATGCCATGGAGCATGATGGTGTCGCTCTCGTGGACGTAGCCATCACCATTGGTGTCCCCATACGAGATCGTGGCATCGGTAATGATCGAGCCATCGGTGTCCAGCACGGCGAAGCTGACGCTGTTCCAGGGGATGGCCTCGTCCTTCTTGACCTTGTAGATGATGAAGGAGGTGTCCCAGTCGTTTGGTCCCATCAGTGTGGTGCTCTGCTGGTCGAGGATGAACTTCTCATCCTCCACGTCCACATCCTGGTTCATCATGGGGAGGACCAGGTAGAAGGTCGCCGCAGCGAGGACGATAGTGATCGCGACCATCAATACGGTGCCGATTATCGGGGACACGCCTGTATGGTCCAAATGAATTTCCGAACACCTGAACTTGACCATGCTGGTCCTCCCAACCTACCATTCTACACTGTGGAGGGGTTATAAAAAACGTTGCCGTTGGATTACAATAGATGATAATGAAGCGATGGAGATGGAATCCAGGCTCTTGAGACAATAAGAAAAAAAGAAGGGATGGGGGATAAGCTCCCCCGTGCTCGTTAGGTTGCTACCCGACTAGGGGAAGTCGGTAGGCAGCTTGGTGTCGGCGATGATCTTGCCGGCCTTCAGGATCTGGACAAGGGCTCCCTGGTAGTCATTACCAAGTAGGCCACCGTCGTCCATGGTGGTGATCTTGATGGAGTCACCAGCGCCGACCTTGCCGTCATCCTCGATATCGATGTACCAGAACAGCACATCATCGTTTGAACCAGTCGGTGGCAAATAACTGGCGGGGGTATCAGCGCTCAAGGTGGAAGAGGCTTTCAGAATGCTACCGTCAGAGTCCTTGATGGCAATCCTGACCTCGGACCACTTGACCTTCTCGTCCTTGGGGGTCAGCTTGTTGATGTTCAACACAGCATCCCAGGTAAAGTCCTCTGAGTCCGCAGGTCGCTCGTATTGCGTCACCGCCGGGCTCGAAAGCTGAAGGGTCAGCTTCTCGTCCTCGGGGTCCTGGATCATCCCAGACACCATTAGCCACAGAACGGCCGCGAGCACGACCGTGATGGCGACCATCAGGATGGTACCGATCACGGGCGAGACAGCGTCGTCGTCCTTGTGCCATACAACTTTTGCTTTCCTCATGTTATGTCCTCCGGGGCATGATTGCCCTTGCGATTCCGACCACCGAGACGTTATAAAAACGTTGTTCCCCAATTTCCGTAAGTGATAATCGCCAGCAAGTTTATCAAACTGAAAAAATAACGATTTATCACCCTTTTTTATCTCGAAATATGATGCCCCCTAGACATGGTAGCCAGCGACGATTCGGGGGGTTCCCCCGTCGAAATACAGGATTTTCGTAATATTTATGGGTTATACCCAAATGTAGATGAGTTCCACCGCTCATCCTGGGGAAAAGGGAGGTCCGAACAGATGGCGCAGGAGCGAGCCTACTCGACCGAGGAGATCAACGGTGCCGTCCGCAAGCACCTCAGCCCCAAAAAGCCCGTCAAGATCGGGGGGCTGGACGGTCATGACGGAGTGCTGGCGGGCCTCAAGGGAGAGGGTCGGGTCACCATCTCGGGCAAGTCCGGCTCATTCCTGGCAGCCTTCATGGACGGACCGGAGGTCACCCTCACGGGCTCCGCCGGGGACTTCTCCGGCTCCACCATGGTCTCGGGCCGTCTGGTCATCGAGGGCACCGTCGGGCGGGGCCTGTGCTGTCACATGGTCGGCGGCGAGGTCCGCGTGAAGGGCCGCGTGGGCGAGGCCGCGGGGGCCATGATGTCCGGCGGCCTCCTGGTGCTTGACGCCCCCATAGGACCGAACCCCGGCGAGGGGATGACCGGTGGCACCATGGTGCTGCTCCGCCCCAACCACGTGCCCCGTCGCCTGCCTCCCGCCCCCGCGAAGGTGATCGTCCCCAGGGGGACGTCGAAGGACGTCAAGGGCCTGGGGGAGATGGAGATGGACCACGGAGAGGTGGAGGACCTGGCCCTGGCCCTGAAGGGCCTGGGGGTCAACACCCCCGAGAAGGTGGCGGACCTCCTGGCGATCCTGGTACCCGAGGAGGAGGGCTCGCTGCCTGCGGCCGAACCTCCGCCCAAGAGGAGGCCGGCCAGGACGGGAGTGGTCCTGGAGGTGCCCGGAGACAGCACGGGGACCGAGGACGGGGGGGTTGGGGGAGACATCCCCACTGGTGCCTCGTCCAGGTTCGCCGACTTCTCGAAGGGGATGAAGGAGGGGAACGGGAGATGACGTCCGACCACACGTGGACCGAGGTGGTCCCGGAGGTCGTCGGCGCCCAGGGGACGAGGGCGCCCTCGCCCTGGGACGCCCTGTCGTTGGTCACCCGCCTTCCCGGCACGGACGGCTTCAGCTTCCATCCCGACGAGGTCGACCTGTCTGTGTCCCTCGGAGAGGGGGATGACAGGGTCAAGGTGGACCTTCCCCTGGTGCTCACGGACAACAGCGGGGGCCTGCTCTCGCCCCATGCCCGACTGGCCCTCGTCCAGGCCACCCACAGGAGGGGCTGCATCCTCCGGTTCGAGGACCCGTCACCGGACCTGGTCGACCTGGCCGGGGAGCTGGGCGTGGCCCTCTGGGTGGTGCTGGGTCCCAACCGGACGGAGGGGGTCGTCGAGGCCCTGGAGGGCGCGTCGGTGGTGGAACTGGCCCTGTCGACCGTGGGTCCCGATGGCGAGCTGCTCGTCACCGTCGACGCCAGGGACGCGGAGGGCGCGATGGGCACCGCGGTCGATACGATGCGCTCCGTCGCAGGCGGTGTCCCGATGGTCCTGAACGTTGGTCCGACGGCCGACATGGACCTGCTGCGCCAGGCCGCCCGGTCGGGCGCCGACGCCATCATGGTCCAGGCCGCGTCGAGGACCTCCAGGATGCATCAAGGGCTGGTGGGCCCGGGTCCGCTGGCTTCGGTGGCGGCGATGGGACGTGCCCTCTCGAGGACGAAGCTCCCCGATGGGGCGGTCGCACCCAGGCTCGTGGCGGCAGGCGGCTTCAAGGACGGAGTGGAGGTGACCAAGGCCCTCGCCCTGGGTGCCGACATGGTGGTCATGGGGACGGCCCCACGCATCGCCATGGGGTGCACCCTCTGCGGCGATTGCGGTCCCGGTGAGTGCCCGACCAGGTCGAAGAAGGGCAAGGGCGACTGGAAGGCCGAGGCCGACGGGCTGGTGGCCTTCGTGGACCGGGTGTCGTCCCAGGCCAGGACCTCCATGGCCCAGATGGGGACCCTTAGAGGGACCGAGGTCACCATCGACCACCTCGAGGCACGGGACTACGACACGGCGGCAGTGACGGGGGCGGCCCTCGCGGGTTACGGTGAGGTGCTGCCGATGTGGCGACACTGAGGAGCACCGATGTGGCGCCACTGAGGAGCGCCGATGTGGCGCCACTGAGCGGGGCTAGTCCAGGGCGACCAGGAGCTGGTTGGAGGCGACGGAATCACCGGGCTTGACGTTGACCGCCTTGACGACGGCCTTCCCGGGCGAACGGAGCTCGTTCTCCATCTTCATGGCCTCGAGGATGAGCACCACGTCCCCCTTCTCCACCTCCTCACCCGCCTCGACGAAGACCTCGATGATCTTGCCGGGCATGGGGGCGCGGATGCCGTCCCCGGCAGCGCCGTCGTCCCCGGCGGAGGTCCTGACCCGCTCGGCGGCCCCCTTCCTGACCCGGGCCGGTGCCGGGCGTCCCACGGTCCTCAGGGAGATCTGGGAGACCTGCACGGGGATGCGCTCGCCTGCCAGCTCGAGGACGAAGCTGCCCTCGGAGACCTCGCCCTCCACCACCTTCACCTCGTAGCGCTTCTTCCCCATGGTGATGACCCTTCGGTTCTTGGCCAGGCGCTCCACCGTTCCCTCGTGCTTGGTACCGTCGAGGACCACCGTCCCGGGCTCGCCCACGGTGGAGACCTGGTGCTCCTTTCCGTCCAGGCAGACGTTGAACCGCATGTCAGTACCTCCATGCGACGCTGCGTCTGGCGTGGTGGTCGACGCGCCCGGCCATCGACCAGTTGGAGGTGGTCGGTGCCCGGGGCGGGGGCTGTGCCTGGCCGGGGGCCGCGGTGGCCGCCTCGGTGAATATCAGGTCCGCCAGGGCTGCGGCGATGGCCGCGATCTCCTGGGGCGGTCGCTCGTCCCGGTCGCGCCTCTCGAAGAACTCCAGGGCGACCCGGGGGAACAGGGTGTAGGACACCAGGTCCTCCTCGGTGAAGGACCCCATCAGCTCGTCGAGCTCGGCCCTCCGTTCCGGGAGCTCGGGCTCCAGCAGGTCCGCCGGCCGGGTGGTGATGGGCTGCTCGTCGCCTATGCACTTCCTCTGGACCTCGGGGTCGATGGGTGCCGGGGGCCGGCCGTAGAGCCCACGGACATAGTTCTTGGTCTCGTTGGTGATCATCTTGTACCGCTCGCCCATGAGGACGTTGAGGGTGGCCTGGGTGCCCACGATCTGGGAGGATGGCGTCACCAGGGGCGGGTAGCCCAGCTCCTCTCGGACCCTGGGCACCTCCTCCAGGACCTCGTCCATGCGGTCGAGGGCCCCGCTCTCCCGGAGCTGGCTGCTCAGGTTCGAGATCATGCCGCCCGGTATCTGCCACTGGAGCACCGCCGGGTCGACGCCGGTGAAGGCGCTCTCGAACTCGGCGTACTTCTTCCGGACCTCCCGGAAGTAGTCGGAGATCTCCTTGAGGAGGCCGATGTCGAGGCCGGTGTCGTACTCGGTGCCCGCCAGGGCCGCCACCATGGATTCGGTGGGGGGATGGGCCGACCCCATGGACATGGACGAGATGTCGCAGTCGAGGATGTCCGCCCCCGCCTCCACGGCCCGCAGGTAGGCCATGGACGCCATCCCCGAGGTGTAGTGGCAGTGGAGGTGGACCAGGACGTCTGGGAACTCCCCCTTGAGGGCGAGGACCAGGTCGTACGCGTCCTTGGGACCGAGCAGCCCCGCCATGTCCTTGATGCAGATGGACTCGGAGCCCAGCTCGACCAGGCGCTCGGCCAGCTTGACGTACGACGGGATGTCGTGGACGGGGCTGATGGTGTACGAGATGGTGGACTCGACCATCTTGCCCTGCTCCCGGACGGCCTCGATCGCCGTCTCCATGTTCCGCGGGTCGTTGAGGGCGTCGAAGATGCGGAACACGTCGATGCCCGCCCTGGCCGAGAGGCGGACGAACTCGCGGACCACGTCGTCGGCGTAGTTGCGATAGCCGACCACGTTCTGGCCCCGGAGCAGCATCATCATGCGGGTGTCGGGCATGGCGGCCCTGAGCAGTCTCACGCGGGCCCACGGGTCCTCGTCGAGGAACCTGAGGCAGGAGTCGAAGGTGGCGCCGCCCCACATCTCCAGCGCCCAGAAGCCCACCCGGTCGAGCTTGTCCGCGATGGGCAGCATGTCCTCGGTGCGCATGCGGGTGGCGAGGAGGGACTGGTGTGCGTCCCTCAGCACCAGGTCGGTGATGTGGACACGGGGCTCTCGGGTTGTCATGCTCGGCCTCACATTGATGGCATCAAAGGGGTATGTTACCGTGCTTCTTGGGCGGACGGCCCTCGCGCTTGTGGGCACAGGCCTCCAGGGCGCTGATGAGCCTGGGACGGGTCTCCTTGGGCTCGATGACGTCGTCGATGTAGCCGCGCTGGGCTGCGATGTAGGGCGATGCGAACTTCTTGCGGTACTCTGTCTCCAGCTCCTCCCGCGTGGCCGCCTTGTCCTCGGCCGCCTCGATCTCCTTGCGGAAGATGATGTTGACGGCGCCGTCGGACCCCATCACGGCGATCTCGGCCGAGGGCCAGGCGAAGTTGAAGTCCGCCCTGATGTGCTTTGAGCACATGACGTCGTAGGCGCCTCCGTAGGCCTTCCTGGTCACGACGGTCAGCTTGGGCACTGTGGCCTCGCAGTAGGCGTAGAGCAGCTTGGAGCCGCTGCGGATGATGCCCCCGTACTCCTGGTCGGTACCGGGAAGGAAGCCCGGGACGTCCACGAAGGTTATGAGGGGGATGTTGAAGGCGTCGCAGAACCGGACGAAGCGGCCGCCCTTGGTGGAGGCGTCGATGTCCAGGGTGCCCGCCAGCACCGCTGGTTGCTGGCCCACGATGCCCACGGGCCGGCCTGCCAGCCGGGCGAAGCCGATGATGAGGTTTGCACCCCAGTGCGGCATGATCTCGAAGAAGTCACCGTCGTCCACCACGTGGGTGACCACGTCCCGCATGTCGTAGGGCTTGTTCGGGTCTCCGGGCAGGATGGTGTCCAGCTCCTCGTCCATGCGGTCGACGGGGTCGGTGCACTCGGCCATGGGCGGCTCCTCGAGGTTGTTCGAGGGCATGAAGGAGAGCATGCGCCGGATCATCTCCAGGCAGTCGTCCTCGTCCTCCGCCGCCAGGTGGGCCACGCCGCTCCGCGTGTTGTGGGTCATGGCCCCGCCCAGCTCCTCGAAGGTCACCTCCTCCCCCGTTACGGTCTTGATGACCTCGGGGCCGGTGATGAACATGTGGGAGGTCTCCTTGACCATGATGATGAAGTCGGTCATGGCGGGGGAGTAGACCGCCCCTCCGGCGCAGGGCCCCATGATGGCGCTTATCTGGGGCACGACCCCCGAGGCCATCACGTTGCGGAAGAAGATCTCCGCGTAGCCACCGAGGGAGACCACGCCCTCCTGGATGCGGGCGCCGCCCGAGTCGTTGAGGCCTATCACCGGCTTCCCGTTCTTCATGGCCAGGTCCATGACCTTGGTGATCTTCTGGGCGAACATCTCGCCCAGGGAGCCCCCGAACACCGTGAAGTCCTGGGAGAAGATGTACACGTCCCGGCCGTCGATCTTTCCGTAGCCGGTGACCACCCCGTCGCCCATCACCTTCTTGTCGGCCATGCCGAAGTCGGTGCACAGATGGGTCACGAACATGTCCAACTCCACGAAGGTCCCTGGGTCCAGGAGCTGGACCACCCGTTCCCGGGCGGTCTTCTTGCCCTTGGCCCGCTGCCTGGCGATGCGGTCCGGGCCCCCTCCCTGGGAAGCCTCCTCCTTCATCCTCCTGAGCAGCTCGATGTTCTCATCGTGGGTCATTGACAATCCCCCGACTGGAGTGCGTTGGGAAAGGGTCTCGGGGGTTAAGAGCATTTCCACGTTGTGATGGAGGGTGCTGGTCCCCCCGGAGATGGCATGCTAGCAAGGGTCACCTTCTTGCGAGCAAATACCATAATGATTATATAGCCATTGAATATTACGAAGTGGTATACTTGAGAAACCCTGGGTGTTGATATGAACAAATCCTACAGTCTAACCGTTCTGTTCATCGTTGTCGCCCTCGTGGTCTTCGGACTGGCCATGGTCTCGGCCGATGATGCCGAGGCCGCTAACTACGATGTCAAGCTGAACTTCGAGGACGTGACGGATACCAAGGTCGTGAAGGGTCGGAACCCGGTGATATTCAACTACACCATCAGGAACACAGGTGACGTCCCCTCTGCGGAGATACACCTCAACTTGGAATCGGTTCCGTACCTGTGGCAGGTCTTCTTCAACGCCGACCCCCAGCTCGGCCTCCAGACCCACACCTATACTAGTCCGGACGATCCCATGGAATTCAACCTTGGCAGGCAAGAGAAGTGCAACCTCACCATGACGATCCAACCTGGTCCCAACCAGCTGAACCAGACCTACTGGTTCAAGCTGAACGTTTGGCCGAAGAGGGACCCCGGTCGGAACGACAGCCATACCACCGGTGTCGTCATCCCCAAGAAAGCGGGCTTCGAGATAATGCTGTGGAACCCACCGCCCCACGACGAGTTCTTGGCCATCCCCCCCTCGACCGTCACCATCCGCTTCGCGCTGTACAACACGGGCAACGGCATAGACCGTTTCCTCATCCAGGGTGAATCCTCCCGGTCGGACGCCGGTTGGACCCTCACCTTCGACAGCGGTGTGACCGAGTGGGGCTTCACCCCGAACCTCACCGCCGACCCGACCAAGAGGAACCCCCACTTCATCGACGTCAAGGTGCCCATCCCGGCGGGGGAACGGGCCCACGTCACGGCCCACATAACGGTCAACGCCACGTCGATGTTCAACGTGTCAAGGCAGATGCCACCCGCCTTCGCCAAGATCACATCGCTGCAGTACTACAACTTCCAGGTGTACATCAACGGTCCGGACAAGAAGGAAGGCACCCCGGGCGAGGAGGTGGAGTTCCAGCTGAAGATCAACAACCAGGGCAACGGTTGGGACGCCTTCACCATCAAGCCTGTCTGGGACACGGAGCTCAACCCCGGGTTCATCGCCTCGGCCAACCCGAGGACGATAGACATCGACCTCAACACCAGCATGACGGTCATGTACATCGTCAAGGTGCCGACCAACGCACCCAAGAAGACCTACTTCTTCACGGCTGAGATAGAGTCGTCCAGCCCCGAGCTGAGCCCCGTGACGAAGTCCTTCACCGTGGAGGTGGGACAGTACTACGCCATCGAGCTGGAGACAGAGGTGGACAGGATGTCCACCATCCCGGGTGGCAACCTGGAGTTCTCCGTGTGGGTGCGCAACACCGGCAACGGGCTCGATTCCATCGTCATCGAGGAGATCATCGGCACGCCCAGCTCCTGGTTGACCTACACCCAGCCCCCCGAGGTGACCCTGCTCCAGAACCAGGAGGCGGAGATAAAGATCATCATGATCATCCCCACCAAGTTCGAGGAGGCACCCATCGGCTCGTACAACCTGACGGTGCCGGCCATCAGCTCCCGGAGCGACGCGGTGGCCAACCTGAACCTCTACATCGACATCACCCAGTTCTACCGCATCGAGTGGCTCTACCTGGGCGAGGAGATCACCAACGACGAGCGCCCGGTGGCACAACCTGGCAGCATCCGTCCGAGACGGAGCTTCAACCCCTACGCACAGGGCTACATAGACATCACCCTAGAGGTCAAGAACCTCGGCAACGGCGACGACAACATCAACATGAGCGGATACTCCCAAGACCCGAGGATCACCGTCGAGGTGACCCCCCAGTACACCCTGCTCTTCCGTGACCAGACCAAGTACGTGAAGGTGCACATAGAGGTACCCGAGGACCTGCCGCCGGGTGTGTACAACCTCTTCGCGAACGTGTCCTCCCAGGACCCGAACTTCGCCACCCGCGTGGTTCCCTTGGACTTCGAGATCGAGAACCACGACGCCCAGGTGCCTTCCATCCCCACCTTCATAGACGACGAGGTCGGGGACGTGGTCCGGTCCGAGCTGAACGTGGAGCCCCACTCGAACCTCAGCTTCAAGCTGAAGATCGAGAACAACGGGACCGAGCCCCTGTCGGGCGTGCTGATCCGTGTCTTCGACACATACCAGGAGAACGGTGAGTTCATCCGGTGGAACTTCTTCAACTTCACCACCCCGCCCATCGCCAAGAACGACAGGTTCATCGTGGGCGAGAGGCCCTTCTCCCCCTCCAACCCGCCACTCTACTGGTGGTCCAACAGGAGCGGAGAGCACGTCCTCGAGTTCCGGATAATCTACGATGACCAGTCGGAGAACAACAACGACTGGGCCACCCTCAACGTGACCGTGGAGGCGGTCCAGGAGGATAAACCTCCCATCGTCAGTGGTGCCTACCTGGGCATCATCATCGCCGTGGTGATCGCCGTCGCCATCGTGGGCGGTTACGTGTTCGCCCTGCGGCGCAAGCCCCAGGTCGACGCCGACCTCTACAGCTCCATCTACGGAGGCGATTTCGAGGACGAGACCGTCGTCGCCGACGTGCCCGCTGAGCCCGCGGCCGACGCCGGACCCGCCATGACCGCGGAACAGAAGGCCCTCTACGGGGACGACTACGGGACCGAGGCGGCCGCCGACGCCGACGCCGAATACGACGACGACTACGACGACGACTACGACTACGATGACGACGACTACGACTACGATGACGACGACTACGAGTACGAGGACGACGGCACTGCCGCCCCCGAGCCCGCCCCCGAGCCCACGCCCGAGCCCGCGCAGCCGAAGAAGTAGGCCCGCGAGCCCCTCCCGCCATCCGCGCGTCCGCTATCGAACGGAATAGCATGGGCGTTCCATCCTCGGCGCCTAGGAGAGCTGCTCGCCCACGATGGCGTCGACCCTGGAGACGAAGGAGTCACGGGCCTCGATGGGGACGCTGGCCCCGGCCGCCACCGGGTGACCGCCGCCCCTTCCCCCCACCTCGCCGCCTGCCATCGACATGGCTTGGGCCATGTCCACGCCCCGCTCGACCAGCCTGTCCGTCGCACGGGCCGACACGCTGAGGGTATCGCCGTCGGGGAAGAGGGACAGGACGGGAGCGTCCTTGGGGAACAGGTAGATCATCCCCAGGCCAGCCAGGGAGCCGCCTATGTGCCCTGCGGGGGGCTCGAACCACTGGATGTGCTCCAGCCGCTCCGGTCCCCTCTCCTCCAGGTCCAGGAGGCCGGCCCTCACCTGGTCCCGGAACTCCTCCCGCGCCTGCACGCACCTGGCCACGTGACCGGGGTATCCAAGGCAGGCACCCGCGCCCACCCCGGTCTCCCCCAACCTGCCGGCGGCGTTCACCTGGTTCGAGAAGTCGTCCAACCAGACGCTGCGGGCCGGCCACCATAGGCGATGCTGGACCGCCCGCTGGGCGAAGGGGGCATGCACGCCCTCCTTCGACATCCGGACGATGAGGTACGAGCCCAGGGCCCGGAGCTCGGTGTCGGGGATGTCGTTGAGGGCATTGTCCCCGTCCACATCCAGCTCGGCGAGGAGGGCCCCGGCCTCCTCCTGCCGTCCGCTGAGCCCCCTGATGTAGGGGTCCGTGGTCCTCACCAGGGCGTCCAGGACGGTGTCCCCGCTGAGCCCGAGGGCCCTGCGCTGTTCCACGATCCCCCTCCTGACGGCCTCCCGCTCGATGCCGGCGTTCACGGACCGCATGCCGCCCACGTGCTGCATGTCGCCGATGGCGCCCGCGAGGGCGAGGGGCGACAGGTACCACGCGCCCTGGGGGTCCAGGGCGAGGGCGAGGAGGAAGGCCATCGAGGCCCCGGACACGTCCTTGGCGCCGACCAGCCCGAAGTCGTTGGCGTTGACCTCGAGCAGGTGGGCGGGTCGGTCCCCGCCCTGCTTGATGTGATGGTCGAGGATGATGACGGGCCTGCCCAGGGTGGCGAGGGCCTCGGCCTGCCCAGAGCCCATGTCCGAGATGACGAGGACCTCCCACTCGTCCTCGGCAAGCTTGTCCAGCTCGGTCTGGCCGAGGTTCCCCCAGAGGCTCGTGTGCACCGGGAACCCGGACCCGGTGCACGCGGAGGTGACGATGGAGCCGGCGGATATGCCGTCCACGTCGTGGTGGGAGACCACCCTCACCATGTCGGGCTGGATCTGGAGGAGGTACGATGCAGCGTTCTCTGCCGCCTGGGAAAGTCCCTCGCCTGCGATCTCTCGCAGCGAGGTCATGGACCTACTCCACCATCAGACGCGCGGTGTCGAGGGTGTACTTGAAGTCGTCCGGAAGGCGCCCCGTGTCCTTGTAGTAGCCGACGAGCCTGCGGATCTTGGCCTCGATGAGATGCATGGACCTCTTGTTGTGCAGGTCCTTGGGGTTCCGCTGGAGGTGGGCCGAGAGGCTGATGGCCTTGCGCATCAGGTTCTCCAGGTCCTCGGGCCTCTCGGGCTCCATCTCGTTGTCCGAGAGGATCTGGGTGACGCTCTTGCCGGTGGCCAGCTTGACCGAGGGGACGGCGTACTCGTCCCGGAGGCGGATGCCGATGACGCTGGTGGAGATCTCGTTGCCTGCCAGCTCAACGACCTTCTCCTCGATCTCCTCGGAGGTGAGGGGGACCCAGGAGGGGTTCTCGGTTATTAAGGGCCGGGAGGAACCAGACTTCCCGCGCCGTCGCGTGTGCATCCTAGCCATCAGCAGACCTCGGTCGGTGTAACGGCACGAATGCACTTCTACTATATAAACATCACCGGCCCAGGGCACGGGAACGCAGCCCCGGTCAGGGGGGGTGCCAGGGACCCTACTTATCCTCCGAGGTCTTCTTCTTTCCATCCGAGGAGGAGGAGGACTTCTTCTTGGTGGACTTGGACTTCGTTCCCGAGGACTTCTTCTTCTTGGTGGTGGTCTTCTTCTTGGTCGAGGCGGCCTTCCCCTCCACCATCTCCTTCGCGGCCTCGGCCTTCTCCGCCTCCTTCTCCCGCGCCTTGCGGGCCTTTTGGAGCTCCTTCTTCAGGCCGTCCTTGCACTCGAAGTTCCAGAGGAAGACCTCCTCGTCCACCTTGCCCTCGATCCTTCGCCTGCAGTCCTCGATCTCCTCGCAGTTGTGGCAGACCTTGCCAAGGAGGGTCCTCAGGTTAAGGACCAGGTTCCCGTCGACCTGGATGAGGGTGTCCGAGTACACGCCTCCAGGCTCCTTCTTCTCCCACTCGATCACCCGGGGCAGGTCCTTGAGGTCCTCCTCGGGCACGTCCTTGGGGGGATGGACCCCCGGGGGCAGCTCGTCGTCGTCGTCGGCGGCACCCGCAGCGGCTGCGGCCGCCGCGGCCGCCGGGGCCGTGACCACGACCCGCGTGCGCCTCGTGGTGGGAGGGGTCTCCTCCTCGGGCTCCTCCCCATCCTCCATCGCCGCTCGGGCCTCGGGCTTGGCCTTCTTGTCAGCGGTCCCCTCGTCGATCACCTCGGTGATGACCTCGGTGCTGAGGGTGATCTTCCAGATGAAGAGCCATGCCAGCATGATGACGGTCACCAGGTAGCCGATGTTCTTCCAGTCGTTGAAGGAGAACCTGGTCGTGTCGACGGCGTCGGGGGTGAAGTAGAGGTAGGTAAGCCAAGCCCACATCCCAAAGGCGATGACGACGGGGAGCCAGTACGGCCTGTCCTTTCGACCCTTAGACTCCCCATCAGACATAGGCCAACCTCATAACGACTCCTAACGTCGGGGTTATTTCCTGGCGCGTAGTTAAAGGTTTCCATGTTGATGCCAATCCGTGCCAGCTAGCCAGTGTACCCCTGGCGGTTCGGCATCCTTAAATAGGTCCAATCCGTTTCGGAGCAAGGAGGCCTCCAGGGGATGTTCTGCCCTAAGTGCAAGTCGCTCCTTTTCCCCGAGGAGGGGAAGCTCCGGTGCCGTCGTTGTGACACCCTTATCAACCCCGACGAGATTGAGAAGGTGGAGAACGTCACGACGGAGACCGCGGAGAAGGAGACGGTGGTGGTCGAGGAACAGTACGACCTGCTCCCCAAGACCAAGGTCAACTGCCCCAAGTGCGACCACAACGAGGCATATTGGATCCTACGTCAGACCAGGGCTGCTGACGAACCTGAGACCAGGATATACACCTGCACCAAGTGCGGGCACAAGTGGCGGGAGTTCTGAAGGGGCCAGCTGGTCCGCTGGCAATACCTTTTTCTACCCCTAGCGGTATTCTGGAAAGGCCCTCCGGGGGAGGTAGCTCATATGTTCAAGGCCAGGCTCAAGGGCGACGTTCTGAAGGAGATGATCAAGGTTATCTCGACCCTCGTGGACGAGGTCAAGCTCAATATCACCAGCGAGGGCATCGCGCTCAAGGCGGTCGACCCTGCCCACGTGGCAATGGTGGACCTTACCCTGAGCAAGGAGGCCTTCGAGGAGCTGGAGGCCACCGACTGCGAGCTGGGCATCGACATCGACAAGATAAAGGAGGTCCTCTCCCTCGCCAAGGCCGGGGACGTCCTCGACATCGACCACGACGAGGAGCACAACAAGCTGGTCGTCCGCATCGAGAACATCACCCGCCACATGAGCCTGGTGGACACCATGGGCATGTCCGACCCCAAGATGCCACAGCTCAACCTGCCCGCCAACATCAAGCTGGCGGCGGCCGAGCTGAACCAGGGCATCAAGGCCTCGGAGAGCATATCCAACCACATCGCCCTGGTCGCCAACGCCGAGGGCTTCGAGCTGTCGTCCCAGGGCGACACCGACTCCGTCTCCCTCAAGCTGCGAAAGGACCTGCTCCTCTCCCTCGAGTGTAGCGAGCCCGTCCGCAGCCTGTTCTCCCTGGACTACTTCGCGAACATGATCCGGTCCGTCCCCTCCTCGGGGGTCGTGAGCCTCTCCATCGGACAGGACTACCCGGCGATGATGTCCTTCGAGATAGCTGAGGGCAATGGCGAGGTGACCTACCTCCTCGCACCCCGCATCGAGAACGAGTGAAGCCACCTCCACCCACCCCCCCCAAACCCTTTTGACCAGCGTAGCCCATCCCGCCCGTCGTGGACCCCCAGACCCTCTCCCGATACCCCTTCCGCAACGAATCCCAGGAGTGGATCCGCGAGCAGGGCGTCTCCCTGGCCGAGGTGCTCACCAGCCCGGCCTACGAGCGGGTGGTCGACGCGGGCAAGGACCGGGTCATGGAGGCCATGACCGAGGAGGGTGTGCTGGACAAGACGGCCCTCAACGAGGTCGAGGCCCTCATCGCCATCCTCTCGTACCCCATCGCCAGGATGCTGGTCTCCTCGGTGGGGGACCTGCTGCTCATCCGTCGCCACGCGTTGCGGGAGGCCAAGGCCGCCTACGAGCACATGGTGCGGGAGGACGCGTCCTTCCTCCTGGAGATGGCCCAGGAGGAGCTGGACGTTCCCGCCTTCCTCGAGGACGGCGGGGAGGAGGACGTGTTCCGCCTCCACTTCACCGACTACCTGAAGAACGCCAGCGCCATCAGGGCGAAGAAGTGGAAACTCCACAACCAGGACCTCAGGGAGGGTTTCGTCAGGCTGGAGAAGAGGAAGTTCGCCCGACTTCTCCAAGAGGCCCTCAGGAGGCGGATCGAGTCCGAGCTGCCCCTGGAGGTCTCGGAGGAGATCCTTGAGCGCCTCTCGGACGAGATCGACCAGGTGGTCGGAGGCGTTGAGAATCTTCGCGAGAGTCTCCAGAAGGAGTCGTACGGCGAGTTCTCCATGGACCACCTGCCCCCCTGCATGATGGACCTGCTGAAGAAGACCCAGGAGGGGGTGAACGTGCCCCACATGGGCCGTTTCGCCCTCACGGCGTTCCTCAGCCACGTGGGGCTGGATGTCGACGATATCATCGGCCTGTTCCGTGTCTCCTCGGACTTCAAGGAGTCCATCGCGTCGTACCAGGTCCGCCACATCCTGGGTGACATCTCGGGCACTCGCTACACACCACCCTCCTGCGCCACCATGCAGACGTTCGGCATCTGCCTGAAGGAGAAGCGCTGCGAGCGGGCGGGCAGCCCAAGAAGGTACTACTTCCAGCAGCTGAGGAGGGCCGAGCGGCAATCCGGCAGGACAGCGCCCCCGCCAGAAACGGAGAAAGAGGCGGAGGCAGAGGCGGAGTCCGACGAGGGAGGTGGCCCCGATACCTGAGGACGACGGCGGCCTTGTCCGCACGACCCGCTGGCTGACGAAGCGCTTCGGCAGGTACTACCAAGGGACGAAGCTCGAACTCCCCAGGAGGTATACCAAGAGGGAATGGGCCTTCCTGTACTTCGACAAGAGCTTCATGAACCGTCACCTGGGCTTCGATGGGCGGTCCAAGATCGAGGACTATGTCCGCACCCACGTACCACGCCACGCCTACTACTCGACGGCGTTCTACGAGGAGCCCAACGCCCGGACCATGGTCGAGAAGGGATGGCAGGGCGCCACCCTGATCTTCGATCTGGACGCTGACCATATAGAAGGCGCTTCTGAGATCGGATATGGAGAAATGCTCAAGGTCGTGAAGAAGGAGTTCATCAAATTAATCGATGTGTGGTTAGTGAAGAAATTGGGTTATGACCCCGAGAACATACAAATGGTGTTCAGCGGGGGTCGCGGGTATCATGCTCATATCGAGGGGCAGGATGTACTGGAGCTGAATACGTTCGAACGCCGTGAGATCGTAGATCTTGTGACCGGAAAGGCGGATCTATCTAACTTCTTAGAGAATGTACCATTCCATGCCGGGACTCGAATGGATGGAAGGGGTTATTCTAGTAAGACATTCGAGTTACCAGATCCTCAACGTGGTGATTGGAAAGGAGATCTATCCAGACGGACTCTGCGATTCTTTAAGGATATCGATATCATGGTAACGGGTGATTTGCGCAATGAAGCTGCTGACGCCTTAGTAATGGTTACTGATAAGGATAAGGATGAGGCAATGGAATTCCTCGATTTCCTTGAGCAAGCTGATAACGCAGGATATAGACGTATTGACAGACTACTACAGGATCGAAAACTTGATTTTCAAAAGGGATTGGGTCAATCGTTTTGGACTCATCTTGCTGAGCAGCTGTTCGTCCAGATGGCAGGAGAGGCAGACGAGCCCGTCACCGCGGACACCAAGCGGTTGATCCGATTGCCATCCTCCCTTCACGGCAAGACGGGTTTCCGTGTCACCAAGCTCACCCGGGACCAGCTGGACGACTTCGACCCCCTCACCGACGTCCTAGCATTCGGCGATGATCCCGTCGAGGTGGAGGCCCACGTCGATGCGACCATCGACCTGGGAGGCCGCGAGCACACGTTGACTGCCGAGAGGCGAACCGCCCTTCCCGAGTACGCCGCGACCTTCGCCCTCCTCCGGGGGATGGCCCAGGTCCCACCGGACTAGAAGAAGTCGTCTAGGGTCAGCTTCTTGTCTGTCACCTTGGGTTTGGGGGTGACCGGTTCCTGCTCCTTCTTCGAGAGGGGATGGTGGATGCCCGCCTCCTTGGCCTCGGCCAAGCGGTCCCCGTCCTCCTTCTTCCGGTCGAAGTCCTTGGAGAAGAGGTCGTGCTGGGTGACACGGGTACCCCTCAGCAGGGCCGCCTCGTCCCAGTCGAAGACCTCGGTGACGCGTGCAAGGGACGCCGCCACCCTCCTGGCGTAGTACTCGTAGTTCACCTTGTGCTCGAAGGGTCGGCCCGAGAAGAAGGGCTCCACCTCCTGCCTTCCCTTTCCGGGTGACTCGACAACGACGTACGACACCTTCATCCCGGGGATGAACTCCTCCCCCGCCGCCTTGTACTTGCGGGCGGCCTGGACGTGGACCAGCCCCTCGGGGTTGGCGTAGTTGCTCTCGTCCTTCACCGTCCTCGAGATGACCAGCTTCTCGGTCTCCACGTCACCGTTGCGGATCCGCTCGGTGTAGTCCTTGGATGCCTGGATGGCGCTGTCGATGTCGCCATTCAGGATGAACTCGAAGATCGCCTCGAGGGCCTCCGTCTGGTAGTCGAAGGCGTCGGTCCGTCGGGTCTCGTAGCCCCGGACCAGGGTGGCCTCCTTGGGCCAGAGGACGCGGCCCACGTAGCGCTTCTTGGCCCCGTGGGTGAAGAAGGGGTCTAAGATCTTCTCGAACTCCAGCGTCCCACCGTACCTGGAGTACTTGCGGGCCAGGGCCTGACCGAACTCCACGTTGGGGTCCCGCCCCTCGTGGGGGGACTGCACGAACACGCTGTCGGTGTCCGAGTAGATCACCTCTATTCCCTCCTCCTCCAGGTCGTGGATGACACTCTTGATGTTCTCCCTGGCGAAGGCCGTGATGGACTCGCCTATCTTCCGGTTGGTGAACCGGTAGAAGGACGAGGCGAACACCCCGTAGAACGAGTTCATTAGGATCTTCACGGCCTCCTGGAGCCCGTCGTAGTACCGCCTCTCCTCCTCCGTCCCGGCCTCGCGCATCATGGTCTTGATGCCGTCCCGCTCCTGCATCAGGTCCTCCAGGATGCTCGCGAGGAGGCCCTTTCTGACGTCCTCGGAGACGAACCTCACGTCGGGGATGGGGGAGATGTACGTGCCCTCGGGGGACAGGGTGGTGAAGCACATGTTGTTGGCGATGATGATGGACGGGTACATCGCCTTGAAGTCCAGCACCACGATCCAGTGGTACAGGCCCGGCTTGAGGCTGTGGACGTAAGCGCCCTCTATCTTGGAGTCCCGGGTCGTCCTCCTGGTGAGGGGCACCCCCACCCCCGCCCTGTCGGCGACGCGGATGAAGATGGAGTCGATGAGCAGGCTGGTCCTGCCGTTGATGACGTCGTCCACGGGCAGGTTCGAGACGGAGGCCAGGTCCTGCATCTTCTCAAGCACAGCTATCTTCTCCAGGATCCTCAGCGCCAGGTACGAGTCCTGGATGCAGTACTCGATCACCTTCTCGCGGTCCGCCGCCCACTCGTCGTCCATGTGGGTCGTGTCAACGTCCAGCTTCTCCTCTCCAAGGACCAGCTTGGCCACGTCGGCCAGCCGCTCCCGCTTCGGACGCAGCTCCCGCTTCACGTTCCACCACGCGTCGGCGATGACGCGCCCGTGGGCCTTCCAGAAGCGGTCCGAGACCCTTCTGGGCTGACGCCCGTCCCGGCCGATGTTCATGCGCCTGCCGTGGGCCCGGAGGCGGTCATCCACGTACTGCAGGTCGTACCCGTCGATGTTGTACCCCGTGATCACGTCGGGGTCATGGCGGGCGATGGCCTCCAGGAAGCCCTCGAGGATGCGTTCCTCGTCGTCGTCGACTATGGCCTCCTTCACCACCTCCCCGTCGGGTCTCCTGACAACCACGCTGATGGTGAGCACCCTCCCGCCGTGGAGCTTCTGGTTCCTCGAGAGGGCGTCGTCCACCAGGGAGTTCTCTATGTCGAAGCTGAGGATGCACAGCTGGGGCTTGAACGGCTCGGTCTCATCGAAGCGCTCCGCCTTGACGACCAGGTCCGTGGTGTACTTGGATGCCGTGGTGGCGTCCACCGGCTTGCCCACCACCCTGGTGCAGGCCCCGATGTCCATGTCGTAGATGAACCGGAGGGCGAAGGGTATGTCGGCCGCCAGGACGGTCACGCCCTCGGCCTGCATCCTCCGCCTGAAGTCGGGGACCTCGTAGGGGAACTTGACGATGACCTTCTGGCACTCCCTGTCCTTCCCGTCGTACCACAGCGTGACCGGTTCCCGCTTGATGAAGTTGGGCATCCGCTCCAGCTTCATGATCGCCTCGGGCGATGGCTCGACGAGGTGGAAGTAGGGGTAGAACCCCTCGTAGAGGATGGTGATGGACTGGCCGTCCTTGGTCCTTCCATAAAGGTGGATGACAATGGGCCGGTTCTCCTCCCTCGGGTAGGAGGCCTCTATCAGCCGGACGTCCCAGCTCTCCTCGGGCAGGTGCCTATCCCCCCCAGACGATCTTGACGATGTCCTTGTCCTGGAGCTCGTAGTCCGCTCCCACCACGCGGCGGGTCCGGGCGTTGACGGCCCGGATGAACTTCTCCCCGAACTCCGAGTGGATGATGTACGCCAGGTCCCGTGCGGTCGTCCCCCGCCGGACGAGGTACGCGTCGGGAAGGAGGTGCCCCTTCTTCGAGGCCCAGTGGGTCTCGTCCTCCACGGGGTAGACCACGATGCTGTCCAGCAGGTCGAACACCGCCTTCTCGATGACCTTCTGGACGCCGGTCCCGCCCATGCCGGCCATGCAGGTCCGGATGCTCTCCAGTCCCTTCACCTGGGCGGCAGAGAGGGCGGCCTCGTCCTTGATGTCGAAGTCGTCATCGCCCGGCTGGTACTCGATGAGGCCGGCCTTGTCCGCCCTGCGCAGCGCCAGCTCGCACTCGGCCGACGTCGGTATGACCATCTCGTCGTCCAGGTCCATGAGGGACTGGAGCATTTCAGGAGGCGCCTTGTCAGCCTTGTTCGCGGCGATGAGGATGGGCTTGGAGACCTTGCGGACCTCCCTGGAAAGCTCCATCAACTGGTCCGGGGTCCATTTGGAGACCTTCTCGGGAAGGTCCACGCCGTTGAGCACGTGGTGCATGTCCCCCACTGTCACTCCAAGGCCCGCCAGCCTTTCCTGGAGCGCGATCTCGGTGCGGGTGTGGGTCAGCTCGATCTGCTTGGAGACCTTGTCCCAGCCCCGGTCGAGGATGCCCTTGATCCAGTAGGCGACCTCGTCCTCGAGGAAGGACACGTCCTCGCGGGGGTCGTGGGAACCCACGCCGATGAGGTTCCCCTCGCCGTCGGTCTCCCCCGACGCGTCCACCACGTGGACCAGCACCGAGGCCTGTCGCAGGTCGTCCAGGAACTGGTTCCCGCGGCCCCTGCCCAGGTGGGCACCGGCAACGAGGCCGGCCACGTCGATGGCCTGCACAGGGATCATCCGGGTGCCGTCCTCGCACTTGCTGTTGACAGGATTGCACTGCTTGCCCAGCTCGGTGTGGGGGCAGGGCGACCGCACGTAGGTCACCCCCCGGTTGGCGTCGATGGTGGTGAAGGGGTACGAGGCTATCTCGGCGTCGACCAGCGTGGCCGCCGCGAAGAACGTCGACTTGCCCACGTTGGGCTTGCCTACCAACCCGAACTCCATCACCCGGCCAATCGGCCTTCTGGATACTTAGAGGTTTGCCCGGGGAGAGTGAAAGTATCGTTGCGATAGTGACCCACATTGTTTATTTAAGGCGATAATCATTGGAGAACCGTGTGGTTGAGGTACAAGATCGTAGGCAACTCCTCAAAGATGCTGGGCCGGTTGTTGACCCTCAATGTGCTAATTCTGTATTCATCATTAATAGCCACTCTGATATACCTCGCCAGTGCTCAGAGCATATCTTCTAATTCAATAACAACGGGCCCACCCTATATCCTTTACCTGTTGATATTCGCACCAGCAACGATTACGACCTTGATATTTTTAAAAAGCAGAGGGGTCATGGCCGGATGCCTTGGGATACTTGCAGCATGGATCTTCCCTACCCTCATCCTGGTTCTTGAGGGTCCCTTGTGGTTCTTCGTACTGTATTCACTACTTCCCGCTGGCATGGTCATCCAGGTCCCCTTCTGGAAGGTGGAGAAGGTCGAACCAAGAACCCATGCCAACCCCCTGCCAGTCAAACTTATTGATTATTAATGAATCGATGACTGATGGTCGATCGGGATGGGTACATTCCCATTGGATCATTTGCATGGAAGAAGGTCCCATTCGATAGCGGAACCTTCATAAACAGCGAGTGAAATCATTCAATGGGTTTATGGCAACACACGAGGAGTACCTCGATGATTACAATACGAACATGGTGTTCATAGCCACGGTGATGCTCATCAACCTGGCTGGTGTGTTCTTCTGGATGTTCCTCGCAGATTCTCTCATACCAGAAGAAGAAAGGATGGAAGCTCACATCGGGATGCTCCCATGCGTCATCGCTTGGCTGGCCACCTTCATCATCACACCTGTCCTTGCTATGAAGGTCACTTTTCAAAAGAGATCAGAGACTGCGATGTTGGGATGTATCCTCGCATGGGGTCAAACGATTTTCCCTGCGTCATTCACCTCATCGACGGTGTTCTGGTTCCTTTTTTCGATAATTCCATTGGTGCTCACAGCTCTCGTTTTCAGAATGCTGTGGTTGACGATGAAGGTTAATGAGACTAGACCAATCGCGATAGTACCAAATCCTCCAGCGGTCAATCCCCTTGAGCCCCCTCGATGATCGAAGCCTCTCGGAAGATGGAATTCTCACCACAATCTATTTCAACGTCGTCTAACCTGATGCGTAATGGGATGCACCAGACCGTTGAATCTTTCGAGGGCCACCTGGAGGAGCTGGGACGCTCCCCCAATACCATCAGGCAGTACACCTGGCACGCCCAGCGATTGCTGGACTACCTGGGGAAGGACCCCGGGGACGTGACCCGGGAGGACCTGAGCCGCTATCGCCACTACCTTGCCAACAAGCTCGACTACTCGAAGACCTCCTTGTACATGGTCACGATGGCCATCAAGAGCTTCTTCAACTACCTCGACCTCGACGCCGCCGACACCCTTCCTCCGCCCCAGCGGCGCAAGTCGCTGCCCAAGTACCTGACGGAGGCCGAGGCCCACCGCCTGCTCATGGCGGCCGAGCACGACCCCCGGGACCACGCCATCCTGACCATCATGGCCTACACCGGGCTCCGGGTCTCCGAGGTTTGCCACCTGGATTGCGAGGACATCAACCTGGGCGAGCGGACCCTGGGCGTGGTGGCGGGCAAGGGGGACAAGGACAGGATGGTGGTCTTCGCCCAGCCCACGGCGGTGGCCCTGCGTCGCTGGATGGAGGCCCGCGAGGAGGTGGGCCACGACGCGCTGTTCATCAACCGCAACGGCGGGAGGCTCACGCCGAGGAGCGTGCAGCGCATCGTCAAGCAGTACGCCGACGACGCCGGCATCCGCAAGGTGGTCACTCCCCACGTCCTGCGCCACACCATGGCCACGACCCTGCTGCGGCACGGCGCCGACATCCGCATCATCCAGCAATTGTTGGGCCACTCGTCCATCGCCACCACCCAGATCTACACCCACGTTGACGATGCGATGCTGAGGTCGGCCTACGACAAGGCCTTCACGGACGAGTACTGATACGTCAACTTTTATCTAGGCGGCCCTGTCTTCCGGTCACCATGGTACGCGTCGCCTTCGAGGGCTACGGCTGCACCCTCTCGTACGGGGAGAGCCGCAGGACCCGGGCCCTCGCCGAGGAGGCGGGCTGGGAGACCACCGACGACGCCTCCACCGCTTCCATGGTGGTCATCCACACCTGCACGGTGATCGGGAGGACGGAGCGGAGCATGCTGCGCCGCATCGACACCCTGGCCATGTCGGGACGGATGGTCATCGTGGCCGGGTGCATGCCCCGGGCCCAGGCCGAGGTCGTGGAGGCTTTGGAAGAGGACCTGATATCGGCCGTGCTGGGCAAGGAGCCGGAGGACGTGGTCAGGGCCCTGGGGAAGGTGGACCCCTCGCTCCTGGACGACCCGATGTTCCTGCCCGGGGTCGAGCCTCACACGGGCAGCGGGCCGGACCCGGCCCGGAGGACGGACGCGATCGTGCCGATAGCCAGCGGCTGCCTCGGCAGGTGCTCATACTGCATCACCCGGCTCGCGTGGGGCGCCCTCGAGAGCAGCCCCGTGGACAAGGTCGTGGCCATGGCCCGGGAGTGGATGGACAAGGGTTTCCGAGAGGTGCAGCTGACGGGCCAGGATACCGGGGCGTGGGGGCGCGACATGGAGGGCGATGCCTCCCTCCCCCAATTGGTGCGTGCGGTGGCCACCATGGACGAGGCGCCCGCGGAGTACCGGGTCCGGGTGGGGATGCTCAACCCCGACAGCCTGGAGCCCATCCTCGACGGGTTCGTCGAGATGCTCCTGCTTCCTCGTGTGTACAGGTTCGTGCACCTCCCCGTCCAGGCGGGCTCGGACCGGATACTGGGACTGATGAGGCGGCACTACACCGTTGCCGGGTTCGAGGACATGGTGGCAAGGCTCCGCAAGGCCGTGCCCGACCTGACGCTGCACACCGACATCATCTGTGGCTTCCCGGGGGAGGAGGACGAGGAGTTCGACGCGACCCTCGACCTCATCAGGCGTGTGCGGCCGGACGTGACCAACGTCAAGGGGTTCTCGCCCCGTCCCCACACCGAGGCGGCGACCATGGACGGGGCCATCGAGGGAGCGGTCATGAAGCGGCGGACCCGGAGGGCCTCCAAGCTGGTCGAGGAGACGTCGGCCAAGTGCCTCTCCTTCCACGAGGGCGAGGAGGTCGAGGTGCTGATCACCGAGGTGGGCAAGGCGGGGACCCAGACGATGATGGCCCGGGACGGACGGTACAACCCGGTGGTCATCCCCGACGGGGGGGACCTGTCCGTGGGACGGACGGTCACGGTGCGCCTGACCGAGGCTCGAGGGGTGTACCTGCTCGGTAGCCTGGTGGAATGAGGAGGCCAGGGGGGAAGGGGTCGCCTAGACGGGCCAGAGATAGCCGGCCAGGTAGACCAGGAAGATGCTGAGGCCGCACATGAACATCACGGCCCAGGCCGGTATCTTCAGGGCCATATCGTCCTCTGCGTCGAAGTAACGGATGAGACCAGCAGCGGACTGGAAACCGGCGCCCTTCTTCTCCTTCGCCATGGTATTGAAGGGTTAGGCCGAGGCCATAGATAAAGGTTGCGACGCCGTCGTCTCACTCGGAGGCCCGCCTCTCGGGGATGATGACCTCGATGTTCATCCCCGCGATGCCAGGTCCCCGCTTGGGCACCCGCATGTGGATGCGGTCCCGGCTGTAGTAGACCTCGACGCCGTCCAGCTTGGCCCGGTATATCTTGTGGGCCCGCTTCTCCGCGGTCACCGAGTAACCGGCTATGGTCAGGTATCCGGCCCTGACAAGGGCGGCCACCTTCCGGTAGCATTCGGCCAGTGGGATGTCCAGTGCGTAGGCTATGGCCGGTCCCGTCAGCTCCCTCTTGGAGGTGAGCAGCAGGACCCGACGGCACGTCTCGTCATGGAGAGGGTCCTCGAGTTGTTCGGAGTGCATTCCATCCATCATCCATGATGTAGCTGGCTGGGCTTATAAACTAAAGGCTTGGTTTATCATGCCTGGTACTCACCGAATGAGAATCATGGGCCTTGCGCAGGGCGCTATAGCGTCAAGAATCCGTTGGATTTGATCCGAGCAACTCATAGGGCTTTATA
>CBDUQW010000040.1:0-32121 GCA_965369625.1 uncultured Thermoplasmata archaeon | reverse complement strand
GACGAGCGTCACTGACGTCGCGATGACACGCTCCCCGAGGTCCACGGCGAGGACCAGTGCGTGAGAGGGAATTGTGGGGATGGGAGCATCCTTGGAAACGACGATATGGAGATGATACTCCTTCCCGCGCTTGATGAGCTGGCTGTCACAGACCTCGCATTCGGCGAGGAGCCTGCTATGGCCCCTCGACATGCGAAGCGGTAGGCGGACCCTGCCATCGGGAGTGGGAATGGATGCGAACCAGGGCGCGAACGTGCCACCCGGCAGGAGCTTGAGTGCGTCCTTCGGGACCTCTACCGGTGCGTCGGCACCTTCCTTGATCTTCCAGTTGATCTCCCGGCAATAGTAGGAGGGAAGGTCCGTTTTTTCACGGAGGAACGCGTAATCGCGCTTCAACCTAAGTGCGTCCTTCCAGGACTTCCAGAGTGCATCGAGGGCCCTTCGCTTCCTTGCGGTAGGATGGTATATCCTTGCCGTGATGGTTTTCACCAACTTCATCTTATGAATATAGGGTATTGTCCTTTAAATACCCAGACAAGGGGGGTAAGCGAAGGTGACCATATGGAACAGCCATGATACAATTTCACATGCTAAACAAATGCGGTTACCAAATTTGTGAGGAAGGGGGAATATTTATATTTACTATGAATCGGCGCCCGTGTGGAGGGGCCGTCCCATCCCCCTTTCTTGCCACTCCTGGCCCATGGTCAGGCACCCGATGACGGCGGGGAAAGCATTATTAAAGGTGGGCAGTGTTACCCGCTCCAGCCCGAGGTGATTCCATGGATACCGAACTCAGATTGAAGCAGATCGGGGATGCCCTCGATATGCTCGCTGGCGATACCTCGATTCCCAGGAACATCCGGCGCGGGGCGAAGGAGGCGAAGGACATCCTCAACGGGAAGGTGGATGCCCTCGATGTCCGCATCGCCAAGGCGAACAGCATCCTTGACCAGCTGGCGGACGACCCCAACATCCCCCTCCACGGGAGGACTCTGATCTGGAACATCATAACGCAGCTGGAGACTGTGAAGTGATGCCAGCCTCGACGGTTCAAATCGGACCCTCGCAGGGATGGCTGCCCGCATCGGACGATTAGCCGACGCGCTGCACCTAGATCTTCTCAAGATGGCACACAGGTCCTAGCCAGTGCTCTACTCATTCCTGAGGAGGGGGTCGTTCAACCTTCCTTATCCTCGGAGGGGAGCTCCTCGGGCGGTGGCATCTCCTCGTACTCCTCCTCGGCCGGGACGGTCTCCTCGACGGGGGGGGCCTCGTCAGGCACCGGGGGCGGCGGGATGCCTATGTCCTTGGCCTGTTCCTCCTCGACAACGGGCTCCTCCGGGACCTCCTGGAGAGCGTCCTCGTCGGGCGGGGCTGGGGGTTCCGGCCTCGTCATCTCGGGGGGCATGGTCGGCTCGGGCGCACCCTCGGTCTGGACGGTTACGGGTGGCTCGTGGCGGTCGCCTATGGGCGGCGGGGAGAAGCCGTGGTCCCTCCTCCACTGGGCGACCTCGGAATCCACCACCTCGGTGTCGACCACGATGTCGATGTAGCGCATGTTGCTGCGCCCCTCCTGCAGCAGGCCCCCGAAGAGGTCGATGATGAGCAGCGCCGGGTGGATCTTGGTGATGTTCCGCTGGAGGCCCCGCTTCATGTCGTAGGGGCGTGGGTCCAGGGAGACGACCTCGAGGTCCATGATGCGCTTGCCTATGGTGTAGCCCAGCTCGGCCTCGAAGAGGGCCGAGTAGGCCACAAGGAGGAAGCCCCCCAGGAGCCAAGGGGCCTGATTGTAGTAGCCGATGGACCACGCGTAGGACGAGATGACCTCGATGGGCACGTAGATGATGACGGCATCGATGATGAACGCGATGAGCCTGCGCAACCAGAACTCCTGGGCCTCCCTGTCCTCCAGGACCATGTCGACTCCGGTGGCCATTCACTGCCTCCTGGTCAGGTAACCGTTCCCAGGAGTTAATACCCTTTGTGCTCCCCGCTAGGCTTGGGAGGTCACTGCATCGATGGGGGGCGCTGGGTCGTCCGAGGTGAGGTCCACGTCACGGTCCCTGTGCTCGTGGGCCATGCGGAACGTGTACATGTAACGGCGGGCCGTCAGGGTCCAGTCGAAGGACAGTGCCCAATCCGCTGCACCGGCAACGTGCCGGGTCCGCTCCTCCTCCGAGGACATCAGCATGCCCAGCACTCTGGACAGGTCGTCGTCGCCAGCGAAGGTCCATGTCCTGTCCCCCATGAGGGTGGTCAAGGCCTCGCAGCGAGCGTTGTAAAGGACCGGCACCTCCAGCGACATCGCCTCATAGGGTGGATGCCCGAACCCCTCGTACTCCGAGGGGTGGAGAAAGAGGGAGGAGGCCTTGATGTACCGAGGGAGAAGGTCGTCGCTGACGAACCCCGTGTAGTGTACCCTGGGATGGTCGAAGGTGATGTCGATGTCCTTCCCCCGCATGCCGCCTATCACAACCAGTTCCCATCCGTACTCTTCCAGGAGGGGGATCACCTTCCCGAGCAGGTCCATGCGCTTGTGGGGGAACGGGTCGTAGATGGTGGTGATGTACTCGGTGCCCTCGACCGACTCGGGGCGCATGGGCTCTATCTCCGCCGCGTCGGCGAATCCCTCGGGCACTCCCCATGGGATGTAGCACGTCTTCTTCGTGTAGCGGTCCCCCTTGTACCGCTCCAGGGTCTCGCGCATCGTGGTGGGGGAGATCATCACCGCGACCTTGGCATTCCTCATAGCCCTGTCCAGGCCCAACTTGTGTTTGAGGGAGGTGACGAGGGATTCGCGGAGCTTGCTGAACTGTCGCATGTCGTGGTGGGTGAAGACCTGGGGCACGCGCTTGGTGTCCAGGATGCCGCTGGCAGGGCCCCAGACGACGTCCACGTTGCCCTCGCACCACCGCGCGGCCTCGTTCCCCTTCCTCACACGAAGGGACGAGAGGTTCCCCCGTTCGCCCATGAGCCGCTCCACTTGCTCGGCCCCGAACTCGTTGGGGTTGTCCTCGATGAAGACCAGGTGGAACTCGTCGTCGGGATGGAGCAGGGTGAGGTGCTCGACCAGGCGGAACGTCGCCCACGAGATGCCGCCCCAGACCCTGGCGGCGAGGGGGAATCCCAGCACAGCCACCCGGAGGGTCAGGCCTCCACCTCCCGGGGTTCGTGCCATCGGTCGTGTGCTGTCCACATTCGAGTCGGGGGCTGATGTATATGGACGTTTAATAAACCCTGCGGCGTGCTGGGACAAGGCTATTATAACGCAGCCGCCTTCCGAGTCGCGGTGATCCCCTGGGTCAGGTGAGGCTGGGCCGACTGAAGCTGCGATGGTGCCATCGGTGCAACCTCCCCATCCTGGACGAGGACAGGTGCGGCACCTGCGGAGCCACCACCACGAGGGTGAACCTCACCCCGCCAGGGGACATCAGGCCCGCCAGGCCAGTGGACATCCGCAGGATATGGAAGGTGGCCGACGAGCAGTTCGGCCCGGGCAGCGGCCGGGCCCTCATCCCTGACGAGGCCGCGGTGGTGGTGATGAACAAGGCCCCCGCCGAGGACAGGATGGACGAGGCGATCATGGACGGGACCGTGGTGGCCACCATGCGCTACGACCCCCTCTCGGGCTGGAGGTTCCTGCCCCGCCTGGAGGGCGCCTCCCGGATATCGAAGGTCGCGACGAGGGGCATGGTCCAGCTGTCGGAGGATGCAGTTCCCTTCATAGAGAAGGGAGCCAGCGTCCTGGCCCCCGGCGTCGAGGCCGCCTCGGGGTCCATCAAGGTCGGGGACGACGTCATCGTCATCGACCACGAGCGTAAGGTTGTGGCGGTGGGCCAGGCCCGGATGCTTGGCAAGAAGATGGTGGAGGAGTCCCACGGGGTGTGCGTCAAGGTCCGTCACCATCGCAAGGAGGGCGAGACCACGTCCGGGCCCGGTCCCCAGCGGACGTGGGACGACGTGATCGCCGCCAACGAGGCCCACATGGAGATGACCATCGAGAAGGGCAAGGAGTTCGTGAAGAGGGTGGCCGAGGAGGAGGGGCTGCCCGTGGCCGTCTCATTCTCTGGTGGCAAGGACTCCCTGGCGACCCTCCTCATCGTCCTAGAGGCCGGCATGAGACCACCCGTCGTCTTCGTGGACACCGGTATCGAGCTGCCCGAGACCCTCGAGCACGTCGACGAGGTGGCCAAGCGCCACGACCTGGAGCTGATAGTCGAGCGGACGGACCACGACTTCGTCGAGATGTCAGCGGTCTTCGGTCCCCCCTCGCGGGACTACCGGTGGTGCTGCAAGACCCAGAAGCTGGGCCCGGTGGCCCGTGCCCTCAACGAACGGTTCCCGGGCGGCATGTTGACCTTCATCGGACAGCGCCGCTACGAATCGGGGCCCCGGTCCAGGAGCGGAGCGGTATGGCGGAACCCATGGGTCCCAGGCCAGATCGGGGCCTCCCCCATCCAGGAATGGACCGCCCTCCACGTCTGGCTGTACCTCATGATGCGTGGCGAGGAGTCCAACCCCTGGTACGACATCGGCCTTGAGCGCATAGGGTGCTACACGTGTCCCGCCTCGGACCTGGCGGACCTGGAGATAGTCCAGGAGAACTTCCCGGGCTATGCGCGATGGCAGACCTTCCTCGAGGAGTGGGCCGAGGCCACCGGCCACGACCAGCGCTGGGTGGAGATGGGCATGTGGCGGTTCCGGAAGGTGCCCAGGAACCTCGGCGAGATGGCGCCCGGGGCCGCGGACGTCGCACCCGGGTTCGAGCCTCCCGACGCTATCACCTTCCGGAAGGAGGGGTGGACGGAGGGGTCCGATGGCCGGTTCGAGGCCAGGGGCCAGTTCGACCGGGAGGTCGACCTCACGAGGGCCGCCGAGCTGCTAACCGTCCTGGGCGAGGCCCGACTGGACGAGGAGGCTGGCACAGTGACCGTCAACGAAGGCCTGGTCGTGCTCGCTCGCGAAGGGACCCTGCTTGCCCACGGGGACGGCTCCAAGGCGGCGGACGGGACGCTCGAGCAGGCCCGCCAGCTGGTGGTCAAGGCGGAGCTGTGCGTGGGATGCGGCGTGTGTGCTCCCCGATGCCAGACGGGTGCGATGTACATCGAGGACCTGGTGGTCCGTGTGGACGGGGACCTCTGCACCCATTGCGGGTCCTGCTTCGGGCCCTGCGCCGTGGTGGACTTCCCGCCCGTCGTGGTCAGGATCGGCGAGAACTGGTCGGACCAGTAGATATCACTTCCTAAGACCGGCCAGGATGGCCTTTCCGTACACCCTGAGGATCGTCGACCGCAGGTTCCCCTCGCCCTGGAACATCTTCACCACCAGGGCCTGGAGGGACGGGTCCCGTTCGGCCCGCCTGAGCATCTCTACCGGGTCCGACCGGAGCCGATTGGCCGCCGTGGTCAGGATCGCCATCTCCCTGCCGAACTCGCGCTTGAAATCGTAACCGTAGGCCGCCATCGATTTGGCGGACAGGTCCCCATTGGCGAGGGCACCGTCCATGGCCTTGGCGGCCATCTCCCCGGATCGAAGTGCGTAGTAGATGCCGTCCCCCGAGAGGGGCGAGACCAGGCCTGCGCAGTCCCCCACGGAAAGGACGCCGGGCCGGGAGACAGGGCCCTCGGGTCCACCCATGGGGATGGGCGCCGCCTTCCAGGCGCCTCCCACTGGGTCCTTGGGGAGGAGGCCCATCGCCGTCAGATTCTCGGCGTACCTCTCGGACATGAGCCTGCCATCGACAGGCGCCAGGTCATCCACCAGGGCACCGAACCCAACGTTCACGTGCTCCTCCTTCGGGAACACCCACGCGTATCCTCTGAGGCCCCCCTCGCGAAGGTCGATGCGCACCATCCGTTCGGGGCCATACGCCTCCTCGACGAAGTCCTCTCCCACCCGGAACTCCCTCGCCCAGGCCACAGCCAGTCGGCCCTTGGGGAAGGCCGGGGACCCCCTGGCAGCAGCACGGACCCTCCTCCCGAGGGGGCATCTTGCGCCTCCTGCGCCGATGACGCCCTTGGCATGTATCTCGGTGGCATCCTCCAGACGGAGCCGCCAGCCCTTCTCCGAACCGTAGGCGCTGACGACGGGACTGCCCTCCCTGAGCTCGGTGCCTGCATCGACCACGTCGTCCAGCAGCACCTGGTCGAAGACCGACCGTCGGGTCTGGTACATCACCGGCGGTTCGCCTTTGGGAGAGGTGTAGGAGATCTCGGGACCCCCCGGTGTCGACATGACACCCTTGGTGGAGGTCGCCTCGAGGAACCTGTCCTTCAGCGCCTCGACGTGGGGGAAGGCGGCAAGGACCGAGGGTCGCAGGCCTCCACCGCACACCTTGTCACGAGGCCTGGACTCGGCTTCCAGGAGAAGGACGTCCCTACCTGCCTTGGCCAGGCTGCGAGCGGCCGTGGACCCGGCCGGTCCCCCTCCCACCACGGCGACCTCGCATTTGAGCATGATGCGTACTAACGGTCAATCACGAGTTAATAAATTATCCATGGACAGGGGGGTAACTATTCCATCCCCCAACCGCCACCTGAAGGGGTCTCCACCTTGATCCGGTCCCCCCGGAGCAGGGCCAGGGTCACCTTGCTGGGAAGGGGGTGCGCGTCCCCGTCCCTCGTCAGTGTGTTGCCTCCCGTTCCCCCGTCCTCGCCCCCGGCCTCACCCCGGGGGCGGACCGACCGGCCGTCGGAGAGGATGGTCAGCACCGCACCGTCCGCCAGCACCTCGATCTCCTTGACGGTCCCGTCCCCGCCGGGATTGAGGCCCGCCCCCCCGGTCCCCCTCCTCAACCCGAGCCTCCTGACCCGCAGGGGGTACTCCGCCTCGAGGGATTCGATGGGCGTGTTGGCCGTGTTGGTCATGTGGGTGTGCACGCCGGACATCCCCGCCCGCCAGGGCGAGCCGCCCTCGCCCCCTCCGATGGTCTCGTAGAAGGTGAAGGGCCTCTCGCCCGTCGCGCCGATGAGCACGTTGTTCATGGTCCCCTGGGACATGGCCACCGGACCCTCCGGCGTGGCCTGGCCGAAGGCGGCCAGGCAGACGCCGGCCAGGATCTGGGAGGTCTCGACGTTGCCCGCGCCCACCGGACGGGGCGGCTCGGGGTTGAGGAGAGACCCCCTGGGACAGACGACCTCCACGGGCAGGTAGCACCCGTGGTTGGGCGGTATCGAGGGGTCGGTCATCGCCCTGAGGGCGAAGTAGACCGCGGAGAGCGTCACGGAGTAGGGGGCGTTCCAGGGCGCGTTCACCTGGGGGTCGGTGTCGGAAAGGTCGAAGACGACCCGGTCGGCTGAAACGGTAACCTCCACGGAGATGCGCACGTCCCCCATGTCCGGGACGTCGAGCCCCGGGAGGTCGTCCTCGATGACCGGCGCCTCGATGACACCCTCCGCTCCGTAGGTGCCGGGCCTCAGCTCACCGATGGCGGCGGTCATCCTCCTCCTGCTGTACTCTATGACCTGGTCGCAGAACACGGCCCAACCATCGGGGCCGTACCTCTGCACGTAATCGACCAGCCGCCGGCCACCTACGATGTTCGCCGAGAGCTGGGCACCCAGGTCCGCCGCGCGCTCGTCGGGGGTCCTCGAGGCCTCGAGCAACCGGTCCCTGGCGTCGCCCACCCACTGCCCCGCCCTGTTGAGGGGTTGGAGGTCCAGGACCACGCCCTCCTCGTGGAGGGAGGTGGCGGCCGCGGGCATCGAGCCAGGGGCCGACCCGCCCACATCGGCGTGGTGGGCCTTGTTGACGGCGAAGCCCAGGAGCCGTTCCCCCGCGTCGTGGACGGCCGATATGACGGTGACGTCGTTGAGGTGGGAGCCCCCGGTGTAGGGGTTGTTGACGATCCACGAGTCCCCCGGTCCGATGTCGTCGCCGGTCTCCAGCAGCTTCTCGACGGCCATGGGCATCGAGCCCAGGTGCACCGGGATGTGCTCGGCCTGGGCCACCATCTTCCCACGGGGGTCGAACAGGGCGCAGGACGCGTCCCGCCGCTCCTTGATGTTGGGCGAGTAGGACGAGCGGATGAGCACCACCCCCATCTCCTCGGGGATGGCGGTGAGGGCCTGCCGCATCACCTCCAGTTCCGCCGCGCCCAGCACTCAGGCCACCTCCAGCCAGATGTTGCCACGACCGTCGACGCTCCATCGGGTCCCGGAAGGCACCACGACGGTCTCCCCCTCCCCCTCGATGATGGCGGGTCCGTCGCCAGCTTGGCCCTTCGATAGGCCACCCCTCGGGATGGTGGCAGCCTCGTGCCATCCGTCCTCGAACAGTACCCTCCTGCTCCCTCCAGCGGGACCCCCGGCCCTCCCCTCGGATGGCGTGACATCGATATCGGGTCCCTCCACACGGAGCTTGAGCCGGACGTTCACGACCTCCACGGGCTCGCCCTCCATGGCGTGTCCGTAGGCCGTCGCGTGGGCCCTGTGGAGGTTCTCGGCAGTGGGCCCGCTGCACACGTGGAAGGGCACGGTCAGCTCGTGGCTCTGGCCCTTGTACCTCATGTCCGCCTCCCACTCGGGCATGGCGGCCATCGGGTCCACGCCTGCGGAGGCCAGCTCCTCCATCGACTCACCCGTCAGGTCGGACAGGACCTTGCCGAGGCGACCCCGGGCCTGCTCCACGGGGAGCATCAGCGTCCTGTCCCGTTCGACCAGGATGTCCGAGGTGGCGATGCCCATGGCGGAGAACGCCCCTGCTGCGGACGGTACCACCACCCGCGTGAAGCCCAGGTCCTTCGCCAGGGACACCCCGTGGAGGGGACCGGCGCCCCCGAAGGCCACCAGGGTGAACCGTCTCGGGTCCAGACCCCTGCCCGCCAGCAGGACACGGAAGGCCCGTGCCATGGTCGCATCGGCGACCCTTCTCGCGCCAACGAGAAGTCCCTCCAGGTCCGTTCCGGCCTCTCCGGCCACGGCCTCGCACGCGGTCCGGGCGGCGTCCGGGTCACCCGTGATCCCGTACCTCTCCAAAAAGTCGGGAGGGAGGGTGCCCGACAGCACGTGGACATCCGTCACCGTGGCCACCTCCCCGCCCCGTCCGTAGAAGGCGGGACCGGGGTCCGCTCCCGAGCTCTTGGGCCCGACCCGGAGGGCGCCTCCAGGGTCCACCCATATGTGGCTCCCCCCACCGGCTCCGACGGTCACCACGTCGATGGTCGGCAGCCCGACGGTGAGCCCCGAGACCTTGAAGGAGGACCTGCGCAGGGGCCGACCCTCGACGACGGCCCCCACGTCGGTGGAGGTCCCGCCCATGTCGAAGGTGAACAGGTCGGGGACGCCCGCTGCCTCGCCCAGGGCCGCGGCGGCCATCACCCCTCCCGCGGGACCCGAGAGGAGGAGCCTGGCGGGCTGGACCTTCGCCACCGCATCCGGCAGCACCCCCCCGTGGGAGCCCATGACCATGTATCCGTCGAGGCCACGGGACGAGAGGGTGTGCCCGAGGCGGTCGAGGTAGCTGCGCACGACGGGACGCACGTGGGCGTCGATGGAGGTGGTGGAGCCCCGCTCCACCTCGCGGAAGACCGGCCTGACACGGGACGAGAGGGAGGCCTCGATGCCTCTCGCCTCGAGGGCCTCGCCAACCATCCGCTCGTGAGCCGGGTGGAGGTAGCTGTAGAGGAGGCACACCGCGGCCGCCTCCGCACCCGAGGCGGCCACATGGGCCGCGACCCTGTCGGCCTCGTCCCGGGTGAGGGGTTCCTCGACGGTCCCGTCGTGAAGGACCCGCTCCCGGACTCCGAAGCGCAGCTCCCTGGGGCTAAGGGGTGGCTCCCTGGCAACGCGGAGGTCGTAGACCGACGGTCGGGTCTGCCGGCCGATCTCGAGGAGGTCCTCGAAGCCCGCGGTGGTGACGAACGCGACCCGGGCACCCGAGCGCTGGAGCACGGTGTTGGTGGCGACCGTCGTGCCGTGGGCGAAGGTCTCGATGGGGGCGTCCCCGAGGACGCCGAGGCCATCCGCCACCGCCAGGTCCGGGCTCCTGGTGGTCGATGGGACCTTGAACGACCTCAGGACCCCGCCCTCCAGGGTCACGAAGTCTGTGAAGGTGCCTCCCACGTCCGTCGCTACGTGCACGGAGGCGGGAACCGCCCTCGTGATGGATATACATTGGGGGGAGGCCCCTCCTCAGGACATTAAGGAAACCCTAAATAGTTTGGGTCAGGCCAGCTTCCCACGAACGTTATCGATATGCATATATACGAACCTTCACATAGGTTGCATGAGCCTAGCGAAGGTTCCGAAACGGTGATGAACATGGACCCGATGGCGACCATGAAGGAGTACTACCAGAGGTATCATCCGAAGAAGGTCTATGGTTACATCATGGCGGACCGCAACCGAAAGATCGGTGCGGTGGTCGTGGTGGTGGTGCTGCTCGCCGCCATATTCGCCTCCCTCTCCGTCTCCCGCGGAGGCGCAGAGGAGACGGCGACCATGGACGACCTCCTGTATTCCCAGTCCTTCCGGACCAACACCGAGGAGGGTGGCTCCATCGTGGTCAGCGACGACGACCCCTTCTACGCCATCATGGCAACCCCCGTGGCCGTCCACTACGAGGAGACGGGCGACCTGATGGCCACGCCCCTGCTGGTGGCGGCCGACGACCCCAGCATCTCCGTCGAGCGTTTCCTCCTCGCCTACAACCGTCCCACCACCATCGTCATCGGTTCCGTGGGCGACCTGAGCGTCCCCAAGTCGTTCACCATACTGCAAGAGGACGTGAAGCACACCTCCCTCACCGTCGCGGAGACCTTCTGGACCTCCGCCGACGGGGCCATGATCGTGCCCCAGACGAAGGAGGGCTACGACCTCGCCGTCGCCGCGGCCCCGATAGCGTCCTACGTGGACATCCCCATCATCGTCACCGACGAGGTCTGTTCGGGAGTGCAGGGCACCCTCGAGGCCCTGGGGGTCAAGTACACCGTCGTCCTCGGGGACTCCGACGGATACGGCAAGGTGTTCCGCCTGCGCACCCTGACGGACATCCAGGACACCATGGCCGAGTTCATCAAGTCCCCCATGGGTCTGGCCAGCGAGGTGGAGTACCTCACCATCGCCAACCCCCAGGACATAGTTCCCATGGACGTGACCGACACCACCACGTTCCACTTCGAGGACCTGATCTACGCCCACTCCACCAGGGACAGGGTCCTTGCAGGCACCACCCCCGTGCCCGCGGAGGTGGACTACCGGTTCGAGATCCCCTCGGACTACGAGTTCGCCAACGTCCACTTCACCCTCAAGTTCCGGGGGAACGAGTGGGTCGACGAGATCGGCTCGCGCATCTACATCTACGTCTTCGACGGCGACGAGGAGATGGACGGCGCCCCCGCGATGGAGTGCTTCTTCGGAACCCCGGCGGGCCGCATCGAGGGCGAGTACCGCATCGTCGACTTCGACCTGCCCCTCAACAACGACACCGGCCCCCACCTGCTGTCCGTCATGGCACGCGAGGTCTGGTCGGGTTCCCCACCCGGGCCTGCCGGGTTCATCAGGGCAGAGCCCGAGATGTTCTACCTGGACACCGTCGTCGAGAAGCTGTCAAATCCCGTCTACCCCCTGATGGGGTCCATCAGCTCGATGGCGCCCTACCTCACCGCGTACAGGAAGGGCATCGTGATGGCCGACCCCTCGTACGCCCTGATGAGCCCCAGCTACCAGGGGTGCGTGGCCTGCGACGAGCCCACCATCAACCAGAAGGGCATGTGGGCGGCCAACGTGAAGGCCATGGAGGTCCACAACGAGACGGTGATGACCCTGGCCCGCCTGGTCGGCGTGGAGACCGAGGGCCTGATGGAGGACTACCCCACCCTCAACGAGCTGGCGGACCACTACTACTACAACCCCGTCCACGTGGGCATCATCGCCGACACCAACATGGTCCCCCACTACTACTTCGAGGGCGGCATGGCCCAGGAGGGATACGGCGAGCCCGGGGACATCATCTACGGCGACATCAACATGAACCCCCTGGCGCCCCCCAACGACGTGGGCGACGGCCGCATCAACCCCCAGTACCCCGACCTGGAGCTGCCCGTGGGCCGCATCGACGGCTTCGATGTCCAGGACACCTCGGCCCTCCTGTCGAGGACCTTCTTCTACTACGACATCATCGATTCGTTCACCGGCTACCAGCAGGGCGACGTCCACACCGAGTGGAAGAACAACGGCTACGTGTTCCTGGGCTCGGAGATCCCCGTGGAGTCGATGTACCCGTCCCTGGTCACCCAGATGTCGGGCGAGTACCAGGACGGCGGGTTCAATCCCAAGTCCACCACCGAGATCGCGTCCCACAGGATCCACTCCCAGCAGTTCCAGGAGGGCTCGAACTACATCATCGGCGGCGTCCACGGCTTCTACTACTGGTATGTTCCCGCCGCCAGGACCAAGTACTCCGGCGGCTCGGCCTACGATGTGGCCCACGTCCGTGACATGGACTTCGGCCCGTCCACGATGTTCATTATATCCTGCGTCGTGGGCCGCATCGACGGCCTGCATCCCGAGAACTCCCTGGCCATGGCATACATGCACAGCGGCATGAACGCGTACATAGGCGCCACCCGGTCCACCTACGGGTGGGTCGACGCGGGCTCCGACGGCGACGTGCGCCTGGACAGCGAGGGCGCGGTGCTGATGGGCGAGATATTCAGCATGTACATCCTGGGCGACGACATGACGGCGGGCATGGCGCTGCGGGACGCCAAGAACGATTACATAGTGGAGGACGGACAGGGCGGCTACATCAACAGCATTGGCGACCACTACGCCTACATGATATACGGCCACTACATCCTGCACGGCGACCCCGCCTTCAACCCCTACGAGCCCAACAACATGTGAGGAAGGCCACCATCACCAGTCCCATTTCGCCCCAATCAAGATATACGACCCAAACATGACGTTGGAAGGAGGAGAGACACTTGACGGACCCGACCGAGAAGAGGAACAGGAAGCGACGCGGCTCCCTGCTCGCCGTCATCTTGGTCCTTCTCCTCATCCTGCCGGTCCTGGCTGGTCCATCGGGCGGAGGCATCCCCATGGACGAGGGGCGGTTGCCCGGTGAGTATCCCCAGGTCATCCCCTCCGACTTCCGCGGCCACCGGCCGGTCCTGGAGTTCTTCACGGGCCTCTCGTGCACCAGCTGCATGGGCGGACCCCATCCCGATACCGAGGAGATGTACTCGGAGATGCGGGACGAGGATTCCGTCCCGTGGACCTACGTGGTGTTCCACGAGCTCAACGGCGGCGGCGAGGACGGCCTGGCCACCGACGAGTCCCGCGACCGGATGCGCTACTACCAGCCCGGCGTGTCCGGCACCCCCTCCATCGAGGTGGACGGGGGCTGGCACACCCTAGGCGGCTTCTACGGCGTGGACAGCATCTCCAAGGCCAACAACCAGGCGGCGCTGGACGACGCCGCCGACCGGTACAACCCCTCCTTCGACCCCAGGCATCCCCTCAACCTTGTAAGGAATGACTTCAAGTTCGTCAACCTGGAGGTCTCCCAGCACCTGGAGGACCGCGACTGGGTCGTCATGATCACCGTGTCCTACCTGGGCATGGACCGCATCTTCCTGCAGGAGGACCTGCAGGGCAGCCTTTACGTGTTCATGGTGGAGGACGACGTCACCGCCTGGAGCACCGTGGAGGATGCGATGGTCCTCAACCACAACGTGTTCCGCGGCTACGCCCTCCAGGGCATGGAGTTCACCATGTCCGCCGGCGACGAGCAGACCTTCGCCGGTGTGTGGCCCATCCCCGAGATAGTGGTGGACCCCAACGAGGAGTACCCCGAGGGCACCCCGGTGCCCATCAAGACGATGGACATCACCGCCGTCGCCGCCGTGTATGACACGGGAGACACCAGTTCCGGCAACGGCGTCAACGGCAACCCCAACCCCGTGCCCCGTTGCATCCAGTCGGCCACGCCCCGGTCCACCGCCTACGACCTTAAAAACGTGGCTGAGCCCGTGGGCGACGTCACCGTCACCGCCGACGGCGCCGTCCTGTCCTTCGACGCCCAGCTGGACGATGCCGACGGCATCGCCTCGGCGGCCATCCACTTCACCACCGAGGGCCCTGAGAGCTTCAACTGGACCCCCGTCGCCCTCGATGTGACCGGCGAGGAGGTTTGCGACGACGAGGGCGTGTGCTACGCCTACAGCGACGCCTCCGCGACGGCCGAGTACGAGCTGGACGAGCCCGTGGACGAGATATGGTACGTGGTCACTTACAGCGACGGCCTCGGCGCCATGGGCAGGTCCGATGTGCTGTACACCGAGGTCAACGCCGCCGTGGCGGCCGGTGACAACGAGCTGTCCTTGAGCGGAGGTACCGTAACGATCATCATCCTGGCCCTGATCCTGGCCGCCCTGGGAGCGCTCCTTTACATGAAGCGGGAGGACAAGACCCAGCGGCAGGCCATAGCCGCAATAATGGTCCTGGTCCTCATCATCGGGGGAGTATTCGCCTTCTCCGCTGGAGGCACCGGAGAGACCGAGGCCCCGGACATCGCCTTCACGGACCTGGACGGGAATGATGTGTCCCTGTCCGACTTCCAGAGCAAGGTGGTCGTGCTGGACATGATGGCCATCAAGTGCCCCAGCTGCCGCGAGGGCATGTCGGACCTGGTGGAGGTGCACGAAAGGTACGGCGACTCCATCGAGATGATAACGGTGGACATCGACCCTACCGAGACCTCTGCCCAACTCAGGGATTTCAAGAAGGAGTTCGGGGCCGAGTGGCGTTTCACCATGGACAACGAGGACCAGGCCTTCTTCCAGGAGTTCAACGCTAAGTACATCCCCAAGATTGTCGTCATCGACATCAACGGGGACGTGGTCTTCTCCGACTCAGGGGTAATTTCCGCCGACGACCTGTCCGCCATCATCGACGAGGCCCAGACGGGAGGCGCATCGGCAATCCCGGTCAGCAGCGCCGGAGGGTCCATGGGCGCATTGGTCCTTTCGGCAGGCGCCCTTGGTGTTCTCACCTTCTTCTCACCCTGCTCGTTCCCCATGCTGCCCGGTTACATGACCCACTACCTTGGTCTCCGGGACTCTCGGAACCAGCGCAAGGCCCTCCTGGGCGGCATGGCGGCCGCAGCGGGCATCGTACTGCTGTTCCTGGGCGTGGCCATCCTCGTGGGGATATTCGGCAATGTCATCAGCCAGTACGTTGTCTACCTGGAGCCGATCCTGGGTGTTATGTTAGTGCTGATGGCCATCCTGATAATCCTAGACATCAACATCAACTTCGGCCTCCTGACCTTCCCGATCAAGAAGGGAATGGCCTTTTCCAAGCGAACCATGGACAGGATCAGGGGCAAGGAGGAGGTCGAGGGCGAAGCGAAGATGGTCAAGGACATCGAGGAGGGAGGCTACGTGGGCCTGTTCCTCTACGGTGTAGGCTACGGAGCCGCGGCCGCTGGCTGCATGGCGCCAGTCGTCATTGCCCTCATAACGCTGGCTGCCTCCATGGGCTCCTTCATGGCCTCGGTGGGCATCTTCCTGGTGTTCTCCCTGGCGATGGCCCTGCTTATGGTGGTCATCACCGTGGCCCTGGGCCATTACGGCAACGACGCCCTCAAGAAATTGAAGGTCAATCCCAAGACCGTGAGGATACTATCGTCCCTGGTCCTCCTGGTCGTTGGTGTCTACCTGATCGCGTACTATGTTGGCGGCCTTGCGTAGACGCCCTCACTCGACCCAGACGTCGCCGTCCCCATCCCCTGCATCCTCAGCCGTCGCCTCGTCCTCGTCATCATCGTCAAGGTCGATCACCACGTCCTCCATCGGAGGAGGCTCGGGCGGGGGTGCGGGGACATCCCGCTTGGTCGAGGTGGGGGCGGGCCTGTCGTCGACCAGGAGGTCGGACCCGCCCTCATCGTCATCATCATCCTCATCGACCTCCTCGTCTCCCTCGTCAGGGGTCCCCTCCTCGGCCCGCTTGGCGGCTTGCCGCTTCTCGAGGGCGGCCTTGGACGGTCGGAGGAGCACGGCCAGGATGGAGACGATGGCGCATATCATCAGGATGATCCCCAGGGTCATCCAGCCCCGGAGGGTCATGATGAAGCCGGCCACGAGGGTGAAGATGAATATGAGGAAGAAGGAGACGGCCTCGTCCCTGTCCTTGAAGGTGGAGAGGATTCCCTCCCTCTCGGCCTCCTCGTCGGTCTCACCGGTCAACGGGTCTCACCTGCCGGACACCCCGGCCGCGGACAGCGGCCTCAGGGTCCCATGTTCTTGACGACCTCTTCGGCGACCTCCAGCGAGGTGTTGCTGCCGCCCAGGTCGTAGGTCCTCTTCTTGCCCTCCGCGATGGTCTTGGCGATGCCGTTCTCCAGCTCCCTGGCCATGTCCATCTCGCCCAGGTAGTCCAGCATCATCTTGGTAGAGAGGAGCATCGCGGTGGGGTTGACCTTGTACATGCCCGCGTACTTGGGCGCCGAGCCGTGGGTGGGCTCGAAGAGGGCGTAGTCCTCGCTCATGCTGCCCGAGGCCGCGAAGCCCAGACCACCCACAAGCTGGGCGGCCTCGTCGCTGATGATGTCGCCGAACATGTTGGAGGTGACCAGCACGTCGTAGTTCTCCGGGTTCTTGATGAGCCACATGGTCATGGCGTCGATGTTGGCGTCCCAGTACTCGATGTCCGGGTACTCCTCGGCTATCTTCTTGGCCTCCTCGAGGAACATGCCGCAGGTGGCGCGGATGACGTTGGCCTTGGTGATGGAGGTGACGGCACGACGGTTGTGCTTGACCGCGTACTCGAAGGCGGCCCGGATGATGCGCTGGCAACCGTTCCTGGTGAAGTACCGGATGGAGACCGCGGAGTTGGCCGGGTCCGCGTTCTCGAGGCCCGGGATGGCCAGGATTTCCGGGCTGAGGGGCGGGTGGAAGTCCAGGCCGCTGTAGAGGCCCTCGGTGTTCTCCCTGAACACCACGATGTCGATGCCGTCCCTGTAGTTGAGGGGATTGCCTGGATAGGCCTTGCATGGCCTGACGTTGGCGTACAGCTGGAAGAGCTGTCGTGCCCTGACGATCGGGCTCTTGTAGCCCTTGACCCCCGGCTTGGAGGTGATGGCCCCGAAGAGGCACGTGTCCGTCTCCTTGAGCACCTCGATGGTCTCGGGGGGCAGCGGGTCCCCGTACTTCTCCCAGCACTCCCAGCCCACCTCAGCGGGCACGTACTCCGCGTCGAGGGATGTGGAATCCAGGATGATCTTCGCGGCTTCCATCACGTCGTTCCCTACGCCGTCACCCGGCAACCATGCCACCTTGTACTTACTCATCTCATTGTCCCTCCTTGTCCCCGCCTCCCAGGCGGTTCTTCAGGTGGGGCACGAGGCCCCCGTCTCCTAATATCTCCATGATGAAGGGCGGGATGGGCTTGAAACCCACCTCGGTCCCCTTTGTCAGATTCCTCAGAACGCCCGCCTCCAGGTCCAGCTCGGCCTCGTCCCCCGTCTCGAAGGCGTCGTGGGCCTCGGGACACTCGATGGCGGGCATGCCCTGGTTGATGGCGTTCCGGAAGAAGATGCGGGCGAAGCTGGTGGCCACGATGGCCGTCACTCCAGCGTACCTAAGGCAGATCACGGCCTGCTCGCGGCTGGAGCCGCAACCGAAGTTGCGTCCCCCGATGACCAGGTCACCCTCCTCGACCCGGTCCTTGAACCCCAGGTCGATGTCCTCCATGCAGTAGAGGGCCATCTTCTCCGGCTCGTACACGTCCAGGTACCGGCCGGGGTAGATGACGTCGGTGTTGACGTCGTCGTCGTACACGTGCACCCTCGCCATCAGACCACCCCCCGCGGGTCGGTAATGGTCCCGGTGATGGCGGAGGCCGCCACCGTCTCGGGGGAGGCCAGGTAGACCTCTGAGTCGGGGCTGCCCATGCGGCCGCGGAAGTTCCGGTTGGTGGACGCGATGGCCCGCTCCCCCGCCGCCATGATGCCCTGGTGGGCTCCAAGACAGGGGCCGCAACCGGGGTTGAGCACCAGTGCGCCCGCCCGGACGAACTGCTCGATGAGGCCCAGCTTCATCGCGGCCAGCAGCTCCCTGCGGCTGGCGGGGATGACCAGGAGGCGCACTCCCTTGGCCACCTGCTCGCCGCCCATGACATCGGCGGCGGCCTTGAGGTCCACCACGCGGCCGTTGGTGCAGCTGCCGAGGACCGCCTGGTTCACCTCCAGGCCCTCGTACTCGGAGACCGGGCCCACGTTGTCCACCCGGTGGGGCGCGGCGATCATGGGCTCCAGCTCCGAGGCGCTGTAGTGGTGCTCCGAGGCGTAGTTGCAGTCCACGTCGGGGTAGACCAGGTTCTCGTATGGTGGGTCGACACGGCCCCTGAGGTACTCGATGGTGCGGTCGTCGGGCGCGACGATGCCCGCCTTGGCACCCGCCTCCATGGACATGTTGCAGACCGTCATCCTGCCCGGGACCTCCATCGACTCGATGGCGGAGCCCGCCCACTCGACGGAGGCGTAGTTGGCGCCGTCCGCCCCCACGTCGCCGATGAACTTGAGCACCAGGTCCTTGGGTCCCACCCGCTTGTGGAAGGCGCCGTGGACCTCGACGCGCATGGTCTCTGGGATGCGCAGCCACAGCTCGCCCGTGACCCAGACCCCCGCCATCTCGGTGGCGCCGATGCCCGTGGAGAAGGCGCCCAGGGCGCCGTAGGTGGTGGTGTGCGAGTCCGTCCCCACGACCAGGTCACCGGGTGCGACGAAGCCCATCTCGACCATCACCTGGTGGCAGATGCCCTCCCGCTCCCCGAGGTAGTGGGGGAGGTCCATCTCGGCTATGAAGTCCCGGACGTCCTTGTGGGCGGTGGCGGTCTTGATGTTGTTCGCGGGGATCCGGTGGTCGAAGAGCAGGACGATCCTATCCGGGTCCCACACCTTCTCGACCCCGATCTCGCGGAACACCTTGGAGACCAGCTTCGCGTTCTCGTGGGACATCGCCCGGTCCACCCGGCCCGAGACGATCTGACCCACCTCCACCTTACCCTCGCCCGATGCTCTGGCGAGGACCTTCTCGGCGATAGTAGAACCCATCGAGGCACCCCGTCGGGGGGGAATCACCGTTACCGTATTTTAAGCCTTCCAGACACACCCTGTCGGAGACCTGAAAAAGGCCCGGGTCCGGGTGCCGTGCCTACCTCCTTTTGGAGCTTGACCAGCGGTGTTATATACTAGGGGGTGGTAACGGTCTATTGGTGAAGTTCATGGCGGGTGAAGAGGACGCCGTGAGTGCTGATGAGCAGGTCGCTGTCAGCGTGGATGACGTGAACGCCGCTTGGGATGTCTTGAAGGAGCATCACAGGCGCACGCCTGTCCTTCTTTCCCGTTCCCTGTCGGAGAAGACCGGCAAGAACGTCTATGTCAAGTTCGAGAACAAGCAGCGCTCTGGCTCGTACAAGTTCCGCGGTGCCTTCGTCAAGATCGCCTCCCTCTCCGACGAGGATAAGGCCAATGGCGTCATCGCCGCCTCCACGGGGAACAATGCCCTGGCAGTGGCCCGGGCCGCATCGATGCAGGGCGTCAAGTCCATCGTCGTGGTCCCCAGCGGCATGGCCATGCCCAGGGCCGAGGCCGCCAGGTACTACGGTGCCGAGGTGCGCATCAACGGTGGTTCCTACGGCGAGGCGAACCTCGAGGCCGAGCGCATCGCCAAGGACGAGGGCTACACCCTCATCCATCCCTACGACGACGAGAAGGTCATCGCGGGTCAGGGCACCATCGGCATCGAGATCCTCGAGGACATCCCCGATGTCGACACCGTCATCGTGCCCATCGGCGGCGGGGCCCTCATCTCCGGCATCGCCATTGCCGTCAAGGCCAAGAACCCCAACGCCAGGATAATCGGGGTCCAGGCCGCTGGCGCCGCTCCCCAGGAGGTGCCATCCCCCGACGGTCAGCACGTGAGCATCCGCCGCGTCACCTCCATCGCCGACGACATCACCATCCGGATGCCCGGCAAGCTGACCATGCCCATCATCCGGAAGTACGTGGACACCGTCGTCACCGTGGACGAGGACGAGATCGCCCGAGCCTTCGTGTTCCTGCTGGAACGCCACAAGACGGTGGCCGAGGGCGCCGGTGCCGTTCCCACCGCCGCCATCCTCTACGACAAGGTCAATGACCTGGGCGAGAACGTCCTTTGCCTCATCTCGGGCGGCAACCTGGACATCAACAGCATCGGGAAGATCATCCGCCAGGGTCTCCGGAAGGCGGGCCGCATCCTCCAGGTGCGCGTCCAGATGGAGGACCGTCCCGGAAGGCTCTTCGACCTGCTGGAGTCCGTCAGCCAGGCGGGTGCCAACATCATCGAGGTCAGCGTGCGGCGTGACCTACCAGACCTTCCCTTCGGTGTCGTCGGGATCAGGTTCACCTTCGAGACCCGTAACGATGAGCATTCCAGGCAGATCATCGGCCTGATGGTCAGCGCCCCCGGGACGGACCTGGTCGAGTCGGACTGAACCGGTGCCCGATCTAAGGTCTCCGTTCCTTCTCAGGGTTTTCTTCTATCTTCCTTCCAGATGAGCGTACCCGCCATGGAAAGTAGGGCCAATGCAACGATCGTTGATAGGAGGCCTGGCGTGCTCACCCTCACATCAGGATTGCTTACACCGAACTCCACTGTGACCATCCGGGAGGTGGTGTAAAGGTCGAAGGCCCGGCATTCCAACGTGTGGGTCCCGTCATCCAGGTCCCTGGTGTCGATGGTGTAAGACCACTCGTCCGTACCATCTGCGACCATCCACTCGCCGCCGTCGATCCGGAACTCGACCCTGAGCACCCCCACATCATCCTCGGCAGTTCCGTAAATCTCCATCATCTTGCGGTAGTCCACATCGTCGACGGGCCTTTTCACCGTCACGGAGGGTGGTCGGTCCACGACGAAGTTGGTGCTACTCTGCGCGAAAGTCCCTACGTCCCAAGCGCGAACAAGGAGGGTATGGTCTCCCGGGGACATGCCGAAGGTGTTCAGGGAATAGGTCCATGCAGTGGTACCGTCGGCAATGGACCAGGCACCTCCGTCGATGGATACCTCTATGCGGACGATCCCTTGGTCATCGATGGCCGTGCCTGAGAGGTCGATGGTACCAGTGTAGACACCTCCGGTCTCAGGTACAGTTATGGTCACAATCGGCGGTTGGTCGATGGCTGCCGGCGTCACGTTCGTGAGAAGGACGAACCTTGTTCTGTAGAAACCTACAGAATCGAGGAACCGAACGTAGCCCACTATGTAGAGTTCCTCATCATCGGGAATGAAGTAGGGAAGGTCGATGACCACCTTGTACCTGCCGTCCTCCCACATACCCCCGACAAGAATGCCTTCGAAGGAATGAACTCCATTGGCCCGTGGTATCCACGTTATCCAGGCGGGATCACCTGGGGCGCCCTGAATTAAAGGGTCCCCAAACCCCCAACAGGCACCGGCTATCTCCACCTCCCCATCGGCCTCGGGTATAGTTATCCATGCCTCAATCTCGCCACCAGCTTCGAAGGGGAGCACATCGATGTAGCCGTCAGGGTCCAGGATCCTCTCAAGGATCGTAGAAGGGGCCTCCTTGGCCATGATATCGATATTTCCATTCCTCCCGGACCAGTCACCGTCATCTGCAAGGCGTTGGTATGCAATCTCGATCCAGGTGCTGTAGGCCCCATCAGGTACCTTTGGTGTGTGGACGGGAACGGAGAGGATGCCATCGGGTCCAGTTATTCCTTCACCGTAGTAGAGGATTTCATGGTCGTTGAACACACTGACGATGATACGATCTCCCGGGAGAGGTTCATCAGCGATGTGCGAATAGAGCCTGATAAAGACGTCGGAATCCTCCGGTAGCTCCTTGTCCAGTATCGTGCACCAGCTGTTATCCCTCGGCGGTCTCGGCTCAGGTTCGGGTGATATTATGTAGACGTACGGACCAGACCACCGGTGCTCCCAGAGCGATTGCCTCATCCCATCCTTCTCGACGTACCCGCTCACACGGTACGTCATCGTACCGGGCTCGACATCGGGGTAAGATAGGGTGAACTCGTAGACGCCCTTCTCATCGGTGGTACCCGTGAAATCGCCATCCTCGAGGTTGACCGTTGCACCGACCACCGGGTCCCCATCAAGGTCGGTGACGTAGAGATCCAGGACCGTCATGGTCTCGTTGACGAATTTCTGATGGACCCAGATGGAGAACATATGGACGCCGATCGGGTGGCGTATCAGAATGGGTAGACGGGATGTGAAGCCATCCCTTGTGCAGTTCGCAAATATCCTCAGGATAAATCGTTCGTTTGTCATCATGTCGGCAGGGACAGTGAAAGACCCTCGGTAATGGCCCTTCCCTACACGTTCCAGATTGTTCTCGGGCCGATATCTGTCGGGACCGACAACCACCACCAACGATCCCTCATCGGGATCGACCAGTGCGCCCAGGTAGGTCGACCAGATGTCGAATTCTACCACTTGACCCGGTCGAGGTGCCATATCGGAGGGATCAGGGAAAGATGGTTCCACATTGAATGCATGGTGATATTCTGTTTGAATTCTCTCAATAACTCTGATGGATTCCCGTTCATGTTGGGTCAGGTCAAGTCGTCCAACAGCTGACATATAAAGCTGTCCATCCGATTCCAGATGCTCGAGCGCAATGGTGAACGAGGCGGTGTAGATGCCAGTGCTCAACCGGGTCATATTGAACCACAGCTTCTCCTCGTCTTCGTTCCTGATGGACATGTTGACCCACACGGGGTCGAAGGGTTCACCATCATAGTAGAAATGGGCCATGACCTCCATCTCGTGTCCTATGATGTATCTACCTTCGGGATACGTGATGAAGACAGCGAAGGGTTCAAAATGATAGACCGTGCCTCCATATGCAGATGAGGAGACAGCAACCACGCCAAGTAGAAAGCCGAGAGCGAGCCACCCCTTCTTCATGCTGACAACCCAGATAAGATGTTGTGTTGAGGATATTTCAAGTTATTGGATTGAATTGGGAGTGTCAGCAGATTCTATTCGTTGGGGGTGATGGTGTAACCAACTCACTCGTCCCCTTTGGGAACCTCAGCGATCCTCTCCCTTAGCAGCTCCAGCCCGTCCTCGCCGATGATGTGGACCTCCATGTCCCACTCGGAGTAGTCCACCAGTCGGTTCTCGTAACAGGGGATGAAGACGACCTTGTCGGGGATGAGGATGGGGATAGGTCCCTTTCTCGTCTGCAGATCCTCGATCTCATCGTAGGGAAGGAAGAATCCCTTCTGGTGGATCAATCCCTCCTGGTACAGGCCGGGTGCTATCGTGTACCCGAGGATGCCCTTGGACCAGAACTCGGCGACGAGGAAGCAGACCGTCGTCAGCACTACGACCAGGACCGCAAGGGCCGCATCCTCGATGACCAGGTACAGGATGGCGCTGACGACGGACATAGTGATGATCAGGACCATGGCGTAGGCGACGATCTCCTGCAGGAGGTACTTCCGGTACCTCGTTCTCCACTCGTACTTGCTCCGGAGGAGCGGGGGGCCGGGGTCGAAGGTGTCCACCTTCTCGATGCGTCCGCCGATAACAGCCTTCGTCCCACGCAAACGATCACCCGTGCCATGCCTGGCGGGAACGCGAGCCCCCGTCATCAGTTGTTCTTGCTGTCCGCCGCCCGGGCGACGGTGAGCTCGTTGCCCAGCTCATCCCCCCGCATCTTCTGGACCAGGATGGTCCCGTAGGGGAACTTCTTCTGCCAGAGCTTGATGCGCCCGTGGAGGGCGAGGAACAGGGCCGCGACGAAGATGGTGAGGTAGTCCTCCACGCCGTCCTTGTGGAGGTCCTCCAGGGGGATGGGGTCGCCGTTGTGGGTGAGGATGCGGGCCCAGGTCTCCACGATGTCCTCCTCAAGGGATTCCTTGTGCATCATCTTGTGGACCCTGATGTCCCGTTCGCGCTTGATGCGGTCGCGGGCCGCCTTGCGCTTGTCCTCGATGTCCCTCCGCAGCTCCGTCTCCCGCCGGGCCTCGTCGAAGGCGTCCACCAGCTCGAGGAGGGTCACGGGGCGGGGTGTCCGGCGCTGCACCCGCTCCTCGATGGGCGGTGACTTGGCCGCCAGGACCTCCTTGGTGTACAAGTAGTCGGGCTCATCGTAGGCGGCCCACTCGGGTGCCCCGTCGAACCAGTCGGCTACGTCCCCGTTCGCCTCGTCCTTGACCCGCTCGATGGCCACGAGGACCTCCTCGGTCTGGAGCCTGAGCACTGACCATGCCATGAGCATGAGGCGGCCCGCGGTGATGAAATCGATGTCCTTCTCCTTCTTGACCCGCTTGAGGTACATGCTGGAGAACCCGACGAGGTCCACGTCCCAGGGGTTCAGGTGTTCCGTCAGCACCAGCTCCAGGGTGATGGCGATGGACTTGTCGAAGGGATTGTCCATGGCCACGTGGGCGCCCTCCTGGAGGTCCCGGACCATGTCCATGTAACGGTGCAGCCGGTCGCCCGAGTCCTCCTCGTCGATGAGGCTCTTGTGGAACAGCAGGTGGGACATCACGTCCTCCACCGACTCGGCCAGGGCCGGATCGGTCACCAGGGGGTCGCTGCCGAAGATGGCCGCGGTCCCTCCAGGGCCCTTCCCGTTAGCCATGGACCGAACCTCCCGTCTTCCCCTCCTCGGGCGGTGGCTCCTCCCTGAACTCGGCCAGGTTCACCTTGCCGACCACGTCGGAGACGCCGCTGGCCGTCAGGGTCACGCCGTACAGCTGGTCCGCCTTGGTGAGGGTGACCTTGCGCAGGGAGATCATCAGCACCTGGGCGAAGGCGGAGTTCCTGGCCACCATGCGGGCCACCATCTCGGCGTTGACGGCGTCGAGGAACATGTCAACCTCGTCGAGGAGGTAGAAGGGCGAGGGGTCGAACTGCTGGATGGCGAAGATGAGGGCCAGGGCCGTCAGGGACTTCTCGCCTCCCGACAGCGACTCGAGGCGGAGCACCTTCTTGTTGGGGGGCCTCGCCTCGATGATCAGACCGCCCTCGAAGGGTTCGTCGGGGTTCTCCAGCTGCAGGTGGGCGTCGCCGCCGTTGGACAGCGTGGTGTAGGTCTCCTGGAAGTTCCTGTCGATGGCGTCGAAGACCTTGTACAGGCCGTACTTCTTCTTCTTGTTGAGCTCGTCCACCAGCTTCAGCAGGTCCTTCTTCTGCTTCTCCAGCCGTTTGAGCTCCTCCTGGAGCTCGTCGCGGCGCTGGACCTGGACGTCGTACTCCTCGATGGACCTCATGTTGACGGGCTCCAGCCGGGCCATCTTGACCTCGGTGTCCCGGACGGTGACGTTCAGGCTATCGAGGGGCGGCAGGGGCTGCTTGACCTGCACCTCGTACCGGGCGCTCTCCTCCTCCGCCTCCTGCAGGGCGGTCTCCAGGGTCTGGGTCTTGACCTTCAATTGGATCATAAGGTCGGCATGGGTCTCCAGCTTGGTCTCCAGGCCGTCCACCTCGCCCAGGACCTTGGTCTTCTCCTCGAAGGCCCTCTCCTTCCTGGTCCTGAGCTGTTCCACCTCGGAGGAGGTCTGCTCCTCGACCTTGAGCAGGCCGTTGAGCTCGACGTCGAGGGCTCGGGCGGCCTCCTTCGACTCGGAGATGATGGTCTTGGCCTCGACCAGGTCGCTCTCGATCTCCTCTATCTTGCCCACAACGTCGGCCTCGTGCTTCTGCATCAGGCCGTTCTGGGTCTGGACGGTCTCCATTTTGGACTCCACGTCCCGGAGGGCCTCTCGGGCGTCGGCACTGGTCTCCTGGATCTCTCCGATGCGCTGGGACAGGTCCGCGGGCGTGGCCCTGTTGACCTTGACGGACAGCTCATCGCGGCCGACCTCCAGCTTCGCCAGGCTGGTCTCGATGGCCTTGAGGTCGGCCTCCCGTTCCTCCACCTCCCTCTTGGCCTTGTCGGCTGCCTCCGAGAGCTTCTTCCGCTCCTCCCTCATGGCCTTGAGCCGACCCTTGTACTCCTTGCGGCGGACCCCGATGTCCTCCAGCTTGGACGACTCCGTCCCCTCCATGGCGGCCAGCTCCCGGAGCTCGACCCCGGCGTTGTACATCTGCTCCCGCAGGGACTGGAGCTGAGCCGACACCGAGTCGCTCCTGTCCACCGCCTGCCGGAGAGCCTTCTTCACCTGGTCGAACTCCGTCTTGGCAGGGGCGCCGAAGCGGATCATGGACTTGGCGAGGGCGCCACCTATCATGGCCCCGGAGGCCTCGGTCAGCTCGCCGTCGATGGTGACGAGCCGGACCCCGCCCATCAGCTTGCGGGCGGTGGTCAGGTCCTTGACCACCACGGTGTCGCCGAAGGCGTACCAGAAGGCCGCTTCGTACCGTTCGTCGTACTTGACCAGCTCCTTCGCGAAGCCGATGGCGTCGTCGTTGCGGACGGCCATCAGGGCCTTGCCGCCGGGGCGGCCCGAGCGCATCTTGTTGAGGGGAAGGAAGGTGGCGCGGCCGATCTTGGTCCTCTTGAGGTAGTTGATGCACTGGGCGGCGGACTCGTCGTCCTCCACCACCACGGACTGCATGCGGCCCCCCGCGGCCACGGTGAGGGCGTTCTCGTACCTCTTGCTCACCTCGGCCATCTCGGCGATGGTGCCCAGGACGCCCCTCAGCTTGCCCCGGTCGCGGGCGTCGATGATGGCGTTGACCGCTCGCGTGTAACCCTTCTGGAGCTGGATGGCGGCCTCGGACTCGGCCTTGAGGGAGTTGAAGTCCCGCGAGAACCGCTTGACCTCCATCTCCAGGTCGTTGGCCTCCTTGATGAGCTTCTTCTCCTCGGCCTTGGCCTTGAGGACATCCGCCTGCAGCTCCTCGATGCGGTCCCGTTTGGTCTTCGAGGCCTTGCTGATGTCCGAGGTGGAGAACTGCAGGTCCTTGAGCTCGAACTCCAGGGTCTTGATGCTCTCCTCCAGCTGGGCCAGCTCCAGGGTGGCCCGCTCCATCCTCTCCGTTGCCCGGTCCCGCTCCAGGGCGAGGGCGTGCTGGTCCTCCAGGGCCTCTTCGTGCTCCTTTCGGGTCTTGGCTATCTCCCGCTGGAGGGTCTCGATGTCCTTCGAGCTCTCCCGGGCGGCGGCGTTGGCCTCCTCCAGCTGGTCGTGGAGATCCTTGATGTCGTGCTTGTGGACACCGACGTCGTTGTCGTGCGAGTCCAGCTGCTTCTTGTAGGTCGTCAGTTGCTTGCGGATGCCCCGCAGCTCCTGCTGCTGGGCGGCCTTGGCCAGCTTGAGCTCCCCGGTGCGGTCCTTGGCCTTCTCCTCCCGGTCCTCGGCCCGGAAGCGCTCGAGGCGGACCCGGTCGATCTCCTCCTTGAGCCTCTCGGCGTCGGCGCCCCCCACCCGGATGATCTCCTTCTCCACCTCGGAGAGGGTCTCCTCCAGCTCGGCAAGGCGCTTCCGGTTCTCCTCGATGGACTCGCGGTAGGTGCCACGCTCCCCGTCGTACTCCCCGATCTGGGCCGCCACGCCCCGCAGCTGGTCCTCGATCTCCTCCTGCTTTTTGCGGGCCATCTGGGCCTTGGCCAGCTGGAGGCCGTCCTGCAGTTCCCGGTAGGTGATGGCGTTGCTCCGGTCCCGGGACAGGGCGGTGATGTTGCGCTTGATCTCGTCGAGGAGGATGCCGATCTTCTCCAGGTTCGCCTCGGCCTCGGTCCGCTGCTTCTCCGCCCTCTGGATGTCCTGGTCGTAGCGGGTGATGCCCGCGATGTCGTCCAGGATGCGCCGGCGCTCCAGGTTGGACATGGCCACGACCCGGTTGATGTCCCCCTGCTGGACGAAGTTGTAGCCGTCGGCGGAGATGCGGGCGTGGGCCAGCAGCTGGTCGAACTCCTGCAGGGAGGAGCTGCGACCGTTGACGTAGAAGTAGCTGTAGTAGTTGTCCGCCTTGGAGGGGCTGAGCTTGACCACTCGGGTGAGGGTGACCTTGTCCTTGTCTATGGGCAGCACCCGGTCCGTGTTGTCGAAGACCAGCGAAACGCGGCAGCTCTTGGCGGGCCGCTTGCTCCTTGCCCCGTTGAATATCAGGTCCGTCAGCTTGCCCGCCCGTATGGCCTTGGAGGACTTCGGTCCCAGGACGAACAGTATTGCATCCGATATGTTGGACTTCCCCGAGCCATTGGGTCCGGTGATGGCGGTGAAGCCCTCCTTGAAGGGGATGCGTATCTTCCGTCCGAATGACTTGAAGTTCTCCAGGCTTATCTCAGTCAGGTACATCTTCGCTCCCTACCCCAGTTCGATGATGCCTTCGGGATCTCAGATATCTAAGTCGAGGATCTCGATGATGGTCTTCTGTGCGATGTGGCGCCTTGCCGCCACGAGGAGCCTGGTCATCTCCTCCTCGGTGCGGGCCGCCCGCTCGGCCTTGATGAACTCCTCCCTGTACGCGGGGTCGATGAACTCCGTAAGGTAGTCCAGGGCCACCCGCATCTGTATCAGGCGGTCCTTCATGTCGATCTCCCGTTCCAGCGCCTCGATCGCCCTGCGGGCCTCGTCCTGGCTCACCTGTTTGGTCGTCCGGCCACCTCCCCTATCTGGGTCCTTCGTCCGGGCCCACGTCGACGCCCTTGCATGCCTTCCTGGGCGACTGACGCAGAACGATGGGGGACCAGAAGCGAGCACCGCACTCGTGACATTCGCGGACGTGCTTCTGGACCGAGGTCCTGCACTTGGGGCAGATGTGGACCACTTCGATGGTCTCCTCCACCAGGTCGCGCCCGCAGCTCTCGCAGAAACGGTGGCGCTCGTGGTTGACGTACCCGCACTCCCCGCAGACCTTGTTCCAGCGGCCCCGGACCTCGGGCTCCCGGGAGCGGTCGTACTCGTTCAGCTGCCTCCTGACGTCCTTGTACTGCTTTTCCAGCTCAAGGTCCACCGTCCGGTAGGAGATCAGGTCGGCCTTGTGGACCTTGTCCTTGTCGGCCTTGCCGGCTCTCCATAGCACCGTTACTAGTGGTATCAGCATCCGCTTTCGGACTGACCGAGGCTGCTTTCCCATCCCATCACCTAGACGAAGCTAGTTGTGATTGGAAGGTACTCTGGCCTTATATACTTTCCGTACTATTCGAGCTTGCCAGGGGGTCGAGGTTGGTCCGTTCCATGCGGAAGGCTTACCCCCCTTGAGGCCTATGGGGAAACGGGTGTTGCGCTGCCCCGCCGCAAGTATGGTCACCTCGTCCGTCCCCACCAGCCCGTCTCCAAGGAGAAGTGCAGGCTCTGCAGGCTGGGATACGCATGTCCGGTGCACATGAACACCGACGAGATCGAGCGGCGGCGGGCCGAGGCCAACCGCGTCCGGGACAGCAAGGAGGCTCGACAGGCGGTCAAGAACGGAAAGCGGAAGAGGACCTGGAGATGACCCCCAAGGTCCGTTCATAGCGGTTGACCCCTCCCCTCACCACGAATGGAGGGGTCCCTCGCCCTTGCCGCGGGAGCCTCAGGTGCTTCCTTCTCGGGGCTCACACGACCACCCGGGAAGCCAACGACCTCATCTCGGAATAAACGGTCACGGCTGCTTGTAGCAGGGTCCCTTGCCCCTTCCGGGACCCCCATCCAGCTCCCGATTCCCAGGCCCCTGGGAAGTCACGGAAGGGTTTATAAGCACCATCGACCATTATCCAGAAAGGGATACCATGAGTAGTGACCTTTTCGACCAGCTGGATAAGGAACTGAGCGAAATGGAGGGGGAGATTTCGGAGGATATCGCCAAGCTCAATACCTCTAGGGGCGACATCATCCACGCCCTCATCGAGGACTTCTGGAAGATATGGATCCGGTTCCACAGGATAAACATCCACTTCTCCATCGAGCCCAATCAATCGGTGTGGGCCGTCTTCGAGGACTTTCCTGAGGAATGGAGGTTCCGCGAGGGCTTCCGGTTCTCCGACATCAGCCAGGTGGAGCTGATCGACAGGACCCAGGACCAGGGTCGCGTCGGGGATTCCATCAAGGCGTTCTTCTACACCATGGACAAGACGCTCCACCTTCGCGTGGTCTACGAGTACTGCGAGGGCGAGCACTACTACAAGTACTCCGGCTGGAAGCGCATCTTCTCCCAGCAGATCCTCTACGACGCACCGCTGGACAAGATCAACATGGAGAAGATGTGGGCCGTCCTCTCCGGCGTCATCAAGGTCTGGTTCGAGTCCCACCTCAGGAAGAACCGCGACCTCATCATCAAGTACGTCAAGGAGAACTTCGAGAAGGGCGAGACCTTCACCCAGTGAGCGGGCCTCTGGTATCCCCGATCATGGGGGTCACTCACTGGAATCACATCTTATTACAGCCGCGAGGCTGGAAGCAAGCGGATGAGCTCACGCCTCTCACTTCGGCGGCAGCAGGTTGAAGTAGAGCACCAGGTCGCCGTAGGTACCGGTGATGGTGACGGTGACCTCCCTCTCGCTGGGGTACCGGACGGAGGAGTGGTCGAGGGTGTACAGGCCATCGTCGCCGTTGAGGTCCACCGTCAGCTTCCCGTCCTTGACCAGCACGCCCCCGGTGACAACGTGGTCGTCACCCATGATGGGGAAGTCCTCCACGGGGTTCTTGCCGTCCTCGTACCGGGCCTCGATGCGTAGGGGGATGGTGTTGTCCTCGCCCTTCACGAAGCCGTCGGACTGCTGGATCATCCAGGTATCCTTCTGCATCGGTCCGAGGGATACCTTGAAGAGCAGCTCGGTGACGTTGATGGCCCTCTGGCCGTTGCCGTCGAACATCTCGACGGTCATCGAGAGGCGATGATCGCTCAGGTCCTCGGGCTCTTCGCTGTCGATGCAACCTGCCAGGGCCGTTGCCAAGACCAGGAGGGCGAGGGTCCCGATGATGGCGAGGCGTCTGGAGGACGAGGGCTCAGTCAGTGACATCCTCGACCTCCTCGAGGGAGGGCTTCCCCTTGGAATTCTTGGAGTTCCGCGCGATCTCCCTGACCTCCATCCTCCCCTGGACGATGAGCGCGATGCCCAGGATGAACCATAGGATGACGGTGGCCATGAAGAGGGCCCGGGCCCAGTCCTCGGGCAGGCCGAGGCCGTAGAATATGCCCGAGAGTATCATCAGGACGAAGGACGCCATCAGGAGGTAGACCAACTGGGGTATGGGGCGTCCAGAGGTGTCGAGGCTCGCCATCGAAGGGATGTGAGGACCGATGAGGTATTTAAAACCTGCACCATGTTATGGAAGACGCCTAACCGGGGAGCTCGCCGCGGCCACGCTTGACGGCATCCATCATCGTCTCGTCCATCATGACCATCTCGCCCCCGCGCAGGGTGGTCACGGACACCAGCTCGACTATCTTCTTGGTGTCCTCGAGGGACTTCTGGATCCCCCTGGGCTTGGGGCACTTGGAGCAGTGGACCAGGTACTTGAGGTCATCACCTCCCCCACTGGCGCTGAACCAGACGGGAATGGTGTGCCAGAGACAGATGGGTTCCCCGATCTCCAGGGAGCCCTCCTGGTACTTCTTCTCCTGCCTGTTGGCGATGAAGGAGATGGGGAACATGATCTCTCCCAAGGGGAAGTAGCGTTCCACCAGGTCCATGCCGGACCCCTCTACCATGTGACCCCTCACCTTTGGCTCGCCCGCGGCGGCGATTCGGGCCATCTCTTCCAGGTCTGGCATGTTCGAGGCCTCGGCCTGCACGTCCTCGACCATCATCGTCGGTTTCGCTACGTTGCGGACGGGGTGCCGCTCCTTCTTCATGATGTCGTACTTCCAGTAGTAGTACGCGAAGAACATGATGATGGCGAGGATAGCTATCAGCATCACGATGGCCAAAGCAGGGTAGAATACAGCGAACATGGTGGCGAGGAGGGCAATGCCGACCCCCACGAAATAATACCACTTACGCATGAAGCGTACGAACCCCTCTTCCATGTCATTGCGATTGGATTCACGATATTTATAAATGTACGGTCCCGATTCTAACAAAATGCAAAAAACGGCCAGTATCCCTGTAGATTATTGACATTATTATTCTCCGAGAGTGATTGAAATCAAACGAACCCCGTCCGCCCTTCCCCTTCCTGGTCGCCCTCTGACGGACCATCCCGGCAGTGTGTAAAAAGTGTGTAAAAAGTCCCCAGGGGTTAGGCCAGGGTTCAGGG
>CBDUQW010000039.1:0-32277 GCA_965369625.1 uncultured Thermoplasmata archaeon | reverse complement strand
CGTAACCGTCCTCGTCGGCGGGGTGTGTGCTGTTCTGGACGTACTCGGTCAGGGCATCGGCCAGGCCGGTGATGGTCTGCTTGCCCTGGAGCTCTCCCGTGATGTTCCACTCCATCGTGCCGTCGCGACCCATGTCGATGTGGACGTTCGTCGGGAACGCCTGGTACGTCATGTTCATCGACACCCACTTGACGGTGTCGTACCTGGACGCGCTGTCCGAGTGGTGGGTGATCTTGAACCTGTAGGTGTCCGTCCGGTTGACGAGGTCCACGTAGGTCCCGTTGTCGAATGGGATCCAGGTGGTGCCCCCGTCCAGGGAGTAGGAGAAACCCGTCTCCCCTCCGCCCTTGGTAATGGCATAGGTGAAATTGATGAACCTCACGGGGAGTGGTTGGACCAGGAGGTCCGATACGAAGCTGCCGTCGTACTTGAGGCGCTGGAGGAACACCGAGGCGCTGTTGCTGGCGCCGTTGGCGGTCACGATGTCGATGTAGCCGTCCTTGTTGAAGTCGCCCGCGGCCACCGCCCGACCGGTCCCGCCGGCGGGCAGGACGAACTTCTTGGCCTGGGTGTTCACCTTGCCGCTGGACTGCTTGTAGAACAGGAGGCTGGGCTTGGCGGAGGCGCCGGCCAAGTCCTTCTTGCCGTCCCCGTCGAAGTCGCCGACCTCCAGCCTGTAGATGCGGCCGTCGCCGGCAAGGTTGGTGGGGCCGGAGAAACTGCCGCCGCCGATCTGGTAGTAGACCTTGACCTTGTTCACGTAGGCCTGGCTGAAGGCGATGTCGGGGCGTCCGTCGCCGGAGAAGTCGCCCGCCGCGATGTTCCAGCAACCGGTATAGCCATATACGGAGGTCTTGTAGCTGAGGGAGCCAGAGGTGGACTGGTAGTAGAACTTGACCTTCCCGAAGTTGTTGCGGTCGTAGTTCCACGTGTAGCCTCCGCAGGTGGCGAACACGACGTCGTCGCGACCGTCCCTGTTGAAGTCGGCCACGGCCACATCGCGCACGTTGTGGGCGTAGTAGTAGGAGCCGCTGGTCTCGCCGACGGTGATGGACTGGCCCTGGGAGAAGCCTCCGGAGGAGCTCTGGAGCACCGTCACGCCCTTCTTCCCGTAGGTCGCCAGGACCACGTCGTCCAGGCCGTCGTTGTTGAAGTCGCCCGTGGCTATCCCCATCACGTTGAGGTTCACGGTGTAGGTGTACTTCGTGAAGCCACCAGTGCTCCTCTGGTAGAAGAAGTCCACCTTCTTGCCATTGTAGGAGCCCACGGCGAAGTCGTCCATGCCGTCGGAGTTGAAGTCCCCCGAGTCGACGCAATAGGGCTGGTCCGCGGTGTTGACATAGGACTTGGTGGCCATGTTTCCCTGGTTGTTCTGGTAGTAGACAGTGGCGGTGTCCGCGTCGTTGTTGACGACAACGAAGTCGTCCCGGCCGTCATCGTTGAAGTCACCGGTGGCCACGTCCAAGGTGTTGCTGCCGGTGGCCTTCTTGGCACCGGCCCAGAAGGGCGCCAGGGTGTCCATGTCAAGGTGGAGGCCGCTGGTGTCGTAGATCAGGTTGGTCTTGATGCCCTGCCTGAAGTCGAAGGCGCTCTTGAAGGGCTTGATCTGGTTGCCGATGAATATGTCGCTCCCGTTCACCGAGAGACTGGCGTCCACGACGTTGGACTGCTTCGGGAGCTTGATGGAGTAATCGGTGTTCTTGCTGCCCCCCACCTTGGTGAAGTTAATCTGTACGGTGTCTCCAGCTCCGATGAACTCGGTCACGAGACCCGAGGCCGCCATCACGTCGTCGGTGGCCGTTCCTGAGACTATGAGGAGGACCACCATCGCGAAGGCCGCGAGGGTGCCAGTGAGCGCAGAGATATCACGAATCCTAAGGTTACCTATGCGGACCATGGTCAACTACCACCTCTGACCAAGGAAGGCGACCTATATAAAAATATTTGAAAAGGCTTTGTCGGAATAGACACTCTGGACGGGTCCCCGGCTCCTTGACCGTCGGAGGCCTATATCTCGACCTTGATGTTGAGCTTCTCCGTCAGCTCCTTGTAGCGGTTCCGGATGGTCACCTCGGTCACGCCGGCCACGTCGGCCACCTCGCGCTGGGTCCTGCGCTGGTTGCACAAGATGGAGGCGATGTAGATGGCCGCGGCGGCCACGCCAGTGGGGCCCCTGCCGGAGGTCAGCTCGTTGTCAGCGGCCTCCGCCAGGATCTCGGCGGCCTTGGCCTGGACCGTCCCGTCCAGCTTCAGCTCGCTGCAGAACCTGGAGATGTAGTCCTCGGGGGACGTGGGCATGAGCTTCAGCTTGAGCTCGCGGATCATGAACCGGTACGTGCGGCCGATCTCCTTCCGGCCCACGCGGGACACCGTGGCGATCTCGTCCAGGGTCCTGGGAACGCCACACTGCCGACAGGCAGCGTAGAGGGAGGCCGCCACGACGCCGTCGATGCTCCGTCCTCGGATCAGGTTGTTGTGGACCGCCTTGCGGTAGATCATGGCCGCCGTCTCACGGATGTTGCGGGGGAGGCCCATGTTGGATGCCATGCGGTCCAGTTGGGTGAGGGCGAAGGCCAGGTTCCTCTCGGTGGCGTTGCTCACCCGGATACGGCGCTGCCACTTCCGCAGCCTGTAGAGCTGGGCCCGGTTCCGGGTCGGGATGGACTTGCCGTACGAATCCTTGTTCTTCCAACCGATGGTGGTGGACAGACCCTTGTCATGGATGGTGTAGGTCATGGGCGCACCGGTGCGGGCCCTCTTCTGGCCCTGCTCGGCGTCGAAGGCGCGCCACTCTGGCCCCTGGTCGATGTACTCCTCATCGATGACCAGTCCACAGTCCTCGCACACCAGCTCGCCTCGCTGGTAGTCCCTTACTAGATGAGTGCTGCCACATTCCGGGCAGCGATCAGCGGTCGGATCCTCTTCTGGCAAACTTCATACCCCCGTTGCAGACGACCGGACGTTGACCCGCTCTGGGTAGGTGCACGGTCACCACAAAGTTTATCTAATCTTCGGATAACACATCCTAGTATATATAGTTTACGGAAAAGTATATCTTCTTTTTTACCCGCCCCTCTGGACGATAACTGATTCGGCCCGCTCTGCACCGGAAGGACACCATCCGTTTCCGGGATCACGGCGCCTCTTTCAAATCACGTTAACGTTTATATAGCCTCCCGCATCATCACACCTGGACCCGACAGGAGGTATATTCGCGGGTAGATGGACCTTCCTTGCCCTGGTTGCGGTGATGATGGGCGCGATGGCTATCAGGCTGGTCCCTCTCGTCGACCACTCGCTGTGGGGCTCTGACTGGGGGGAGTACTTCAAGCTCGCTCAGGGGCTCGTGGAGACGGGACATCACGTGGAGCAGAGCCAGGGGTGGGGACGAGCCTACGTAGACTTCCCTGGACTTTATGACCTGGCCGGGAGCTTCGCTCTTGTCGCGGGGATCCAGGTGTCGACCACGATGACCGTGGCGATACCCTGCGTCACCGCCGTATCATGCCTCCTGGTCGCCTGCATCGTGCTTCGGCTCGGTGGAGGACCGTGGGCCGCCCTGTTCGCTGCTCTTGTCATCGCCGTCGTGTTCCCGGAGGTCTACTCCAACTCCCACCCCGCGCCAGGACCCCTCGCTTCGGTGCTCATGCTCGCGGTGATGTTGGTGTTCATCGTTGGCGACACCTGGCGGAGGGACGAGGACGCAGACGCCGCCAGACCCGCGGTGCTGTACCTTCTCTACCTCCTGCTCATCGTCGCCCTCACGGTGACGCATCATCTGACCCTCCTGTTCGTGGTCATGGCCCTGGCCCTCGTCTACCTCCTCCGGCTGTCCCTGGTCCACGGGACGGAGGAGGCCAGGAACAGATGGGGTGGGTCCACGCTGATGGTGGTCATGGCGGCGGCCACCGTGTACTGGCTGTTCATCGCCACCACCTTCCAGGAGGAGGTGATGGTGGACCTGTTCGGCGTTCCGGGCGTCCTCGTCCTGGCGGTGGCCTGGGTCGGTCTTATCGCGCTCGTCCTCCTGGGTTCTGCCCTCGGCTCGAGGAGGAAGGCTGTACCGGACATCATCCTCTGGGGGCCCAGCCTGCTGAGGTCGGCCTTCCTTGCCTTCCTCGTGTGCGGCGTGGTCATCGTCGCCCTGGTCGCGGCCTTCGGGTTTCCCGGGACCGACATCCAGCCCGGCGAGGGGATGGCGCTGTACACCATCCCCATCGTGGTGCTGTTCGCCCTGGGGGTGGGTTCCACCGACTTCGTCCTTCGGCGCCATGGCGGCCTGGTCATCATCGGATGGGTGGCGGCGATACTGGCTAGCTTCCTTTTCGCGACGGCCATCAAGAGCGAGGTGCTCGTCCCGTACCGCCACCTACCGTACATCGTCGAGGCCTCCGCGGTCCTCCTTGGCATCGGCATCGTCTACCTGAGGCGCATGACGCTGCCCGAGGGCGTCAAGTGGTCCCGGGCCACTGGGACCCTGGCGGCCGTCCTCGTGGTCATCCTCGTGGCCACAGCCTACCCCCCGAAGGAGGTGATGGGAGGCTTCCAGGAGGGCACGGACCAGCACGAGTTGGAGGCGTCCATATGGCTGAGGGGCGGTCTGCCACGGCCGGGTGCACACCCGGAGGACAGGTCCTCCGGCGCCGTCGCGACGGACCACCGCATGTCCTCGATGTCCTACGGCATAGGCGAGCAGATGGCCACATGGGACCAGGCGGGGGGGGTGCTGTACGGAGGGCGGGACCCCACCACCCTCGAGGCCCTTAGGATGGTGGAGACCCCCAACGGCGATCGGCCCGTGACGGTGGTGCTCCTCTCCGAGGACTTCCGGACGGGGGCTGCCCTCTCCCAGTTCACCACTGCCGAGCCCATCGAGGGCGAGGCCTGGGACAAGTTCTTCGAGCCCCCCTTCGTACGCCTTTACGACGGCGGGGACGTGTGGGTGATGGGGGTTCCCCAGGACATCGATGAGTGGCCTGGATGAGCAACCTTGAAATACCAAAATCCCGTTCAATGCGCAAGGTGTTCGGTGATGTCTGTGATCACCTTGGAGACCTACGAGGACCTGAGGTCCCGCCTCAACCGCTACTCTGACATCGAGGACGTCTCAGAGGAGACGGGCATCGACCAAGAGACCCTCCTGGTCATCTACACGCAGAAGGTCACTCGCGATGCGACCCGCAGGTACTACAGGGTCAAGAGTAGGTCCCGGAAGTACTACCATCAATGGAGGTCAGGCAAACCCCTGCTCAAGTTCGCCTGGGAGAACCGGTTCCCGCCCGTCCTCACATCCCTCATCATACTCCTCGAGGGGAACGTGACCCGGAAGGGTTTCTGGAAGATGGTGGAGAACCCTGGCCGCATACCCGATGCCAGGCTCCGTCGCGAGATCAAGGATGTCGTTGGGAACGACCCGATCTATTCCCCCCAGGGGACCGAGGTCCAGGCGGAGAGGGGCCGCAGGGGCGAGGAGAGGCTGCAAGAGTGGCTCGATTCCGAGGGGATCGCCTTCCAGGACGAGGAGGACCTGCGGGGTGCCTATCCCAAGACGCCCGATATCCTCCTCGACGAGCCCCTCGAATGGAACGGGACCAAGCTTCACTGGATGGAGTCCAAGGCCAATTTCGGCGACCGGACGGAGATCTCCCGCAACTTCAAGCGTCAGCTCAAGCCATACCACGACCTGTTCGGACCGGGTCTGGTGATATACTGGTTCGGCGTGGTCGATGGTCTGCAGGGGGAGCGGGACGGCGTGATCGTGGCCGTGCCCGAGACCCTGGAGGAGATCTCCCGGGACCTTCGCTGACCTTACGCTCGGTAACCAGACCACAACTTTCATAATCAACCCCCACAATCGTACCCTCGTGACCATCGAGAGGAAGGTGCTAGATCGGGTACGCCCCACCGAGGACCAATCCAAGAAGCTGGAGACCATCGTGCGTGACCTCTCGGCACGGGTGAGGGACATCGGCAAGTACTTCGAGGTCTCCGTCGAGCCCTTCTTGGCCGGCTCGGTGGCCAAGGGGACCTACCTGAAGGACCCCGACGTGGACATCTTCATGCTCTTCAACACCGACATCCCCCTCGAGGAGATGACCAAGAAGGGGATGGCCATAGCCCACTCCATGATCGACGGGCAGGAGAAGTACGCCCAGCATCCGTACCTCCAGGGCATGTACGAGGGCTTCAGCATTGACCTGGTGCCGGCATACAAGCTCGAGAACACCAAGAGCCTGATGACGGCGGTGGACCGCACGCCCTTCCACGTCACGTTCGTCAACTCTACCCTGATGAAGGAGCAACGGGATGAGGTCCGCCTGCTCAAGCAGTTCTTGAAGGGGATCGGTACCTACGGGGCCGAGGAGAGGATCCAGGGGTTCTCAGGGTACCTCGTGGAGCTGCTCGTCATCCACTACGGGAACTTCCACGCCGCTCTCAAGGGCCTTTCCAGCTACGTCCCGGGGACCCAGATGGACCTTTTCCACCTGGTCAGGGAGGATGACCTCCCGGAGAAGGACGAGGTCTCCACCTTCGACGACCCCATGGTCTTCATCGACCCCGTCGATTACAAGCGGAACGTGGCCTCCCCGGTGTCCCTTGACACCCTGGCCTTCACCATCGGCGCCTGCCGGGAATACCTGAAGAAGCCTAGGATGACCTTCTTCTTCCCCAATCCCCCGGACGTATTGTCGAGGCAGCGTCTGGAGGGCCTCATGCGGGACAGGGAGACCAAGGTGATGGGGTTGAAGCTGCCGGTGTTCCACGAGAATGCCGACGTTGTGCACGGCCAGCTCAGGAAGGCCCTAAGGGCGATAACCCGCCTGTGCAACAGGTCTGGTTTCCCCGTGCTCCACTCCCGCTACGCCGTGCTGGGCAAGGATTGCCTGCTGCTGTTCGAGTTCGAGGTCTCCAGCCTCCCTGTGGTGTACGTGCATCACGGTCCGAGGGTGGGCGAGGGCAACGAGAACGAATTCATCGAGAAGTGGTCGACCTCCGAGAGGACCCTGGTGGGACCCTACCTCGAGGACGGCTCATGGCGTGTGGACGTCATCCGCAGCCACACCCAGGCGGCGGACCTCCTTTCCGAGGAGGTGCCCACCCTCAGCCTGGGCAAGCACATCACGGAGCACGTTTCCAAGGGCCTGACGATAATGGGGCCCGAGGACCTGGTGCACAAGATGTACAGGCCCACCCTTACCAGGTTCTTCCTCAGGAAGCCACCCTGGGAGTGGGGCTCCGAGACCTCCACCTAGTTCCCGATGTTCTACTCGGCTATGAAGATCGAGTCCTCGGACTCGGTGGCCTTGAAGACCTTGGTGTGACCGGCCATGTCCTCTACCGTGATGCTGTAGTAGAGGTTTCCGGACCTCGCCGCCGTCAATCGGTACTGGTAGTAGTGCTCCCCGATGAAGGCGTAGTCGCTTCCGTCCCCCATCACCTTCCACTCCTCCTCGGTGAGCCGGGTCATGGCCTTCGCCGAGCTGTCGATGGAGTCGTACCCGAACTCGACCCAGACGCCCCTCAGCCCCGAGGCGTCGGCCGCCCTTACCATGATGGCTATCGTGTCCCCCTGTTCCGCTATGTTGCTCGTGTTGTGGAGGAACATCGTCTGGTCCGGGTTGGCCTTCTTGCGGTCGTTGTTGGATTCGTTTTTCTTCAGGTTAGACCTGTGGCGCATGAGGATGTCCCAGTCCTCCTCGGAGGTGAGGTTGGTGTCGAAGTCCACCATCACGTCGGTGATCGAGGGGTTGGTCTCGTCCATCACCGGAGGGTTGGAGAAAAGGACGGAGAAGGCCAGGGCAGTGAAGATGAACATCAGGAAGGTGGTCCCGATGATCTTCTTGGGTCCACCGAGGATGTCGATGGAGAGCAGGCCCTTGAGGATGTAGACGCCTGCGGCATAGACGCCGATGGCCATGACGAGACCTAGCAGGGTGCTTCCGGTGGCGACGGCGATGACGGCCCAGACGAGGCCCGTGGGAATGCCGAGGAGGACGAAGAGGACGGTGAGCCTGATGTTGTGCATCTGCTCCTCCAGGTACTCCCGCTCGTCGAAGACAGGAGGCTCGAAGACGACCTTCTTCTCCTCCTTCCTCTCGCCGTCCTTCCTCACCTTCTTGGCCATGGCGGTGGCTGCAAGTCGATTAGGGTAGAAAAGGGTATCGGTAACGACGCTGGCCTGGCCTGACAGGGGTTAGCGGATCCCGGAGGCCAGGTCCCTCGCCACGGCCCTCACGTCGTCGGCCAGGGCCACCCCGGACGCGAGGAGGACGCCGTCGGTCCCGAGCTCCAGGGCGATCCTCACGTCCTTGCCCGTCTTGACCCCCGCACCGCACAGCACCTTGACCTTGGGGTCCACACCCTTGACCATCTCGACGGAGTACGAGACCACCCCGGGGTCCGCATCCGTCACTGAGACGTCGCCCCCGATAAGCTCCGGGGGCTCGACGGCCACGAAGGTGGGGTGGACCGAGGCGGCGGCCCGGGACACGGTGGCGTTGTTGGTGCAGACCACGGAATCCAGCTGCACGCTGTTGAGCCTCTCCACCACATGCTCGATGTCGGCGAGGCGGAGCCTGCACTCGCTGTGGTTGACCAGCGAGCCCACGGCCCCCGCGGCCTTGGCAGCTTCGGGGGTTAGGTGGCCGGTGTGGCTGCCCTCGGCGACGGCGTCCACGTGCTGTGCGAGGATGGGCAGGGAGGTACCCGTGGCCAGCAACCTCACGTCGAAGGCGTTGGGTGCCACCGCGAAGGCGACGCCGGTCTCCGCCGCGACCTCCTCAAGGGCCTGGGCGATCTCCAGCGCCCCCTGTCCCCGGGACTGGGAGTAGGTCTTCACGTTGACTATGATTATCGGAACCCGTAGCATCGGCTCTTGACCCCCTTCAGCTGACGAACTTGTACACCCGGTCGAACTCCCTCTCGATGATCGATAGCTTCTCCTCTGAGAAGGCGGAGGGGTTGATGGAAGTGATGAGAGTAGAGGCGGTGGCGGACATGATGTCGTTCATCTTCTTGATGAAGGTCATGACCCGCTCGAAGCCGTTGATGAGGATGAGGAACTCCACCCCGTCGATTATCAGGACGCTGGATGGGTTGGACTTGACGAAGTTCTGGATGGCGCGGGTGACCTCGAAGTCGAGGCGCCGGGGATGGAGGGACTGGTTGTCGAACTCAAGTTCGGAGAGCCAGTAGACGGTGGCGCCATGCAGACCGTACTCCTCGATGATCTTCTTGGGGTAGGAGGTGGAGATGCACAGTCCCTTGGACCCCTTGGTCACCTTCGCCTTGAAGAACTCGAAGGACCTCTTGGGCTGGGGCTCCTCAATGAGGTAGTTGTAGCCCGACTCCAGCTGGTCTGGGCTCGTGGGGACTGGTTCCCTGACCCTCTGGCGGACCACCACCCGCTCCACCTGCTTGGGGGCACCCTCGCCCTCGACCTGGCGGGGCACGACGGTCCTCTTTACCACCTGTCTCTTGATGGTCTGCTGGCCTGATTGAGGGGCGACCTTGCGGACCTTCTGCGTCTCGTTGGCAGGGGTCTTGGTGACCACCTTGCGCTGGACCTTCTTGGTCACTGGGACCTCCGGCGGCGGTGCTGGTTGCTTGGAGGAATCAACTGCCACCTTCTTGACCACGACCCGCTTCCGGCGGTCCCTTTCATTGCCCTGTTCGGCCAATTCCTGTTCACCTTTTTCCAGAGATACTGGCAGTTCCCAGACTCTTGATTCAAGACAACGGCATCTTCTCGATATAATGCTTTGCCTACGATTATTGGTTGAAATAATGCCCAGAGGGGTCCGGATCGAACGCTGTCCAGCTTCCCCGTTCCGGACCCATTCGTCCAACTGAAAATGGGGCGCAAAGCTATTTAAACGGCAGCCACCCTGCGAAAGCTAGGGGCACCCAGAGGATTCTGGGGGACCTCCTGGATATGGAGAGATGCACATGGTGGAGAGCAAGTTCGCTTCGAAGATCTCCCGCCTGACCGAGAAGGACCGGATCAAGACCTTCGTCAAGGGGCTGGACGAGCGACTCGAGGGTGGCGTCCCCATGAACAGCGTCGTTCTCGTCGCAGGCAAGGCCGGTTCCATGAAGTCCAGCTTCTGCTTCTCCATCGTCTACAATCAGGCCCTGCAGGAGGGTCGGAGGGGTGTGTACATCTCCCTCGAGCAGAACAGGCAGAGCCTCCTGGAGCACATGATCGGCCTAGGCATGGACGTCACCGAGATGGACAACATCATCATCGTCGACCTCGGCAAGCTGCGGAAGGTGGTGCACAGCTCCGAGGGGCAGAGCACCAAGAAGATCGACTGGATGGAGACGCTGCGCACCCAGCTGCGCAGCTACAAGGAGACCTTCGGTTGCTCCCTGGTTGTCATCGATTCCCTTCCTGCGCTTTACACCCTTTCCGACTTCGAGAACATGAGGACCGAGCTGTTCCACTTCTTCGAGAGCCTCCGAGACCTCAAGATGACCACATTCCTGGTCTCCGAGGTGACGGGCGGTTCCGAGTCGGAGTTCGGGACCTACGAGGTCGAGTCCTTCCTGTCGGACGGTATCATGCACCTCGACATGGAGCGGGATGAGCGCAACGTGAACCTCTTCATGGGCGTCGTCAAGATGCGTAAGACCCATCACGAGCGCGGTTACTTCCCCCTCATCTTCGACAAGGACGGCTTCGAGCTGGTCAAGACCTAGGCCTGCCGCCTTCGCGACACGACCTGGAGAGCCACGATGACAATGGCGATGAGCACCAGCGCCAGCACCAGGTACCACCACGCGAACGTCATCCCGTCGTCACTCTCGGGGATGTCGGTGGTGATGTCGAGCACGACGGACGGAGGGTCGTCGGTCACGTTCAACGGCGTGGCGGTGACCACCATCAGCAGCTCCTTCGGCGCCTTCTCGACGGTGGGCAACATCGAGAACAAGACCTGGAACTCGATCTCACCATGGGCCGGTACTCTGATCAGGTGAGCCGATCCTTGGTCGCCCCCCCGCCGGAAATCGTAAGCACTGTGAAAAACCTCACCCTCAAACGTGACGATGATCCACTCGGGCACCCCAGAAGCATTCAGGGAGTAGATCTCCATGTGGTTACCCATGTTCCTGATGAGCAGAGTTGCCCGCCAGGTCCCGTCCGGCATCAGGACCTCCTCTGAGACGTTGACGATGGAGAGGGACGAGTCGTCGACCCGTAGCACCTTGACTGGGTACATGGCCGTGGTAGCGTTCTCGGTGGAGTTCACCTCGTGGACCGAGAACCACATCTCGTACTCGCCCAGGAGGACCTGGCGCTTCAAGGTCAGGATGAGGTCGTACGTCTCGGCACCGCCCGCCTTGATGGTCTCCAGCTGCAGGAGGGCGGGCTCGAACGCGTCCTCATCCCCCGTCACGTGTATCGCCATGGGGACGGCGTAGTTGGCCTCGCTGTAGACCGCCAGGGTCACATCGAAGGCCTGCCCCGGGAGAGCCTCGAAACCCCCGGTGGGCACCACGACGACGGCACGCAGGCCGAAGACCTTGGCGATGCTCACGCTGTAAGAGAGGGTCCCCATCACCGAAGAGTTGTCCACCGACCGGATGGTGAACCCATGCTCGAGGGTCCTGCCTCCGACGCCGGTGCCCAGGGAGGACAGGAAGACCTCCACCTGGGTGGAGCAGCCCGGTGCCACCTCCACGGTGTCGTTGACGGCGCTCACCAGCAGGTCCGCGGTCTGACGGATGTAATCGATGGTGTAGTTCTCGTAGCCGTTGCCGGCGTTCTCGATGGTGATGTTGAAGGACACCGTCCCAAGGGACCCCACGTTACCGTGGTCCATGTCCTGGGACACGTGCATCGCGAAGGTCTCGGGTATCGAAAGGCGGAGGACCACGTCCTGGAACTTGTCCTTGTCCTCGTAGGAGATGACCCTGAGTGTGATGACGTCCTCGATGCCACCGGTGGCGTGGTCGGGAACCCTGACCACCAAGGTCGCCCACGTCGATGCCTTCGGCAACAGGTACCAGGAAGAGTCGTTAAGCTCGGCCTCCCAGCGCAGGGTGGTGTTGATCACCAGGAGCTGGAGGACGTCGTCCAGGTTGCCCATGTTCGTGAGGTTGAGGTGGAAGGTCTCGACATTCCCAGGTCCCGTGGTGATGTTCAAGGGCTCGGCAACGATGGCCACGTCGTACCCCTCCAGGAGGAAGGGGACCGTGAGGACGTTGTTGGACCGGTCCAGGTCAGGGACCCTCTCCTCGGGATCGACCGTTAGGATGAACTCGTGGTATCCGATGGTCGCCGTCCACTCGACGCTTTGGGATGCGCCAAATCCCACATCCAGCGTGTCATGGGAGGAGGTGGCCATCACCATCTCTGTCCACGCTTCGCCATCATATTCCCTGTGGGTGAGAGTGGCGTTGAAGGCGGTGGCACTGAGAAGACCCCGGTTCCTGGACGTCCATCCGATGAGGACCGTCTTACCCTCCTCGGGCTTGATGGGATTGAAGGTGATGCTCTCGGCCACCAGGTCCGCCTTGTGGTCGGTGATGTTGACCTCTATACGGGCGAAGGTTTGGATCAGGGGAGCGTCGGTCATCCACGCCCTGAAAATCACCTCATAGATGCCGTTGGGGGTGACACCGGCGACGGTCAGGTCGATGGTTCCCTCGGCGATTCCACGGGGTCCGAGGGTGACCTCTCCGAAGGGCAGGTCCGCTCTCCACCCGACAGGCAGGGAGACCACCTCGAGTCCCGCGATCCCCCCTTCGTCGCCGAAGGCGTGGACCTTCATGTCGATTTGGATGGTGGCGCCTGCGAATGCCCGCCTTTGGCGGGGGCCCATATCGATCCCAAGCCCACGGCTTTCCACGTTGAGAGCGTACTGGACCTCGCGGGAATAGTCACCATCATCGTCCCTGGAGCGGACACTGATGCGATGGAATCCAGGAGTCATGCCCTCGGTGGAGATGTTAACGGACCAATCGTTTCCGGCGTCCTCGGCCTTCCAGTCGCCCCGGTCGAACTTCCACTCGACCGACGTCACGTTGCCATCGGTGTCGCCGGCGGTGCCAAGGAGCTCGAACTCGAGGCCGACCACCGAACCCGTCAACGGTCCGTCCACATCCACGGTGGGGGCGACGTTGGGCCTGTCGACCCGGTTGTAGTAGGCGTCAAGGAACTCGTCCCATCGTTGCTCGATGCTCATCATGATGGAGTCGTATGCCCAGGACGCGCCGTACTTGGGGAAGTAGAAGGACATGCCCGTCGAACCGTTCCGGCCGGTGCCGTGGTCCTCTGCAACCACTGCGGTGGTCACGTTCTCCCTTACCTCGATAGCCGCCTGTCGGATCTCCGTCTCGTTCTCGGGAATGTACAGGAGCAACATCTCGGTGAAGTTGCCCAGGTCGATGTAATCGGTGGTGGAGTAGGTCTGGGTATGGTCCCGGGCCATCTTGATCTCGTCGTGGAGGGTCTCGGCCTTGCCCCGCAGGACCTGGGACAGCTGGGTAACGGCGGGGGCCAATCCAGCATCCAGCCCTTCGCTGTCGACGGCGGAGTGGGCCCGCTCGTTGTCGTGACCGTACTCGTCGAAGAAGGTGCGTACCAGCACCGTGGCGAGCCCGTGGGCGTCCATGCCAGGGTCGGCGTCGAGGGATTCCATCACTCGGGTGTAGTTGTACCCTTCCGAGGGGATGAGGGTCTCCGCCCCCACCAGCACGTCCGCGATGGCCTTGATCTCGTAGAAGACCTCCAGCTGGGCCATGAGGCACTGGTCGAAGCCCACACCGTCGAGGGCGGTGTCGGTAAGGTCCTGGGCCTCGGAGAGGGCATCTCCCAGCTCGTCGGTGTCGATGGCAGAGCCCGAGGTGTAGTCGTTGCACGTCCCGTCGCGCCACCCGCCTCCATGGCCCCACACGTCCAGGTAGTACCTGTCGGCAGGGTAGTTGGTGATGCCCCAGACCACGAAGTCGCGGAGCCTGTCGGCGTTGCCCATGTCGACCTCGCCCATGTCCTCGACGAGCTGGCTGTTGATGATGTCGGGGTCCGCGTCGGCGGTCACGTAGTACCGGCGGGTTCCCGTCCAGTTCTCGTTGGTCTCGTCGTACAGGGGTGACCGGTCGAACTGGATGACGATGGACACGTTGCCGGAGGAGCCCACGACCTCCATCTGGTTGACGTTGAGGATCGCCTCGTCCTCCAGGTTGTTGTCCGCCGCCATGTAGACCAGGTAGGTCCACTTGGCGTTGGCGCGGTTGTCGCCGGAGCCCTGGGACTCGGGGCCCGTGGCGTACGGGTCCTCTGCTGGGGAGGGGGGGGCCGAGAGGGCAGGCGCGGGAACGGACAGCACGATCAGGAGGGTCATGATCAGTGCGACCGCCGCGCGCGACCGGGGGTACGGATCTCGCATGATGATCGTCCGGCTGGGTCTGGATGTTTCTACGGCGGGTCCGTATTTATACATTTCCGCTTAGGTCGGGGACTACCCCACGGTGGGAGCAGGGGGCCCACGGGTCCCCTGACCGCCGGAGGACGCCTACCGGCGCCTGGTGATGGCGATGATCGCGATGGCACCGATCAGTGCCAGGGCGGCGTAGGCCATGCCGAAGCCAGGGGTGTCGTCGTCATCGCCATCCTTCTTTATGACGTTGAACTCGAAGTCCTGGGTGGTCTCGGCACCCGATGTGTCCTTGGCCAGCACCGTTATCTTGTGCCTGCCGGAGTCCACGTCCTTGAGCTCCAGGGTGGGACCGGTGCCCACCTTCTCCTGCACGTCCAGGTACCACTCGTAGGTGATGTCGTCGCCATCCAGGTCGGTGGTGGCGGCGGTGAAGGTGATGGTCTCGCCTTGCTTGTACTCGGACTTGTTGTCCGCGGTCTCGACCGTGGGGACCTCGGGAGGCATGTTCAGGTTGGTGACCATGACGGTCCAGTTGGCGCTCGCGACCATGGTGCCATCGATGACCTCGAGGGTGACCTTAACGGTCCTGTCCTTCTCGGCGGTGACCGGCGGGATGTACTCGAAGTTGTACTTGTCGGCGATCTGCAGGGGTGGCACCAGTTCGCCGTCCACGTACCAGTTCCATTCCAGCTCGTGGTCCTGCGAGTCCCTGTCGAAGAAGGAATAGTACACGTCCCTTCTGAAGGTGACGCCCTCGTCCTCCTCGACGGTCGCGGTGTCGATGAGGGCCTTGACCTCAGGCGCGTCGGGCAGGTTGTGGACCTGGATGAACACCGTGAGGTTCTCTGACTTCCTGCCCAGCTCGTCGATGGCCCAGATCTTCAGGGATGTGACAGTGCCCACGAAGTCCTTCTGACCGGTGAGGGTTATGACGGAGCCCTCTATCTTGGCGGTGAGGGACTCGTTGTCGGCGAAGTCGTAGGTCATGGGCTTGCCCTCGATGTCCTCGAAGTACGCGTTCTCCTCGTCCTCGAACAGGTCGATGGTGAAGGTGGTCTCCTCGTCCATGTCGATGGGCTGGAGGTACTTCTTGATATTCGGGGCGTCGTTGATCTCGTACATGTTGATGGTGTAGGTGACCTCCGCCGTCAGCCCGCCCTTGTCGGTGCACGTAACGGTGAAGGTCTTCACGCCGTTCCAGTTATCCCGAAGGGGGGTGAAGGTGGCGAGCCAGGTCACCTCGTCCAGCTCCACCATGATGGTGTCGGTGGTGGTGGTGGTGAAGGTCCAGGTGGTGTAGTCGTCGTCCACGTCCATGAAGGGCTTGGTGACGTTCACGCCGGACTTGACCAGGTCCTCGCCCATGGCGATCTCGTCGGGGATCTGCTCCTCGTCCACGTAGGGTGCGTCGTTGACGGGCTTGATAATGATCCAGAAGGTGTAGTCGACCATGGCGCCGCGGGGATCGGTGGCGTTGATCACGCAGGAGACCTTGTAACCGCTCAGGTCCTTAGGTGGCTCGATGCGCAGCTTGTTCCCACCCGTCAGCTGGATGTCGATAAGGCTGCTGTTGAACGAGGTCATGTCGAGCCCGTACTCCAAGACGTCCCCGTCCTTGTCATCGAAGACTCCGGTCACGTCGAACTCGGTGTCGATAGTATCCTCATCTATGGGGTAGGGTTTTTCCTTAGTCCAACCGCTACCCTTCGCATGTGGTGCATAGTTGATCCAGACCTCGAGGGTGTAGTCGACGGTGGGAGGGTCCTCCCAATCGGGTGACTCGTAAACCGACTCGACGACTATGTAGTAGAACCCGGCTTCGTCGGGCTCCCATCCGTCGATGTGGTCGACGACCAGGCCTGACTTCCGGGAGGCCTTCTTCTGGTTCTCGTCCACGTCGAAGATGTAGAGGTCGACGGGCCCGTTCACGGGGGTCAGGGTGACCCAGAGGGGCTGTCCCTCCTCTAGGTAGATCTCGTAATAGTCATCCCTGTCGAAGCTGAGGTTGACATCGCCTGTCTTCACGCTGTTGTCGGTGACCAGCGTTGCCTCCTCAATGCTGTTGTCCTCGTCGTTGGGGTAGCTGAGGACCGAGACGGTCAAGTTGTACTGGCCATATCCCTCCATCATCCATACCCGGAAGATGTGGTTCCCGGGGATGGTGATCCTCATGTGACGCATCTCCTTAGAGCCGAAGCGCAGGGTGTCGGAGGTGTACACGGGGCTGGGCCGTGTGATGCCAACGGTGTCATACAGCTCCCACTGGATGCTGTTGGCGGCCGAGGTTTCGATGGCGATGCTCAGGTACTTGCTGACCTGGTTGGTGGGCTGGATGTCGATGTAGAAGAAGTCGGACGCATCCCAGGGCAGGCCCGCGTTCTCCCTGTGGGTGACGCCATCTGTGAGCAGGACCATTTGCCCAGGGGCGTTGTTGACATCCTTGTCCGCGGGAGGGGGACTGATGTTGATGCGTGTGATGGTCATGTTGATGAAGGTGTCTCCGAAGCCCTGGCCGGTATGGATGAAGTACGTGCCAGGCACGACGGCGGCGAACTGGAAGCTGAACATCGGGTTATCTGGGGGTCCCGTGTAGTAGTAGTAGTAGATGGGGAAGCGGTTGGGGTTGGTGACCCAGTACTCGCAGGTGGTGGTGGGTTCGCTCTGGTTCACGGAGACCATGACCATGTCGTTGGCGGTCAGGAATAGGAGCTTCAGGAAGTCGGCGTCACCACCGCCGTCCTTCCTGATCTCGAGGCGCAGTCCCAACTCAGGCTCGGTCACGTCGTATGCCTCGCCGTACTCCTGGTACTGCCACGGGTATCTGGCGCTACCGTTCTCGAAATCGATGAGTGCCGCATCCGCCGACATGGTCAGGCCGACGATGCAGACCAACGCGAAAAGGGGCAGCGCGAACATTATCGCCCGTCTAGTTCCGATAGAAGGTAATTCATGGTCCATTCTCTTATCCTCCTTGAAATGGAGACTTAGCCAACATCCAGGCTTGGAAGCCCCATAGCAAGTGATTCTATATAATGTTTATTAAACCGTTTCGAAAAATACATACTATCCCGGAGAGTGCTGGCCTACCCCCGCTCCCCCTCTGGGACCTCGGGTTCTGCCTCCTCCCCGGAGACATCCTCGTCGGGGGGTTCGGGATGACCCTCCTCGGCCTCATCGTCCTTCCCCTCTCCCTCCTTCGCCGCGTCCCCATCCTCGGGCCCGTCCCCATCCCCCTCGGGGGTGGACCCGTCCTGCTCTTCCTTCTTGTCATCCTCCTCGGGAACCGGCGTCCTGCTCTCCTCTTCCCTCTCCGCTTCCTTCTCTTCTTCCTTCTCTTCTTCCTTCTCCTCTTCCCTCTCCGCTTCCTTCTCCTCTTCCCTCTCCGCTTCCTTCTCTTCTTCCTTCTCTTCTTGCTTCTCCGCTTCCTTCTCCACTTGCTTCTCCGCTTCCTTCTCCTCGTCCTCCTTGGTCGGCTGGAACCCGAGGTAGGTCATGGCAATGGCCAGGAACATGAAGGTCGGGCCGAGGGGAAGCTCGCCCAGCTGCAGGTCGAAGGGCCACAGGAGGTACAGCACGCCGGCCGACAACAGCCACAGGCCCCTGGCATCGTCCCGCTTCCATGAGGCACGGAGACCGGAGAAGACGATGAGGATGGCCCCCAGGAAGAGGGGGGAGCCCATGGCCCATCCGGCGGCGCCCAGCTTCGAGTAACCTCCTGCGAGACCGTTTCCGATGGCCTCCTCGGAGTTCACGATGCTGTCCGAGGAGTCGGCCCCGAGGGCGATGCCGGCGCCCAGGAGGGCGGCCGCGATGACCAGGGCGTACGCGAACATGGTGAGGCGAGGCCCGCCGTTCATGGACTCGGCCTCACGCAGGAGGCACCCAGCGCCGATGGCCGCTATGCCCGTCGAGACCAGGGCGACGTAGAGACCCAGCCCGGAGGGCGTCCAGCCCGCCCTGTCACCCCATATCTCCATCAGGGTAGCGAACAGTATCAGGTACAGCCCAAGGGAGACGAGGACCATGTACATCCTGCGTTCCTTGAGGGCCAGGGTGCCGCCCAGGTAGGCGAAGATGAGGGCACCGAAGGCCTGCATGAGGACGTACGGGACGTAACTGGCCATCGTTGAACACTTGACCCGTTCCCTTTATAAAGGTTCGGCTGTCCTTCTCGCTGGTTGGTACTTGCGAGGGGAGGTCGCGCCCCGCTGGCCAAGAGATCGGTCCCCGGGCATCTCAGCGGAGGGTCGGCGAAAACGATATGAACGATACAACGCATATAAAAAGCGGGAAGGATGCGCTCGCCCCATTCAAAGAGAGCAAGAGGGGACCCTGACGAGGTGGACCACACGGTCCAGGACACCCTAGATGCCTTCGAGGCAGCTCGACCCGAGGAGGTCGTCCCCTCGGGAATGGGCGACGCTGTGACCGAACCAGAGGCACCTGCCACCGGGCCCGGTGGCTTGGCTCCCCGTCAGGCGAGCATCGACGCGTTCCTGGTCGCCGGGGCCGTTCCCCCGCGGAGCGTGGGGGAGGACACGTCGACCAGGGCCATAGAGGGCATCGCCCTTGAGATGTCCATGGAACGGATCGCGCTGACCGAGGCCACCACCGGGATCACTCGCGACGAACTGCTGGTCACCATCGCCCGGGAGATCCAGTTGCCCCTCCAGAGGCTCGACCTGGTGGACGGGTACATCACCGATATGGAGCTGGAGGGCAAGCTGAGGCGCGTGGGCGACCTGGTGGTCCTGGCACGACCCGGGGACGAGGACCTTCTCGCCATGGACCTGGACGAAGGGGAGTTCTTGGAGCGCTACCGGAGGCGCTACGTCATGGACCGGGGAGGTGAGGGCTGATGCCTCCCGACGGGATACATCGTCTGGGGCACACGAAGGGGGGCCCCGACCGACCCACCATGACCGTCGTGGGCTGCGGTGGAGCAGGATGCAACACTCTCGCCCGTGCGTTCGAGAGGGGATGGGTCCTGGGCCATCACGTGGCCGTCAACACCGATGCCCAGCACCTCCTGGGCACGAAGGCGCATAGGAAGGTCCTCATCGGACGCCAGACCACCGGCGGCAGGGGCACGAACATGGACATGGCCCTGGGGGAGGCGGCCTGCCGCGAGTCCCACGACCAGCTGGATCTGGTCATCCAGGAGACCGATATCGTGGTCATCCTCGCAGGTCTCGGGGGCGGGACGGGGAGCGGCGCAGCCCCCATGGTGGCGGACATGGCGCGCCGGCGGGGCTCCCTCGCCATATCCCTGTCGACCCTTCCATTCTCCGTCGAGGGTCCGACCAGGAGGGACAACGCCTCTGTGAGCCAGGCGACCCTTGCACGCAGAACTGACCTTTCTGTGGTGGTGCCCAACGACCGCCTCCTCGAGACCGGACCGGGCCTGAGCCTGCTCGAGGCCTTCTCCATGGCCGACGAGGCGCTGCTGGAGCCCGTGAGGTTGCTCCGGCGCCTCCTGACCAGGGACGACATGCCCTGGGTGAGGACCGCGCTGAACGGCGCCGGGGCGGCCCATCTGGGACGGGGGGAGTCCAGCGACAGGAGGGGATACGAGAACGCCCTCGACGATGCCCTGGCATCCCTCTTCCCCCCCGTCGAGCCGGGAACGTGTGGGCGTGCCCTGGTGATGTTCCAGACCGGACCCGACGGGCCCGACGACCGCCACCTCCTCGAGATGGTGCGGTCGGTCCACCTTTCGATGGAGAGGAACGCACGCACCCTTTGGGGGGTGCACCGCGACGGGTCGATGGAGGGAAGTCTCCGGACGGTCGTCATGATGGCACCCTCGCCAAAACGTTGATATAGTCTTCTGATATTCCAAACCCGCGCGTCACGCGGCTCGCCGCCGGCGCGTACCGCACGCCCCGGTAGTGTAGCGGCCTATCATCCGGGCCTGTCGAGCCCGGGACTCGGATTCAAATTCCGGCCGGGGCGCCAATTCCCTTCACCCGATCCATCGAACAGAGCCCCGGCTGCTCCAACAGCGGCTGCTTGCAATGAGCGACCGTCTCACTCCTCGGAGGAGGGTGGTTCCTTCCTCGATGCCACCAGATGGACCAGGAGCACAACGAGGATCAGCGCCAACAGCAGGACGGCCGAGGCTTGCCAGAGCCCGATCTCATCATCATCATCGTCGTCGTCATCGTCCCCGTTGCCGTTCTCCGCCTCCGCTTTGGCACGGATGTCCTCGGCCATGTCCTCGATCTCGACCCTGTCCTGGAGCAGTTCGTAGAACCCGTGCCACTGGACGTAGTCCGGTCCCTGCATGAAGGAGCCCATGCGGGCACGACGGCCCTCGTGGTGCCAGAACTCGTAGATCTTGAACTCGATGGGTTCGTCGAAGGGGTCGGGGGTGAGCAGCCCGTCCTCGTACAGCGCGTCCACCGTCGCCTTCACGTCGGTGTACTGCTGGTTGTACAGTTCGACGGCCAGGTCGGCCTGCTCGTAGTAGTTGTCCACCCAGGTCTCCCCGTGGCATTGGCCGCAGACCTTCATCATCCGAGCCTGCTTCTCCTGCCATGTCGACCCATCGCCGATGGTCCACCCGAGGCTGTTGGCCGTGTTGTCGGTGCGCTTCGAGATGGCGGGCTCCAGCTCCCAGCTGAGCCTGTGTCCCACATCGTGGGTCACCGGGACACCGGGGGCAGCTGACATGTGGCAGACTGCACAGGTGGGTGCCCTGTAGTCCTTCCCTGCCTCCCAGTCCTCGCTGGTCCAGTTCCACGTATCCCCCTCGGAGGAGTATATGTTTCCGTGCTTGGACTCCAGGTACATCTCTATCTGGGGGTGGTCCGGGCCCAGGTGGCACTGGCCGCAGGTCTCGGGTTTCCGGGCCTCCTCCACTGAGAACCTGTGACGCGAGTGGCAGGCGGAGCAACTCCCCTTGCTCCCATCGGGGTTGATCCTGCCGATGCCGTTGTTTGGCCACTCGGTCCAGTCATCGACGGTCTTGCCGGTCATGTTGGTACCGTGACAGGCCTGGCAGCCGCGGATGGTGGCCGCGTGGGTCATGTTCTCCCCGTCGCGCATGATATATCCGTCATCGATCTGGCTCTCCAGGTAGGGGAGCACCTTCTTCTTGAACAGGAGCTCGTAGTAGTCCGTGCCCAGGGCGTGGAGGCTGCGGGCGTTCTCGGCCACCTCGTCGGGATGGCACTCGGCACAGTCCAGGGGTGAGACGATCGCGCTGACCCAGTAGCCGTTGTGCTTAACGGTGTCCGGTTCCGATTCCTCTCCCTCGTGGCAGTCGATGCAGCTGACGTTGTTGTCCGCGTGCTTGCTGCTGGCCCAGTCCTCCATGACCCCGGGCATCACGTCGGAGTTCGAATGGCACTTGACGCAGGGGTCGTCCCCCGCACTGGCACGCGAGCCCGATCCGTCGGTGGCCAAGGGCCCTAATCCATCGCCCTCCGTCGTCACCATCAGCGTGCTGGCACACCAGATGATCACGATGGCGACCATCGCAGAGAGCACGAAGGCCTGAACGTGAACCGTCTTGATGCGGAGCCCTTCGGATCCCCCTTCAGCTGTTCCTTCATCAGCGGACATCATATCCACCCTTCCATCATCCTGACCCATGAGCAATCAGAGGTCGAATCGAATACGCTGGTTCGATATATAAAGATTATACTTGAAGGGGTCACAACACTGGACATCCTGGAGGGTCAGGCGAAGATAGAAACAATTAAGGCGTCTCACGCACTAGTGAGCCTGTCCCGATTGGGGGTGGAAAACTGGGTAGCCCAAGGCAAGGCCTTCTCCTCCTGCTAGCCTCTCTGGTGCTCGTAGTCCTGGTCGCAGGGATAGGTGTGTCGGACTCCGAGGCGAAGACGGTCATCAACGGTGACGTCACGATCGACCACGACGTCTCGTGGGCCGACGACACCTACGAGGTCCACGGGAACGTGACCGTCCTGGGCGGCCACACCCTCCGCTTGTCCCGCGCCATCCTGGAGATAGTGGGCACCGGCGAGGGCACCCACAGGCTGGAGGTCATGGCCGGAGCAGAGCTGATCGCGGACAACAGCACCATCAGGGGTGCACCCTACGCCATCGGGGTCGAGTTCGCCGGCATGGTCAGCATGTTCACCTGCACCCTCGAGGAGTTGTATGTGAGCAACGTCACACCGGCCATCAACGTCACCGGTGTGCTACACATGGAGAGCTGCTTGGTATGGAAGGTGCGCAATGACACCGCAATAAGGGTGACGGGTACCCTTGAGGCCATTAGTTGTCAGATCATGGATCTGGGGGAGGTCGCCATCATTTTCGAGGATCCATCAGGTCCTAGGGACAGTTATCTTAGGGACTGTCTTATAAGGGCGCCAACCAGCAGCACATTAGACACCTTCGGGGTGCTGATATCCTGGACGGAAACGACAACCCAGGACGTTAGTCTCAACGTGACAGATTGCCGTATCTATCACTTCACCCATAGCATCCAGGGTCAAATAAACACCTCCACGGCTACATTGGATGTCCTTGGTACCAAATTCATGAACTGCGGGAACGGTGTGGTAGTATCGGGACACATGGCCACCGTGTCTGTGGTGGACTGTGTTATGGACGGCTCGGGCAACGGTCTCCAGGTCCACGTGGTCGAACCCACCCTGCCTTCAATATCCTTGACCACCAGGAACCTGGCGTTCGACGGGTTCACCACGGGCGTCCACATCCGGGGCCCCGCCCACGGGTTCAAGCCCCTCCTGCGCAACATCACCGTGGTCAACAGCGGACGAGGCGTCTACGCCCACGGTTCCACAGTGCTCGTGGAGGATTCCAGCGTCACCGAGTGTGGTGTGTGCTTCTACGTCGAGTACGGGGGGCGCATCGAGGTGCGCAGGACGGAGCACGAGCACAGGAGCGGCGCCTTCACACCCGGTCCCGAGTCAGCAGTGGTGGCCTTCACGGTGATCAACATCACCTCGTGCAGATGGGAGAACGCACAACCCATCACCGAGGGCTTCCTCTTCCTCATCGGGAACGACAACGTGGAGCTGGACAGGGTGGACCTGGCCGACCCGCGGCCCCTGGAGGTGGTGGCCTGGTCCATCACCAAGTACAACGACCTGGGTCGCCTCTGGATCATACCCGAGTACAGGACCGACGGCCACGAGTTCAAGGCGGCCGCCAACATATCCATCTACAACCTCTCGACCCAGCAGGTGGAGCTGGTGGACCACCAGCCACCAGTCATCAGCGGGGTCGAGCCCGAGGACGGTACGTGGTTGGCGTCCTCGGATGTGACCGTCCTCGGTCGCCTCGAGGAGAACGGTTCCGGCCTGGCCTTCCTGGCCGTCAGGATCCGGGAAGGAGTGGAGATCGAACCGGTCATCGGTTACGACGGCTGGTGGACGGTGACCTTCGAGGACGTCCCCGATGGGCACCTGACCATCGAGGTGATCGCCCGGGACAATTCAGGGGGCACCACCACCGCGACCATCGAGGACGTCACCGTGGACACCACACGGCCCACCATCGATCTCGATGGAGGGGACGACATGCTGGTGATCACCATCGACATAGCCATCACAGGGAGGACGGAGCCCATCTCCGAGGTCCACGTCTGGGAGATGGACGTGCCTCCCGATCATCCCTACAACTGCAACGTCACCATCATGGCCGACGGTGATGGCAACTTCAACGCGACGGTATGCCTTGGCGACGGCCTGCACAGGATGTCCATCACATCGACGGACCGGGCCGGGAACGTCGGCCAGAGGACCTTCACAGTGGCCATGGACCCCACCCCGCCCAGGCTGGAGATATCGTCCCCGGAGGACGAGGCCTGGGTCAACGTCACGGAGCTCGATTTCAGTGGCTTCACAGGGGATGGGGTGGGTCCCAGCTCATGGATCTCCGGATGGATAGACGGTGAGGAATGGTTCGTCGAGAGGGACGAGGTCGGCATCTTCACCGTCATGGTCGAGCTGACCGAGGGCATGAACGAGATCGTGTTCAAGGTCGTGGACGAGGCCGGGAACATGGTGACCCTCCAGGTGACCGTCCACGTGGACACCACTCCACCCCTCATCAATGTGGTGGAGCCCAAGGAGCTGCGGTTCTTCACCACCGAGACCAAGATAGACCTCCAAGGAGACGTGAGGGAGGGGAGCCTCCACGAGCTGACCCTCAACTGGATGCCCCTGGACCTCATCAGTGGCATCTTCACCGCCGCCCTCACCATCCGCGAGGGAGAGAACGTCTTCGTCATCAGCGCGGTGGACAGGGCGGGCAACTCCGCCGAGGTGACGATCGTCATCCTCCGAGACCTGATGCCCCCCGATTTCACATACGAGACCGCATTCCCCGACGGCCAAACCTTGGATGTCGATGGAACGCTATTCGCAACATACACGGGCTCAGGCACCCCTCAGCTGGAGTTCACCTTCCAGGTCTCGGAGGCATCCACGGTCACCGCCTCCGAGGGCCGTGGCCAGGTGGAGGGGGAGGGTAACCTGACCCTGACCATCGACCTGGAGGAGGGCGGGAACGTCATCACGTTCAGCGTGGTGGACGAGGCGGGGAACGCTGCCGCCCCTGTCACCTACCGCATCGTGCTGGACACTACCCCGCCAGAGATCCGTGTCGATGCCCCCCGCGGGGACGTGAGGACCAAGGACAGGAACTACAGGATAAGGGGAAAGGTGGAGGAGGGCTCCACCCTCGTGATGAACGGCAACAGGGTCCCCGTGAACCCCGACGGCACCTTCAACGTGCAGGTGGACCTGGTGGTGGGCGAGAACTCCTTCCAGCTGGTCGCCACCGACAAGGTCGGGCTGAAGAGCGACCAGAACGTGACCCTGACGCGGCAGAAGGAGGCCGACGAGGGACCGGGCCCTGGGGCGGTCGCTGCCCTTGCTGTATTGACGGCGGTGGCGGCGATCTCGAGGCGGAGGTTGTCCCGATAGGGTCAGTCCTTGAGCCGCTCCTTGACCTGGATGAACTCCTCGAGCAGACCCAGCAGGGGGTCCGCCAGCAACTGGACGGGTGGGGAGTAGGCCCGTTCCACCTCGACCAGCCTCTCGGCGGGTATCCCCTCCGAGATGACCAGCCCCATCAGGTTCATCCTCTCCTTCACGTCACGGAACCCTACGGCCTGGGACCCGATGATGTTCCCCTCGCCGTCCCCCACGAGATGGATGTGGAGGTCCTTCGCCCCTGGGAAGTACCGGCTGCGGTCGCGGCCCTTCGCGGACAGGCTCCAGGTCTCGAGGCCGAAGTGGGCACCCCCAGCCTCGGAAACGCCCACGGCACCGACATGGAGACCACCGATGACCACGACGGCGGGGGAGACGACAGGGCGGTGCTCGTACCCGGGGTCCAGCAGGTGCAGGGCCACGGTGCGGGCCTCGTAGAGGCCCGTCGACGCCAGGGTGTTCTGGGTCTTGCGGCCCAGCACGGCATGCTGCACCTCCGCGCAGTCCCCTATGGCGTACATCCTCTCTTGGGGTTCGCCCCCCTGGAGCACCTGCATGTGGGCGTCGGTGGCGATCCCACCCGTCCTTCCCAGGTCCAGGCCGGCCGCCTCGGCCAGCGAGACCTCGGGGCGCACACCCGTGGACACGATGACCAGGTCAGCCGCCAGGGGTTCACCGAGGACCTCTGCCGAGGCGACCCTACCGTCCTCCCCGGGGTCGAGCCGGCCGACAGCCATGCCCGTGAGCACCCGGATGCCCTTCCCCTCCACGTGCTCGCGGACCACCTGCGCCAGGTCCTCGTCCAGCATCTGGGGGAGCAGGTGGGGGAGCATCTCGACGACGGTGACCTCCAGCCCCCTCTCCTTGAGGGCGACGGCGGTCTCGAGGCCTATGGCGCCGCCGCCGATGACCACGGCGCGCCTGGCCTCCGGCAGGGCCGCCATGAGGGCCTTGCCGTCGCCATAGTTGGACAGGGTGTGCACGCCGGGAAGGTCGACACCGGGAACTGGTGGGATGAAGGGCATGCGCCCGGTGGCGAGCACCAGGACGTCGAAGCGGGCCTCGGTCCCGTCCCCCATCTCGAGGTTCCGTCCGGACAGGTCGATGTTGGTGACCTCAACCCCCTCGTGGACCTCGATGCCCATCTGGTCGTACTCCTCAGGGGTGTGAAGCAGCACGCCCTCCATCGGGTACATGCCCTCCAGGGCGAAGGTCATCCCGCAGGCGGAGTAATGGTGCCAGTCGTTCCTGTCGTAGACGTGGATCCTCGCCCTCGGCAGGTCCCTGTGAAGACGGCGTGCGGCCGCGTAACCCGAGACGCCACCCCCGACGATGGCTATCCTGGGCGACCATTCCCCGGGGTCGACCCCCATAACAACGTCACCGGTCATTGCGAACACCTTAGAACCGATCCATGTCCTCGTCGAACTTGGCCATCAGCATCATGACCCTGTCGTGCCACTCCTCTATGCAGTGGGACAGCCTCTCCCTCAGCAGGTCCCTGGGCACCGAGGTGTAGACGTGATAGTAGCCGCCACGCTCCAGGCTCCGGGTCTCCTTCGTGACGACCTGGCAGGAGACCATCTTCTGCAGGCTCCTGTACACGGTGCTACGGTCGCGGCCCAGGCGGTCGGCCAGGTCCTCGGCCTTCGCGGGCCCCTCGTTGAGCAGGAGCCTCAGCACATCCATGTCCAGGTCGGAGAGGTTGTACATGCATTTGAGCAGGTCGGTGCACGATTCGGCACCAGCTGCCGTCTGTGGTCCGGTGGGGAATTGGTTCACTGTGCGCGGTAATGCACAAACCATACATAAACGTATCCGCACATGACAAAGGGAAGGACCGGTCGGTCCATTACCACAGTGGCGGAATGCTTAAGAAGGGCGAACGGTTTGCCCTCTCCGCAGGGTCGTTCATCGACCTGCTTGGTGGTAACATGGACTACGACGAGACCCTTGATGCGGTCGGGATGATGTGCCCGATGCCGATCGTCGAACTTTCGAAGAGGATGAAGGAAATTTCCCCGGGAACCGTGCTCGAGATCAGGGCGGACGATGAAGGTGTGGTCGAGGACATCCCCTCCTGGTGCAACCGTACCGGCAACGAGTACCTGGGTCACGAGATGGAGGGCGAGGTCGTCAAGAGCTACGTCAAGAAGATGTAGACCCCCCGGACCCTTCCGACCTCCAAAATGGTCAAATAAGGCCATGCCCTTCTCGGCCCGATGAGCCAACAGAACACCGAAGGGCCTCACGTCTTCACGGTGGACACCCACTGGACCGGCGGCATCCGCACGAGCACCTCCGTCAGGGGGCACGAGGTTGTGTCGGACGGCCCGTACTGGCGCTACGGGACCGACGACGGACCCGCTCCGGGGGAGCTTCTCCTCACCTCGGTGGGCGCCTGTTTCATCAATCACATGGTCAGGTACATGCAGTTCAAGCGGGTCGTCGTCAACAGCGTCGATATCAAGGTCACGGGGCTCTTCAGGTACGAGGCTGAGCTGGAGGTCTTCGACCGCTTCATATTCGATATCAGGGCGAAGGCCCCTTCCCGGGTCGAGCAGGTGGTCGAGAAGGCCTTCAAGGTCGCCCGGGGGGAATGCACCCTCCTCATGGTCATCGACGTCGAGAAGGAGTTCCACCTCAGCTTCGAGGCGTCCGATCAATCTCCAGGGGCGCACCCAGCTCCGTGAGGGATCCTGTTTCCCCCATGATGACCTGGGGAAACCTGTGGGACAGCACCCTCTTCCCGGGGGTGCAGTGGCATGCGACGATCCCCCCCACCCCGGGGTACGGGAGGTCGTCGGGGGACAGGTCGTGGATGCCCCCTATGACAAGGAAGGCCTTCCCTCCAGCTGCGGCCACCAGTGCCGCGATGCCCGGGTGCCCGCAGCCTGTGAGCACCACGTTGCCCTCGTCCGACCCGAGTATCAGTGCCTGCTCCGGTATGCGACCTCCCATGTCGCCCGTGGTCGAGATGTGCCTGGCCAGGGGCCGTGCTCCGTCCTCGCCCGTGACCATGGCCTCCCTGGGAAGCATCTTGGAGATCTCCGAGCTCGCACCCACGGGAACGGACACGGGCAGCCTGGGGTGGTCGTAGAGGAGCCGTGCCAGACCCCCAGAGTGGTCACGGTGGGCGTGGGAGAGGACGACCATGTCGAGGTCGCGGACGCCCACGCCCTCACGCTCCAGGGCGGCCATGAGGACCTCCCCGTCGGGACCGGTGTCGAAGAGGATCAGGGCGTCGGCTCCCTCGACCAGGGCGGAGAACCCGTGGACCTGAGCGACGCCCTCCGGGGCGACGTCGTCCACCAGCACCGTTATCCTCATGGTCCGTTCACCAGCCCCCGTATCGGAATGTGTCGCAAATAAGGTTGCTGACCAGCCGTCGTCTTTATATCGTGCCTGGTCAATCCCACCGTCGATGGGCGCGGAGCAGCTACGTGTAGAGGACCGGATACTGCTCCACCTTCAGGACTACATACGTTACTCCGACGACTACGAGGTCCCGAAGGGTATGTCCCAGAAGGGCATCGGCGAGTCGGTGTGGATAGCATGGAGCAACGTGCCCCGTGCCATGAAGAGGCTGCGGGAGCAGGACCTGGTGGACGAGCGGACCACCCGGGTGAAGGGGGAGTTCCGGAAGAAGAAGGTATACTTCCTGACCCCAAAGGGGTTCACGATGGCCACCGAGCTGCGGGAGGAGCTGGGCCAGCGACAGGTCACCGTCCGGAGGGGCGATGAGGTCCAGGAGATGGACTTTGCCGACGTGCCCGAGTACGTCGGCTTCAAGGTCCCCTACCTGGAGCTCCTCAGGGGGGTCGACGAGGACAACGTCCTCGACATCGAGCGGGCCCAGACCCGCTGGGAGGAGCAGGTGGAGATGGTGGACAGCACCGACCGTGCCCCGAAGCTCCGGGCCTTCTACGGTCGCGAGGAGGAGCTGGCCGCCCTGGAGGGCATGGTGGACGAACATCGTTTCATCGTTCTGCACGGATTCGCGGGCATAGGCAAGACCTCCCTCTCGGTACGTTTGCTGGACGACCTGCGCAAGCAGACCAACGTGCTGTGGATCACGCTGCACCACTGGGACACCCTGCCCGCCGTGCTGGGGCAGCTGGGGGAATTCCTGGCAGACGCGGGACGCCGCCAGCTCAAGTCCCTGATGGCCGACCGTCCCTCCCCCGACCTGGGGGACGCCTACTACCCCCTCGAGGAGGACCTGCGCGACCTCAAGGGGCTCATCATCATCGACGACTTCCACAAGGCCTCGGACCAGGTGGTCGACCTCTTCAGCATGCTCCTGGAGATCCTCAAGGACAGGGAATCCCCCACCTTCCTCCTGGCCTCCCGCTACCTTCCGACCTTCTACGACCGCAGGTACGTGGTCATCCAGAAGGTCGTCGGGGAGCAACATCTGGAGGGGCTCGACAGGGCGTCTGCCCGGGCCATGCTCGCGGGGAGGCAGCTCTCGGACTCGGACTTCGAGCGCATCTTCTCCACCACCAAGGGCCATCCCCTCGCTTTGGAGCTGGTCATGCAGCGGGAGGACCTGGCCGCCGGACCCTTCAAGGACGTGATGGCCTTCGTGCGCGAGGAGGTCTTCGAGGGCCTGGACGGGACGGAGCGCATGACCCTCGCGGCCCTGTCCGTCTACAGGGCGAACGTGCCAAGGGAGGCTGCCTTGGGCGCCGCCCGCTCCGCCGAAGGAGGGGGACCGGAGGTGCTGGACCGCCTCACCGACAGGGGCCTGGTGGCCGACGTGGGCGAGGACGAGCTGCGACTGCACGACCTGGTCCGCGAGTTCTTCTACTCCCGCTTGACGGAGGACGAGAGGGAGGCCAGGGACCGCGAGGCCGCGGAGGCGTGGGGACGCATCAGCACCCCCGCCGCCATGCTGGAGCGTGCCTACCACCTGGAGAGGGCAGGCGAGGCGGAGGCCGCGGTGGCCACCCTGGCCAGCGAATCTGGGAAGGTCCTCACCGAGTCAGGCCTGCTCAGCGACGTCCTCGAGGTCCTCGAGGCCGCTACGGCGAGCGGGGTCCTGTCCCCCATCGCGGTGGACGAGGCCGACATCCTGCGCGCCGACGCCCTGGCCCAGCTGGACCAGGTGGACGCGGCCTACGCGATGTACACCAGGGTCCTCGACCGGGCGGTGGCGGAGGGCGAGCGGGGCGATGAGGGCCGTGTGCTCCACCGCATCGGCCTGCTCCACCATCGCAGGGGCCAGGACACGGAGGCCCTGGAGGTGCAGCGACGCGCCATCGCGGCCTTCGAGGAGGCGGACGATGAGTCGGGGTCGGCCCATTGCCACCTCTCCATCGCAGAGGTCCTGGCCGATCTGGAGCGGACGGAGGAGGCCATCGAGATGCTGGGCAGGGCCCACGAGTCCTTCACCCTGGTGGAGGACCGGATGGGGGTGGCGACCACCTGCGTGCACCAGGCCTCCATCATGCTGGACCTGGAGGACCCATCCGTCGCCGGCAACTACCTGGAGGAGGCCCTGGACAACCTGGACCCCGGAGAGGACCAGGCCCTCATGGCCCACGCGTACTACCTGCTGGGCGAGGTGGACCGCCTCGAGGAGGACTGGGAGCCCGCCGTTGAACACTACCAGCAGGCCCTCGACCTCTTCCAGGAGACGGGCAACGAGCAGATGGTCGCCAACGCCTGCACGACGCTGGGGGATGCCTACCTCGCGATGGGGGACGAGGAGAAGGCCAACATGTACTACCAGCGGGGGATGGATGTGATGGTGGCCCAGTGAGCCGTGCCCCGGTTTCCCCGAACCATGGCGAACCATTTATCCGTATGCGAGGTCCTTTCAGCCGCCACATGGGCAGGAACGGAAGACGGAGGCAACGGCGGACCAGGGGAACCCTCGGCAGGTCCGCACCCTTCCTACTGCTCATCCTGGCGATGGTCATTCCCGTGGCCCCCCTGGTGGCCCGCGGGATGTTCTCCGTGGTCGCAACGTTGCAGACGGTCCTCCAGGCCGAGGGTCTCTTCTTCGGGTTGGCCCTGGTGGTCAGCATCCCCCGTATCATCGGCTCGGTCTGGGTGTACTTCAAGGTGGACAACACCTGGGGCAACGAGGTGGCGTACATGGCCATGTTCCTCATCAGCCCCCTCCTGGGCATCATCCTGTACATGGTCACCGAGAAGAACCGGACGCAGCCCCCGCTGGGCTACGAGTACGCCACCATCAAGGACGGCATCGTCCACCAGCCCGTGTTCGAGTGGGTGGGCCCCCCGAGGCCGTACGAGGCCGCCCACGACCAGCAACCTGGACAGCCCCCCTCACCTACAGGCACCCCGCCTCCCTCACCTACAGGCACCCCGCCTCCCTCACCTCCCCCGTCTCCCTCGCCTCCCCCCGTCGCCCCCGGTCCAACGGTCTCCCAGGGTCCCACCGTCCCACCGGACCCCACCATTCCCACCGTCCCACCGGACCCCACCATTCCCACCATCCCACCGGACCCCACCATTCCCACCGACCCCACCGTCCTACCATCGCATGAGGGTCCCGAGGCGGACGAGGGCGCGATCCCCGTGAGGCCCGCCGTGCGACCCATGTACGGGATGCCACCACCGGCCTATGCTCCACCGCAGCCCCAGTACGCACCACCCCCACCGCAGTACGCGGTGCCCCATCCCCAGTACCCGCAGGCACCTCCGCAGTATCCCCCGCAGGCCCCTCCGCAGGCCCCTCTGCAGTACCCCCCGCAGGCGCCTCCCCAGTACCCCCCGCAGTATCCACAGTACGCCCCCCCGCCCCCGCAACAGCCTCCCCCGTATGCCCAGTATCCTCCACAGGGTTACCCCCAGCAACCTCAACCGGTCACCCAGGGTTACCCCCCTCAGCAACCCGGGCCATACCAGATGTGAGCGGGCGGTTAGCGGGGGGGGGGTGGGTGGGCCCGTGCGGGCGGGGCCGGGGGGGGGGGGGGGGG
>CBDUQW010000038.1:0-32522 GCA_965369625.1 uncultured Thermoplasmata archaeon | reverse complement strand
TGCACCAATGGTTACTGATGTTCTTCTTTTCTCAAGGAATCCTGCGGAGATACTGTTGGCATACCTAAGATCCATGAGCATCGGCCATTGGAACCCTTCGTGGACGTTGTGTCGATGGACGGTGACCGGTTATCCCCCATTCCCTCTCTACAAGGTCCAGCCGGGGCCATGTCCCCTTGCCCACAGCTCCTCCAAAGCACCCCCCGCCGACGGTCATCCCGACCCCCCGGAACAGCTCGACAAGCATGCCCATGCCCTCCATCAGGGTCTTCTTGCCATCCCTGGCGGTCCCTGTGTGAGCTCCGATGGGTCCGGGGGTGGGTCGGGAAGGTCCAAGGTCGTGCTGAGGTCAAGTTTATCGTTACATGTGTACATTATGGTGGCGCGAAAGGTTCGATGCCCTATGATAGATGCACCGATTATTAATGTTCAAAACATCGTCGCCACATCGACCATCGCGTCGAGGCTCAACCTCATAGATGTCCTGAAGGCCTTGGATGATGGGTCCACGTACGAGCCCGAGACATTCCCTGGCCTCGTCTATCACATCAAGGACCCCAAGACCGCCACGCTCATCTTCAGCTCCGGGAAGCTGGTATGCACCGGGGCCAAGAGCGTCCCCGAGTCCCACCGGGCCATCGGGATGGTGCTTGACCGGCTGATGGGGGCGGGCTTCGAGGTGGACGAGCACCCCTCGATCGTGGTACAGAACATCGTAGCCACCAGCGACCTCAAGACCACCCTCAACCTCAACAACCTCGCCATCACGCTGGGGCTGGAGAACGTCGAGTACGAGCCCGAGCAGTTCCCCGGCCTGGTGTACCGGGTCCGCGACCCGAAGGTCGTGGTCCTGATGTTCAGTTCCGGCAAGATCGTCCTGACCGGCGCCAAGACGGAGGGGGACCTTTACCTGGCGCTAGAGAAGATACGGACCGAGCTAGAGGCTGACGATCTGCTCTGATCGTGTCGCCGAACCCCCTGGCAAGGGATCCATCGGCCGAATCTCTATGGGAATAAGGGCGTTTTATGGCACGTCTGATAACCATCATCAAGAACCGTTTCAGTTGGTATTAATAGCACATTGTGGATATTAGCACTACCACCTTGAAGGGTTGGGATTCACCCATGGACCATCGAACCATGAAGCGCCTTTGGATAAAGGCAGCAGTTGAACACAGGGTCGTGAGCCTTGAGTACCACGACCCCGGTCCAGAGGGTGGTGTCACGACGCGGGAGGTGAACCCCGACTTCATCGGGAGCTGGGGGGGCCTCTCCCATCTATTTCCGTGGTCCTTCAGGTTCTGTGGCTTCTCCGAGGACGGCGAGGGCGGGGAGGTCTGCTGCTTCAAGCCCCGGACCGTCATCTCCCTGAGGATCACCGGGAGGACCTTCGAGCCCCGGACCGACGGGCGGTGGATGGAGCACCTGGAGGAGTACCACAGGTTGGGGTTGGGCGAGGAGACCGGGTGAACCGGTGCTAACGTTGCCTAGCTGTAGATACCATCCATATCTGCTAGGGGCGGCAGAATTGGTCCACAAAGGATATATCGAGGGTACATCCATCTATTGCATGGGGATGTGTGGCTCGATCTCAAGGGGTGAGATGGCCTGAGCATCCTCGCTGGTCCATGCATAGGGGGTATGTCGTTGTTGTCCAAGGGTTCCAGGGTCGTTGTCGTATCACTGCTCGTATTGACCATGTTGGCGGCCCCATTGTCGGGGATCATCACCGACGTCCCGGTTGGGGATTTTCCTTCGGATTCCGTTGAGGTACCGATCCTTGCCAACGAGACCATCGGTCTCGACGACCCCTCCGCGGTGAACTGGAGGACCCCCATCGGCTGGTCGGGTCAGGAGAGGCTAGAGTACATCATCGTATACTCCGACGAGGGGCACGCCATCAAGTACGGGGTGGATGACAGAGCAGTATCAGGTGGGCGTGGCCTCGAGATCGTGTCGAGCTCGAACCACATGATCCCCGAGGGCGTGGACATCATGTTGCCCCTGGGGTTCATGGGGGATATGTTCATCGCTCACGCCGGGGACGTTCTCCACGAGATCGATTTCGACGACATGGAGTCCGAATACCAGCTGGAACTCGGTTACGAACCGATCTGGTGGAGCAACCTGTGGAACCGATGGAACCCGTTGAACAATAGGGGTGAGCTGCTATACACGATGGCCGACGAGACCACCCTCGGACTGTATGCGAAGATCCCTCCCTGGCCCGAACTTGGTCATCTCCAGGAGAAGAGTTACTACGATACTGTGACCATGGACGATTACAACGAGACATCGGGCTCCGAGATCATCGGGGAGCCCATCGTGCTCAACATCCCCCTGGTGGAGAATGGTAGCCTGGTGGTGGTCCCGACGAACCATGGCATCGCCGCGCTGTCCCTGGACATACCCGTCGTGAACGGCTATCCTGTCAACGTCACAATAGGAGACATGGCCTGGTACATCGGCTACGACGACATCGGGGACCAGTCGGACCAGGAGGTCGTTCCTATTCAGCAGCGGCCCATCTCCGTCGCATCCGAGTTCCCGAACGAGGCCTATGGCAAGGAACGTATCTACTTGATCACCGAGGCGGGCATACTTCATTCCGTCTTCAGGGCGAACGGCAGCCTCGACTGGTCCTCCGACCTGATGGAGGAGATCTTCTACGAATTCCAGATGGTCGGGGTCTTCCCATTCCACCTAGGCCACCTTGTCGTCATCGCCAACATCGGTGATGAGGGCTTGATAGTCGCCGTGGACCCGGAGACGGGACGGATTGCCGGCAACGGAACATACCACCATGTCATTCCGAACTTGCTTCTGATGGAGCCCGATTATGTCTATTCGATACGGAGCTACATCTTCAACGACGACAAAGGCACGGTCTACATCCTAACAGATAAACTAGGCCTTCACGCCCAGTTCAAGGTCCCAGGGGGTCTTGCCAGCCCTGTGGGCTATGCGGGAAACATCGTGAACAAGATCGGGTCGAGCCAGGGTAACTACTTCGCAACGGTCACGGGGAACGCGACCCTCTGGGTCCAGAGTATGACAGGTTATTACTATCCCCCTCCGTTGCCGCCTGTCGACGTCGACGGCTGGACCGCGGTCATCGTCACCGATATGGGGAACATCACTATAGGCTTCCTATCGCCCTATGTCCACTCGACCGTCATCCACTTCTTTGACATCGTTGGCAGCGGTTTTTACAACAACACATCCATCGATTACATCGAGACATCGATCACGGTCACCTCTGGTGCCAATGGTGAGCCATTCTTTCTCACCCCCAACGAGGGGCGGGCCCTCGCCCTATCTAATCACTACGGTGCCGTGTCCATGGTAACACACGGCCCATCGAAGACGGGACCTGAGCTCAATATCGTGGTGTTCGAGGGTGGGTACCAACAATTCGACGGTGACTACGCTGTATTCGGAGTGGTACTAGAAGGTATGCATGTGGCCAAGGCGATCAGTGAGGTCCCTCACGATGAGCATTACAGGCCGATCGACCCCATCTTCATCCGTGAGATAGTCCTCGTAGGGCCTAGGGACACCGTCCCGCCAGTCGTCCGACCGGGAGAGAACCAGACCGTTTTCGAAGGCGAGATGTTCAAACTAAACGGTTCCACCTCCAGTGATAATGTCGGAATCATCAACTGGACCTGGTCCTTCATCTATGAGGGAGAGGAGAAGCTCCTGTACGGACCCGTGGTCGAGTTCACCTTCGACATCGTTGGCAACTACACCGTCGACCTCACCGTGAAGGACGAGGAGGGGAACTCAGCAACGGGGAACATGACCGTCTTCGTCTTGAAGGATACGGAGGACGACGGACCTGAGGATGAGGGTTGGACCACCGGCGAGATCTATGGCATCACCGCATTGTCGCTCATTATCGTCGCCGTCATCTTCCTTGTATTACTGTTTAAAAAAGCTAAGAAGGAAGAGGAGCCGTAATTGGAGGACGAGGTGGAAGACTAGGCCCTCCCTGTGAGCCCATGGTGAGGAGGTGAGAGGGCTGGAAAGTGAAATAGGTTACGGGGTCCGAAACTAAGCCGCGTACGTGGGCCCATAGGGGAGCGGAGCAAGCTTATTCCATTATGACGACCGTTCCATCCCCGGTCCCGGAACCTGAGGACCGAGCGGATGGAGGAGGACAGTCCCTGGAGTTCCACGATTACTTCTCGAGGACGACCGCGCGGGTCAACAGCATGTCCGGTTCGGACCCGCGCATCTCGGACGCCCTGAGGAGGTACGACGGCCGCAGCATCGTGCTCAAGGTGAGGAACGACGCGACCTACGTGTTCCACATCTCCACCGAGGGCGTGGACTACCAGGTGAACCCCTCGTCCCTCCCCAACGACATGTACGCCGAGATGGACATGCCCCAGGCCAAGAGGCTGGTCCATCACCAGACCCTGGGCCTGATGGACCTTCTGACCATCAAGCACCGCAACATCTCTATGAAGGACCTCAACTTCGCGAAGATGATCTTCGGGGGACTGTGAGCCGCCTTACCGGTTCATCCGGCCAACGGGACCACGGTCACGACCACACGGGTGTAGTATATGCGGGTGACCCCCTCGAACCCCGAGTCGGTCCCCACGAGGACCCAAAGTCCTCCCTCGGCGTCCGTCCGGACGTAGATGGGCCTTTCCGTGTTGTCGCGGCGCAGGAGGACGTGGTCCTCGGTGCCATCCTCGGGCTTGGCTATGTTGCCGACGGTGACTGCGTCCCTGCCGCCCGAGGCCTGGTTGCCCTTGTCCACGTTCATCCGCCACATCCCTTGGCCGTCCTGCACCCGTTCAGGCATCTCTGTGCTGGCACCCACCTTGAGGTGCACGGACTCGCCAGGGCTACCGCCGATGCCAATCAGACCTTCTTGGTACTTCGAAGCGAACTCCACCTCGATGGTCACCCGGTAGTCCGTGTCGGGTATCAGGCCTTCGAGCCTTCGCTTGAGGTACATGAACAGGTCGGCCGAGGTGTTCCTGCCCCCCAAGTACACGCCTCGGCCCTCCAATCCGTCCGGGAGGGCCTCGTGGCCGTAGGCGCGGTCGATGATTATGTCCTCGCCCATAGGATAGTCGGCGAAGCTTGGTATCCATTCCAGGTAGCCCTCGTCTAGGTCGAACTCGAAGGTCGAGGGTCCCTTGTTCATGGGATGTTGGAGCGAACGGGCGAGTGATAAGCTTTGTGCGTGTCACTCGCTCCGTATTGTCTCAGAAATAAAGAAAGGGTATCGGGGAGCAATCCCTCGCTCCCCGATTGTTCTGCCCACTTGCCGATGACGGGGCACTCGAGGTACATGTCCGTCTCTTGGATGGTCAGGCCCGAGGACATCAGGTCGTCCACCTAGGTGATGTCGTCGTCTGTGGCAACAGTGCCGAAGACAAGGTGGACGTGCCACCTGCCACAGGCGTGGTCCGGGTCACCAGGTACGCTCCCGATCGGGGGGTTCTGATTGTGGGGGATATTAATCGGGTAACTATTATATAGTTATTACCCTATTTATTGGGGTGATTACCCCATTTGGACGGAATGTCAATGAAGTCGTTGGATCCAGGATTCGTGCGTAGCTTAACCCTGGGGCCCGAACATGTGGCGAGCCTAAGGGTAATAGGGGAGTACAAGGGCAAGCAGGACACGTACACCCACCAATCCCCTGAAGCGCTGGAGACCCTTCGGACCCTGGCCACCATCGAATCGATAGAATCGTCCAATCGCCTGGAGGGAATTTTGGCGGATCGCCTTCGTATAGAGGGCATGGTCCTTCGGTCCTCAAGACCCAAGGGAAAAACGGAACAGGAGATAGCTGGTTACAGGGACGCTCTGGCCTTCGTCCATGAACACTGGGGAACCCTCGAGTTCACCCAGGACACGATCCAGCATTTACACCGTCTGGTGTTCAGGTACCTACCAGAGAATGGGGGAAGCTGGAAGGGGATGGATAACTACATTATCGAGAGATCCCCCAATGGGAAGGAGCGGATAAGGTTCCGACCAACTCCCGCCAAGGAGACACCGGAGGCCATAGCCCTCATGGTCGCTGGGTTCGACGCTCTCGTTCGCGATGGTGAGGACCCGTTGATCACCGTTCCACTTGCTGTCTTTGACTTCCTCTGCATCCATCCATTCGACAATGGAAACGGAAGGCTCGCTAGGCTATTGACCCTGCTTCTCCTCTATCGATCAGGCTATGTCGTTGGACGATACATCAGCCTCGAGAGGATCTTCGAGGAGACCAAGGAGAGCTACTACGAGACCCTTGAGACCTCCTCGAAGATGTGGCACAGCAGCGACCACGACATCATACCATGGATGACATACTTCTGGGGGGTTCTTATCCGGGCCTACAGGGAGTTCGAGGCCCGTGTTGGGACCGTGACCACAGGATACGGGTCCAAGACCGAACAGATCAAACTGGCTGTCGGCCGTAGAACGGGGCTCTTCGCGATCTCGGATATCGAGAGGGAGTGCCCGGGCATAAGCCGGGACATGGTCCGGCACGTGCTCCGACAGCTAAGGGATGAGGGTAGGATCAGGTCGACTGGGGTCGGTCGTGGGGCGAAATGGATGAAGGTTCCCGGCGAATGGTAGTCGGACCCGTCCACGAGTTGCCCAATGGTGCCTGGATTGATGGCGGGGTGCCCATCTTGGGATGATCATTTTTCCGGACCGTCTAAGTTGGTCTTTAAGGATAGGTCTCAGCTGGACCAACGGTGGGTGTCCTGCAGCCAATCATCTATCTTGGCATAGAAGCGGTCCAGGGCCCCGAGAATAACCTCCTCGGCCCCGAGCCCTCATTGACAGTTCTCGTTGTCGCCCTCGACATACCCGTTAAATGTTCCCCTCACCCTATGAACGTGCGGTGAAGCACCAGTACTTCGGCGACGTCCGCGACCTGTTCATGTTCGACCTGGTCCTGGAGATCCTCCGCGGGACCGATCTCGAGAGGTTCACCTACATCCCCATGCTCACCCGGGACACAGATTCCGAGTACGTCCTCAAGACGGACATGGAGAGGGCCGTCGCGGGCCGCGACAACACGCTTCTGCGCGACTACCTGGAGACCTGCTACCGCGACGGCAAGCGCAGCATCTACGAGACCGAGGGCATCTTCCACCTGCCCGGCTTCAACCGGTACCGCTACGCCATCCACCGCACCCGCTTCCAGGACGAGGTGCGGATGCAGTACTTCCTCGAGGTGCCAAAGGACGTCTGGGGCGTGGGAGGGTGCCCGCCACGGACTGGGGGCTGTGAGGAGTCCGGGTCTACCGGAATGTCAACCTCTTCTCTTCTTGAAGATAGGTACAAGGATAAGTAGGCACGATATCACTATTAGTGTCTCGAACCCGGGCGACTCCTCAGCCTTCTTGGGCACCTCCACCTCGAAGGTGGCGCAGGGCTCGCCCTGCCCCACGTCGTTCACAGCGCACACGACGTAATAGTAGGTCCTCCCGCGCTGTGCATCCTCGTCCGTCCAGGAGGTCACCACGCCCAGGGTGGCCACGACCTGGAGGTCGCCCCGGGACTCGCCCCGCATGACCACGTAGCCCGTTACGGGGCTGCCACCGTCGTCTGTGGGGGCGGACCACTGGAGGGTCACCTTGGCGCTGTTGGTCTCGCCGACCAGGCCTAGGACCCTTCCGGGCTCCGTGTCGAGCCTGAGGGGCGTGGCGGAGACCGTGTCAGTATTGTCGCCGGGGCCTGCCTCGTTGATAGCGGCAACGGCGTATTGGTAGGTTATGCCGTTGGTGACCGAGGTGTCCAGGTAGGAGGTGACATCGGCAAGCTGGGCTAGCTCGCGGATGCTTACGGGAGTGTCGCCGCGCATGACGACGTAGCCGATGATGGTGTTGGCGCCGTCTTCCTCTGGTGCGGACCATGTGAGGCGGACCTCGCCGTCGCCGGGGGTGGCGACCAGGTCCGTGGGGATGCCGGGGGGACCGTAGGGGGTGGCGGAGGCAACGATGCTCTGCGGGCCTTCCCCGGCTGCCGTGACGGCCGCGACGGCGTAGTGGTAGGTGATGATGCCCACCAGGACATCCTCGTCCTCGTAGGTGAACCTGGACTTGGCCATGGTATGGACATGTTGGAGGGAACCTGCCGATGTTCCCCGGTAGATGTTGTACTGGGTGATCTCTGCTCCGCCGTCGCGTTGGGGGCGGGTCCAAGTGATCGTTACCTGGCCATTGCCTGGTTCCGCCACCAAGCTCCCGGGGGCATCGGGCAGGGCGAGGGGGGTGGCCGGGATGGCCTGGGTCTTCGGGCCATCGCCAACATTGTTCACCGCACAGACGGCATAGTAGAACGTCTGACCGTTCATTATCCCTGTGTCTGTGAACGATGGCGCATCTCCATCCGTTATATCCAGGTACTCCAGCTGGTCCCTGGTCGTCCCACGGAAGACGTGATACCCTGTGATGGGAGCACCTCCGTCGAACTCGGGAGGTGACCAGGTGATGGTGACAGTTCCATCCCCTCCCAGCCAGGAGAGGTCCCAGGGAGCCCCGGGTCTGCCCACGGGCATGGCCGCGACCGGGGGGCACATCGGTCCCTCGCCGATCCTGTTCGTAGCCTGCACCGAGTAGTAGTAAAGGACACCGTTCGATAGGTCGTTGTCAATGTATGTTCTAACGAAGTGCTCGACCGTAGCGACCTTGTTCAGCGAGGTCTCCGAGAGACCCCGGTGGATGATGTAGCCGAACAGGTCCTCCGCACCCTTTTCTCGGGGGGGGTCCCATTCCAATGTGAGCTGGTTCTCACTCGGGATCACAGTCAGTCCGAGGGGTTCCGACGGCAGGCCAGCCGGGTTGGCACCCACCGGTGTGCATAAGGTCGCGTTGCCAAGGCCGTTGAATGCGAACACCTTGTAGAAGTAGGCCTGGCCGTTGACCAGGCCTTCATCGGTGTATTCAGTCACGTTGTCGAGGGATTCGAGCGCTCGAATGCCATCCACCGAAAGGCCCCTGTGCACGTGATAGCCGAGCAATGGTGTGCCGCCATCGCTCTCGGGAGGTTCCCATCGTAGCTGCACGGTTGAACAGCCCGGGATGGCCTTCAGGTTCATCACGGCGGATGGGACGCCTAGAGGTGTGGCGTTCACGATGGCGCTGAGGTTTCCCACGCCTATCCAGTTGAAGGCCCGCACCCCGTAATAGTAGGTCCTTCCGTTTAGTAGGTTCTGATGAGTGAACTCATGCTTATCCGGGTCCGTCAATGCTATAATCTCGAGATTAGTCTCGCTATCACCGACGAGCACCCTGTAACCGCGTATCGCTAATCCACCCGTGTCCTCGGGAGGGTCCCACTCGATACTCACGCTGGCATCTCCTGCCTCAGCGGAGACCTTGAGAGGTGCTGATGGAAGGGTTCCGTTCAAATCCTTGAGCGTTAACCGTAGGACGATGATGTCATATTGACCACCGTGTGTCCGGTCGTACGCACCTGGTGTAGTTGGGAAATCGGTGGAGATGGAACTTCCTATGAAAGTGATGTTCGATTCTCCAGAGACAACGCCCATGGGTCCATCGCTGTCGCTACCTCCGATGTAGTCTCCCGCCAACAGGGCATTGGACGAGATGTTCAAACGGCAGACATACCAGTCAGAACTGCCGTTATGATGACTCTCAACCGCTGGCAGGTCTGACGAGCTTGTAGAAATCCCGACCAGGATGATGTCGTCTCCTTCGGGGGTAATACACCGACCCCCGTCCCCACCGGAGCCTCCAAGGTAAGTTGAGTATTCCAATCTATCTCCGGAGGCGGATAGGACCGTTACAAAGGCATCACCAGAACCTTCGATTTCATTGTCGTATGCGTTCTTCAGGGGGAAGTCGGTGGAGCTGGTCACACCTGTGATGAAGACGCGACCGTTATCGTCCAGGTCGATGCCACTAGGGATCTCCCCCTCGTCACCGCCGAGATATGTTGAATATTCCAGCTTCGTCAGATCGTTGTCGAGCTTGGTGATGAAGGTGTCGTAAACCCCATCCAATGTATCTTGATACGCATTAGAGGATGTCGGGAAGTCGTTGGATTTCGTGTATCCCATCACATATGGGCAACCATCATCATCGACTACCATGTATCCGACATCGTCATTTCCAGAACCTCCCAAGTAGGTGAGAGCTAGAAGCTGAGAAAGGTTCGCGTCCATCTTTACTATAACACCATCCCAGCCACCGTTGTGAGTGGTATCGTAACATCCTGCCACCGTTGGAAGGTCGCTGGACTCGGTACCAGAGTACAATAGGAGAGAACCTTCTGAATCCATGTGTATACTTCGAAAGCCCTCTCGACCATTTCCACCGAAGTAGGTACTGCGGAGAAGGGTCGAGCCGTTATGGTTCAACTTCATGACGAAGGCATCGAAACCACCACCATGGTAGGTTCTTTCGAAAGCACCGGGGGTGGTCGGGAAAGCGTCAGAATCCGTCCCTCCTCCTACATAGATATTCCCGGAGGAGTCAAGCACCAATGGCCCACCGAAATCATAACCAGTGCTTCCGATGAATGTGGAGAACATGAGGGTCTTCCCATCATTCCGAAGCTTAGTGACGAAGCCATCGGGGGAATCATAGGTGGTGTCGTACGAACCAAAGGTCACTGGGAAGTTCGAGGACCTCGTATGCCCGGAGACGTAGACGTTCCCATCATCATCCACAAGCATGGATGTACCCGCCCATGCATCATCAGCGGTGCCTCCCAAGTAGGTGCTGAACAGCAGGCCCGGGTCGATAACGAGAGGGAGGGCACGCTCGTAGTCTCCGAGCTCTATCACCACTGTCCTGCTATCTACCAATCTGAAGTTGCTAGGAACCTCCCAAAATCCTTCCGGTCCTTCCTGGAAGGCCCTCGGAGCCTCGTCCCGTACCGTTCCTACAGCGGTCCTAATGAGCAAATCGCCGCTGATATCATCTATCGCAAGACCCTCAACACCATTATAAACGAGATGGATTACCGATGGAATCGCCCAAGGCCCAACAAGGAAGTCGTACTTCAGACGGTCCTCCTGAAAATAGAATCTCAGATCAATATCTTCATAAAGACCAGAGTAGAGAACCTCCCTGAAGCTGTCTGCTCCTGAGATCCAATTGTTCGAATCATTTCCGAGGAAAAAATTGCTCTTGTATTCCATCGGGCCGGTACCTACGGGCTTCACTGGGTTCGCGCCCTCGAACTCGACCCTGAACATGACACCTCGGTCCCTCCCTTCCGGACGGTAATCATACGCGACCCAATCCGCATCGAAGGCGACCGAGAGGGGCGAGCCCTCGCAGTAGAACTTCCCAGCCCCTTCGCCCTTCTGCCCCAGGTTCTCGGTGAAGAATCCGTCGATGTTCGAGAGGAGCTCCCGGGCATCTGGTTGCACGATGGATGCTGGAGGTTCGACGTCGTTTACCTCAACCGGTTCGATGCTCACCTTCGGCCCCAGATCCACCCCTTGGGCGAAAGGACCGAATACCATCAGGAGCACGACGAGCAACGCGATGGACCGTCTCATCTTTCCTCCCTCCTCATGATGATGGGGACGATTATCAGTAGGGTAGCAAGGACCGCAACCACCTCGAACCCCGGCGACTCATCCTTCTCCTTCGGCACCTTGACCTCCCGGGCCAGGATGGGCTCGCCCTCGCCCACGTCGTTCCTGGCGGCGACGCTGTAGTAGTACGTGGTGCCCCGCTCCAGGCCGTCCTCGGACCAGGTGGTTATGGTGGGTCCGACCTCGGCTATCTGCTCGAGGCCGTCCCTGCTGAGGCCCCGGAGGATGACCCAGTCGGTCCACCGGCATGCCCAAAACATATTCCTATCCCCTTCCCTGGCAACGAGCCAGTCCTGTTTGAATTGGATGTCCTCCTATAAAATTTGTTTGGAAGGAACCAACATATTGCGCTCCGCTGGGCACTCCCCCCCGACCACATTATATACCACGCTCACTCTACAAATCCACGGTGAAGCACCAGTACTTCGGCGACGTCCGCGACCTGTTCATGTTCGACCTGGTCCTGGAGATCCTCCGCGGGACCGATCTCGAGAGGTTCACCTACATCCCCATGCTCACCCGGGACACAGATTCCGAGTACGTCCTCAAGACGGACATGGAGAGGGCCGTCGCGGGCCGCGACAACACGCTTCTGCGCGACTACCTGGAGACCTGCTACCGCGACGGCAAGCGCAGCATCTACGAGACCGAGGGCATCTTCCACCTGCCCGGCTTCAACCGGTACCGCTACGCCATCCACCGCACCCGCTTCCAGGACGAGGTGCGGATGCAGTACTTCCTCGAGGTGCCTGGTGAGGAGCTGGGCTCGGCCCTCATCCTCATCGACCCAGACGAGGGGGTCTGGTCCCCCGACCATGGAAGGCAGGGCGAGAAGTTCCTCCGTTACGACGAGGTGCGCCACCTCTACCAGGAGATGGACGACGGGTCGGTGCTTGTGCTGTTCCATCACCTGCCGCGCAAGGCGCGGTACAGCTCCCTCACAGAGGTGCAGCAGAAGCTGAAGGAGTGGGTCACCCGCGGCCGGCCCGTCCTGTCGATATCCGACCGGCGGGAGACCTTCTTCCTGCTGACCCGGGACAACGACAGGCAACGGCAGCTGGAGGACGTGGTGAGGGATTATGACGAGCGGTACCGCCTGAAGCTGGAGGACGACTGAGGGATGGTGCCATGGCCTCCTGCACCTTCTGCGGCGAGAAGATAGCCTTCAAGACCGTCTACGGCGACAAGCGGAGGAAGTACCCTACCCAGGGGGCCATCCAGGAGGGCCAGGCCACCATCATGTGCCTCCTGTGCCGCAGGCTGACGCACACCGCCTGCGTCCGGGAGCACGGGACGGAGATACCGGGGTCCCACCTGCTGTTCGCCGACAGGTCCTTCGCCGACCACGTCGCGAGGGAGCAGCTGGCGGGGGACGACGTTGCCTTCTGCGGGGACTGCTACACGAAGGTAAGGGACCAGATCGTGGCAAACTACGAGAGCGCCGGACGGGGCGAGGAGGCCGCCCGGTTCCTCGAGGAACTTGAGAATAACAGCGCCGATGAATCGCCGTAATTCCCTATATCCCTCTGGTAGTGTCTTTATATGGCCAATACATTCTCCCTTTTTTATTAGATTGGAAAATCTTAAAGTATGAGAATGACCCATACAGCCAGCACCACCATTCCTATGGGGGGATAAAAAAGATGTGGGGTAGAAAGCCTTCTAATGTGTCCACGCTGTCGATAGCCGCGCTGCTGGTGCTGGTCGCACTGGCGTTCGTAGCGTTCACAGGCAGTGCCAGTATAGAGAGCGGTCCTGACGACCTGGACGTGTACATCTACTACGAGAGCCTGGACTACCAGTCCATCTACGTGGGGGACGAGGACGTCCAGTTCTTCATCCGGATGCGGAACGGCGACGACGATTCCTCGGATGACGACGACCCGATCCGCAACTGCAACCTGTCCATCGACAACACCGTCCGGGACGAGAACGGTTACCAGACGACGTCGCCCATCGCCAACTGGGACGTCCGGGAGGTCGAGGCCAACGCCACCATCTACGAGGTGAGCTACTACTCGTTCTCCACCTTCCAGTTCGACGTGCGCGCCAACGCCAAACCCATGGTGTACAACCTCACCGTGGTCATGGACTTCAGGCTCGACACCGGGACGCGGTCGTCCCACGTGGGGTACATCCACTTCGACATCTCGCCCCGGGCCGAGGTGTCCGACGTCTTCGGCCTCTATCCCGGGGACAAGCATCGGTCGATAGACATCCACATCGACGTGTATGCCACGCTGACCGATTCTCGCATCTACGTCACCGCGCCCCCGGGCTTCTCATGGTTCGGCACCACCGGCGACACCGTCTCCGCCTTCCGCGAGGGGAGCTGGTACTACGACTGGTACCCCACCTTCTCCATCTCGGTGGAGCAGGGCCTGCCGCCGGGACCCTACCTGGGCGGCTACAGGCTGGAGTACGAGAACTCCGATGGCGTCCAGTGCGCCGAGGAGGGGGACATCGAGTTCAACGTGAACCCCCTGCCCATGTTGACAGCAGCCTTCCAGGCATCGTCCGTGGACCAGGGCACGACGGAGTACACCATGAACGTGACCTTCTCCAACAGCGGGAACGTGGACCTCTATGAGGTGAAGGTCTGGATCGACGACATCAGTGACGCCTTCATCTTCACCGCCGCGGACCACTACGAGGGTTCCGGCACCGTCAGCTACTCCGAGGTGGACATCGGGGACCTCAGGATGGGGAAGTCCGTGTCGGTGGACATCGACGTGATCCTGGACGCCTACATACCCGAGGGCAAGCACAAGGTGCTCATGGACTTCTCCGGGTTCTTCTTCGACCCCGTCCAGGATTCCCACGGGAGGGTGACCACCTACTGGACCTCCGGCTCGCGGGGGTACTATCCCGTCGTCCAGGTCGACACATCCAACATCTACCTCAACCCCGACTACAGCAGCGTGAAGGGCACCTTCGCGATGCTGACGGTCGTCGACGATACGGCGGAGGTGAGGGTGGACAGCAGCTCCGTCCTCGAGCTGGGTGGACAGCTCATGGACAACTGGGTGACCCTCTACGTGGACAACTTCGGCAATGTCGACTACGACAACGTCATCCTCCGGGTGGAGACCAACACCGAGGCCTCGCCCTTCCTCAACCCCGTCGACCCTGACGCCACCGCCTCCGAGGACATCAGGATGTCCGACACCATGAGGGCCAACCGGGGCTACTACGTGACGGCGCACCTGACCATCAGTCCGGGGACGTCCCCCGGCGTGTACAACGTCCCGGTGATGATGACGGGCATCAACGCCGACACCGGCTCCGCCTTCGAGACGAACCTGGAAGCCCGCATCACATTGCGGGGTATCGGCCCGAGGCTGGAGATATCCGACGTGGAGCCCGCGGAGGTCAGGTCAGGGGACGACTTCACCCTGAAGCTGAAGGTCACCAACGTGGGCGACGACACCGCGTGGGGCGTGCTGATGTCGGTGCCTCCCAACGTCCACCCCGAGACGGGGAGGGCCGCCGGCGTGGTGGCAGCGGTCGCCACCCCCGAGCCCCAGGCGTTGCCTCTCTACCTGGGCGACATCGCCCCGGGTGAGACGGTCACATTAGAGGTCCCGATGAAGTGCAGCGGCTCGACCCAGCCAGGCCAGGTGTATCCCTTCTACTTCACCATCAACTGCACCGACTCTTACGGGCTCCACCCCACGGCTGACGCGCTGAACTACGAGGTGGCCATCAAGACCCAGGAGTCGATCTGGGACCTGCTCATCCCCATCGTCGTGGTCATCTTCATCGTCGCCCTGATCGCCGTCGCCTTCGTCTCCATGAGGCGCGGCGGCGGTGACAGGCCCGCGAAGGCGGACAAGGGCGCGGGCAGCCCATCCTCGTACCCCCCGGCCACCGTGGACCAGCCCAAGGCGAAGGGAACCACGCCAGCGGTGACCACCTACACCCCGCCGCCAGCCGATGTCGGAGGTACCACGCCCCCCAAGGCCGCGACGCCGCCCGCGGTGGGTACCGTAACGATCCCCCCGGCCACGCCCGCGGGCGTGGCAACGGGCGACTCCCCCGGCCGGCCGATATACCTCAACGGCTACTACGAGGAATCCAAGTGCTACCTCAACTGGAGGGAGCCGCTGGGTACCGATGAGGGCGCCGTCGGCAGGTACAAGGTCTACAGGTGGGCACCGGGAACGGAGATGAAGGAGGTCGCGGACCTGGCCAACGTCCTCGACTACGAGGACGCGGAGATCGAGCAGGGGACGACCTACAACTATGCCGTGACATCGATGTCGGACACAGGCCAGAGCGAGCTGAGCAAGTCGATCGAGGTCAAGACGGTGTGAGGGCGGAGTGAGCGAGCGGGCGTCGACGAGTGGCCCGCTGTTCACCGTTCGGCCGACCATTATCGTTAGGTTTAATAGGGAACTGGCCATCAGGGGGCTACCCAGGTGTCCAGATGTACGAATCCATGGCCCGAGACCTCGCACCCCTCTCGCTGTCATTGGCGGCGATAGCCATCGTCCTCGTCATCTCCTTCTCCGCACCCGCGGACCCCACCGCGTCCGACGATATCGCTCCGGTGGCCATCGCGGGGAAGGACGTTACCGTGGCCGCCGGCGAGACCCTGACCCTGGACGGCTCGGCCTCCACCGACGATGTGGGTGTCGTGTCCTGGCAGTGGTCCCTCGATCACATGGGCACCCCCGTGGCCTTCTCCGGTGAGACGGCGCTGTTCACCTTCGAGTTTCCCGGCCTGTACATGGTCACCCTGACGGTGTCGGACGCAGCTGGCAACACGGCCTCGGTCACCGTCTGGGTCACCGTCCTCGTGTGAGGTGGCCGCCCTCCCTTGCGTCCAATCCGGCACCATGTTTATCAATCGAGGGGCCATCTGTTCGCCGATCACATGGAAATCGCTAGCGCTATAATCCTAGCCTCCATCCTCCTGGTCGGTGGCGGTGCCACGGGCGCCCTCGTCGTCACAGATGGTCAGGATTGGATGGGCTTCCATCACGGCGGTATGATGGGGAGCCACGGGGACGCCTACGAGGACTGCCCCGGGTACGACGGCGACCATCTCGAGGATTGCCACGAGGGTGGGGCCGACCGTACCGAGGAGTGCGAGGAGCATTACGAGGAGGACTGCCCCTACCACGACGGGGGTGGCCACCGGTACCGCGGCGGCGGTTGCTGCTAGGCCGAGGGCGGACCGCCTCACTGGAGCGGCGGGCAGGGCTTGTCGGCATACGAGCAGAACACGCAGCAGTCGCCCTCCATGGGTGTAATCCTCTCGCCGCACACTTGACAGACGAGGACCACCTGGCACCTGTCGGTGGGCATCTCCACCCCGTAGGAACCCCCGCAGTGGGGACAGGTAATGACCGCGTTGGTCTCCACCATTCCTGACTCACCTCATGGGGAGGTCGGTCGGCCCGAGGGGCCGGGATGGATGTCCACCTGGTCGGGGGTGGCGACCTATCCCTTCCCATCACGTCTCGCCATGGCCATCCTGCTGGCCTCCTCGATGTACGCGTGGGCGTCGCGGGACATCTCGCGCTGGTACACCCGCATGCACCAGATGCAGCAGAAGTGAAGGGTCTGACCATCGCTCCCCTGGAGCGAGGCGGCCTCTTCTGGATGGTTGACCTCCATCCCGCACATGGCGCATCGTTCCGGTGCCTCGGCCTCCGTCCTCATGGGCCTGTTGCAGAAGGGACAGACGCCATCCTCCGCCTCGTCAGGGCCATGGTAGCCCTCATAGCACTCGTTCGTGGGTATGCTTGCCCCTCCTTCTCGCTCCGGTGCTGTCAAACTCATGAAGTGGCAACTATTTACCTTTGGTCCCTATTCGGGATCGGTGACCTACGGGTTGATCGTGGCCTCACGCCCGGGCCTTGAAGAACTCGCCCACGACCTTCCGCTGGGACTTCCGGATCATCTCCGATGCCGTGGAGACGGACACGTCGAACTCCTCGGCCACCTCCACCAGGGTGATGCCCTTCGGGTCGTCGAAGTAGCCCTTGTCCAGCGCGTACCATAGGATATCCTCCTGCCGGGGGGTGAGCACGTCCTCCACCTCCAGGGTGGCCAGCTTGACCAGCGTGATGTTGTGGCCGTGGTCCTCCATGTTGGACACCATCCTCTCGATGGTCTCCCTGTCCCCGGCGACCACGGTCTGGACTATCCGTCCGTCACTTTCCATGACGCCGCTTATCTGGAAGACACCGGTTTCGACCGCCGAGCAGCAACCGAGGCACTCGTCGGTGGTGATGGCCCCCTTGATGCGTCCCGGGCCGACCAGCTCCAGGTCCTCCTCGTGTATCGCGGGGTTCGTCCGGAGCTCCTCCAGCACCTTCTCGGACCCGTCTGGCCTCACCACGATCTCGACGAATATCTTGCAGCAGACCTCGTCGTCCGAGAGCCAGTCGAGCACGTTTATCCGCGCGTCGTACCTGTCGATTATCTCCCGCTTCCAGATATCTGGCGCCTCGAAGGCGATCTTGGCCTCTAGCATCTCGTCCACTCCGCATCGGTCATTTGAAGCCCCTGCTCTCGAGGTACGATGTTGTGTGCCCGAATATAAGGAGGTTGGTATCGATTTTGACCTATTCGGGAGCCTCTCCCGGGGCAAGGCCCAGGTCAGCCTCCCACTTGCGTACCTTGAGACGTCTTTGGATGAAGACCAGGAAGCACAAGGCCTGGATGGTCATCATGATGAATATGATGAGCAGGGCAGGGTCCTGGTGATAGAGCTTGACGCCCACAGATGTCATGAACGCTGTGAAGATGGCGATGGTGAAGGAGCCTGCGACCACGGCCGAGACGACGGTGTCGGCCCGAAGGCCTATCAGCTTGCCGACGATGGACATGTTCATGCCGCCCGAACCCTGGAAGGGGACCAGCAGGGTGAAGTAGATGATCCACCACGTGCCCCGCTTCCATTTGGGGTTGGCCTCGATCTTCTCTCCAGCCTTCTTCTCCGTCCATATGAAGATCTTCCCCGCGTAGGGGATCTTCTTGAGGAGGACGAACCACCAGACTATCCACATCGCGATGATGAAGTCCACCATGGACACGGTGAGGGCCATGGTGAGGCCCCCGAACCCATCGCTCATCCCCCATGGGACTATGGTCGCGGTGCCGAAGGGGGGCACGATGAACATGAGGGTCAGCTCGACCCACCTCCCAACCATGTCGGCGCCGTAGAATATCCTGATGAGGGTGTAGGAGAGCAGGTACACCCCGAGGGGGAAGAGGCCCTTGAAGAGGAGGTGGTACCAGCGGTCCCCCTCGATCTGGCCAGCGCCGAGGGATATGGCCCATGACTTTTCAGGCTTGTCCTCTCCCTTTGCCACTTCGCCTTTCCTCCCCGACCATCATGACGGTATTGGGGATATAACGCTTTACCAGATATGCGGCAAGCTGCCGTTCGGGGTCGCGGGCGTGTCGGCTCTAGATGGCCTGTCCGCGACCCGTAATGACCCTACCTATCCCGCCACCAGGACCATAGGCTCGCCGCAGCAGACCAGCGTGCCCTTGCCCCCCTCCAGGACCTTGACCTTGTTGCCACATATCTCGCAGTGGTATACCTCTCCAGCCTCTGCCATGTTCGTTCCTCCGTGGGATTCTAGGGGGATGTGAGGATATTAACTTTTATTCATTCTGCCCCGGAGGGACCGTCGAGCGCCCTCTGGCAAAGCGCTTATCTCGGAGAAGGCCCTTTCCGTGGCCCGTAACCGGGAGGAGAGAACATGAAGAGGGAACTGGACGAGGTCGTGATCTCGAAGGCGATCATCGAGACCTACATGAAGGAATTGATGGCCGCCACGGACGTGGACGTGGCCATCGCCGGCGCGGGGCCCGCCGGTATGACGGCGGCCTACTACCTGGCCAAGGCGGGCTACCGGGTCGTCATCTTCGAGCGCAAGCTGTCCCCGGGCGGAGGCATGTGGGGCGGCGGGATGTTCTTCAACACCATCGTGGTCCAGGACTCGGCCCTGGACGTCATGGACGAGTTCGGCGTCCGGCACAGCAAGTACTCGGACAACTACCACGTTGCAGACGCCGTCGAGTGCATATCCAAGATAACGGCTGCGTCCATCTCGGCGGGGGCCAAGCTGTTCAACGTCATATCGGTGGACGACACCATGATCATCGACGACCGCGTGTGCGGTTTCGTCATCAACTGGACCCCCGTCGACACCACGGGGCTCCACGTGGACCCCCTGACCATCAGGGCCAAGTACACCATCGAGGCCACCGGGCACCCCCTGGAGGTGCTCCACACCCTGGTCAAGAAGAAGGGCAAGGTCCTCAACACCAAGGACGGGGACGTCCAGTGGGAGGAGCCCATGGACGCCGTCGCCGGCGAGAGGCTGGTGATGGAGAACTCCCGCGAGGTCTACCCGGGCATCTACGTGGTGGGCATGGGCGCCAACGCCGTGTACGGCTCGCCCAGGATGGGGCCCGTCTTCGGCGGCATGCTCCTTTCCGGGAAGAAGGTGGCCCAGGAGATCATCCATCGATTGGAGAGTGAGGGGTAGTGCCGTTCGACGGCTCCCTCTACCTGCTGACGGCGGGACCCGGGGGGGTCCGCGAGGCGATAGAGGGGGGAGTCGACGTCGTCCAGCTGCGGGACAAGGGCTCTCCCGACCCGGTCCTGCTCGAGAAGATAGCGGCGGTCAAGGTCATCACCGACGCTGCCGGTGTGCCCCTCATCATCAACGACAGGCCGGACCTGTGCGCGAGGGCGGGAGCGGCAGGCGTGCATCTGGGGCAGGAGGACATGCCCATCGCCGAGGCCCGGGTGATGGTGGGGCCCGAGCGGTTCATCGGGATCTCGACCCACACGCTGGAGCAGTCCTTGGCCGCCGTGGACCTCGGGGTGGACTACGTGGCCATCGGCCCGGTGTACGCGACGCCCTCCAAGGACACACCGGTGGCGCCCCTGGGGCTCGAGCTCCTGGCCGAGGTGGTGGCCCGGGTCAGCCTGCCCGTGGTCGCCATCGGGGGCATCACCGCCGAGAACATCGACGACGTGATGTCGACGGGCGTCGGTTGCGTCGCCGTCATCGGGGGCATCCTCGGCGGGGGCGACCCCCGGGAGAACGCCGCGGCGATCAGGAAGGGGATGGACAGGGCCATCGGCCTGGGATGACCGGGCATCACAGGCGACGCCTTCGGCCCTGCATCTCGGATGTTCGCGGGCGGTCGGCCGGCCCTCCCTCAGTCCTCTTTTATCAGGTCCGCCGAGGTGTAGGTCTCGACCTCTATTCCCGCCGGGGACCCGTTCTCCGCGTCATCGTCGGGCTCTCCAGCATCCTCCTCGGCCTCCCTCACGGGTGCCCTGGGAGGTTCGCCCCTCCTCATGAGCAACACCAGGTACATCATGACCAGGAACATCAGCACGATGCCCACGATGGTCCAGAACTGGACGGTCCCGGTGACGCCTGGCGGGTACTCGTCGAACTCCAAGGTGTGTGTCGTCGACCCGTTCACGTCCAGGGCGGCCCGCTCCTCCATGTCGATGGCGGTCCACCGGTACGTGGTCCTGAGGTGGGCCGTGGCATTGTAGGCGTCCTCACCGACCTGGAAGACCACGAGGCCCTTCGCGTCGGTGATGGCGGTGCCCACCACCGCACCCGTACCGTCCCTGATCTCCACGGGCACGTCGGACAGGGAGGCGCCGTTGCGGTCGACCACCTTCACGGTGGCCTGGTAGACGCGGCAGGCAAGGCTCTTCTCCAGGTCTTCACCGTCCAGTACGAGGCCGTCCTCGCGAAGTACCATGGTGTTGCGCCAGTAGACCTCCACGCGGTAGGTGGTGTCGGGCAGCCGGAGGGCCAGGTCGCCCGTGCCGTCGGTGGTGCCGAAGCCCACAACTCCCAGGTTGGCCTCGTCCATGGCGGCCAGCTGCACGCTGGGTAGCGGGCCCCCGTCGGCGTCGGTGACGTGGAAGGTGACCCAATGGACGGCGCAGGGCACGTCGATCACGCCGTCAGCCTCGGGGGAGAAGACCGAATCTGCGACCCCGAAGCCCCTCCAGAGAACGAGGATGGCGTGGTCGGCGCCAGGAATGAGGCCCAGGGTGACCTGGCCGTCCGCGTCGGTGCGGTCCAGCACGGGGGTGCCCCAGCCCGCGGGCGGGGTGACCTGCACGGTGGCGTCCGCCAGGGGGTCCCCACGACCGTCGACCGCCCCTAGGGTCACGTCGAATATGGCGCACTCGATGACGGCGGGGTCCGAGGCTGGCACGTCGGAGTCCACGTCCAGGGTGAGGCTGCCCACCTGGACACCGTGCCAGGTGGCGGTGAGGGTGGCGGTGCCGCCGAAGACCTCCAGGGAGGCGCGTCCCTCCTCGTCGGTGGCCACCGGGTCGTCCCGGGGCCCTGCGGCGACCAGGGCACCCTCCACGGGGCGGTCGCCTCCGTCGAGGCACAGCACGTTGACATCGAAGATCTCCCCGATGGAGAACTGGGAGGTGGCTGTGACCGTGTAGGGACCGAAGGTGCCGTGGCCGAAGTGGTCCCGGTGGCTGACGCCGGACAGGTCCACGGCCCACACTGTCAGCGTGTAGCGGCCCGCCTCGGCGTCCTCGTAGTCCCACTCCAGGGTGAACTCGGCCGGGGAGGCGCCCCGGGGCAGGTCCGGTCTGTCCATGGAGACGTTATCGATGATGGTGGAGCCGTCGGGGCCCTCGAGGGTGGCCCGCACCTGGGCCACGTCGTAGAGGCCTAGGGGGTCGGTGGTGACGGCGTAGAGGGTTACGCCCTTGTCGTCGGCCAGGGGGTCCAGGCCGGTGGTGGGCTCGCCGTCGGCGTCCTTGACGCCAAGGTCGGGAATGGCCAGCCTGTCAGCCGTTCTCACCGTCACGCGGCTGTCGGCGGTGGGCGTGTCCCAGATGATGGTGACGAAGGTGGATGTGCCGGGGGTCATCGAGATGAGCACCCGGATGGAGTGGTTCGCCGAGAAGGTGTAGGGGTCGAAGTCCAGGCCGAAGGTCATGAAGTGTGGGGTGGCGAACAGCGGGGTGTTGCCGAAGTTCTCCTCGGCCACCACGGTGCCGTAGGGGTCGGTGGCGGCGTCGGCCACGTCCAGGAGGGTCACGGATATCTGGGCCCGCTTCTGGCCTCCGGAGGCGTTCATCCAGAGGCCCAGCGTGACGTTTTCGGTGGTCAGGTCCTCGGCCAGGAGCGGGTGGAGGTACCAGTCCTCGTCCCACTTGGCGCCTGATGTGACGGACCGGTTCACCGGCTCGAACTCGGTAGTGGTGTCCATGAGGTTGCGGACGCTGTGGCCACCCAGGTCACGGGAGGGTTCCTCATCGTTCACCCAGTGCAGGAACAGCACGGTGTCCTCCTCTCCCTCGGCTGCCCCGGGGGCGGCGGCCAGGGCCAGGGCCAGGAGTGCGAGCAACGGTACGGCGATCGCTAACTTCGGATGGCGCATCCTCTCACCTTCGTCCATTCCTCCTGCTCACATGCCCGATAGGGATTTCGGTGTGGTTATCACCGTTGGGAAGGGGCGACCCCCAGGAGAACGCGGGGCCATGCGGACCAGGATCGACAGGGCCATCCTCGGGTAGGCGGTCATTCACACCCACCCCCCCATCCCATCGTTATAAGGGCACCCCTCCATGGCCCTGAGGCGGACCGGGAAACGTGAGAGGTGATGGAGGGGAAAGGTAAAGAAGTAAGACGGCCCTATATTCTTACAGATTATATGAGCGAAGTGGTAATGACCAAGATGTCCTCGAAGGGACAAGTAGTGATACCGAAAGCGCTTCGAGAACTCCTCGACCTTAAGGAAGGGGATGTGTTCGCCTTGTTGGGCGATGATGACACCATCATCATGAAGCGTGTCCGAATGCCGTCCAAGGAGGAGTTCGAGAGAGTGCTCGCTGCAGGTCGGAAACATGCTAAGGAGAAGGGCATCACTCGAGAGGATGTCCAAAAGGCCATCGAAGAGGTCAGGAAGGAGCGGAAGACCTGACACGTATAGTAATGGACACCAACGTCCTGGTGTCCGCATATTTCTGGGACGGAAATGAGGGCCGGGTCCTTGCCAGCTGTTTAGCCTATGAGCTACATGCCATCATCTCGCCGGACATCCTCAATGAACTCGAGGATGTTCTGGTTCGCAAGTTCGATGAACCCGTGGATTTGATCTCGGGTTATTTAGGAGATCTGATGATCATGTCCGAAGTAGTGTTCCCTGTGGGTGATGTCGAGATGGTAGTTGATGACCCTTCGGACAATATGGTCCTGGAGACCGCTCTACTAGGCAAAGCAGATGTCATCGTCACGGGGGACAGGCACCTATTGACCCTGGGGAGCTATGAAGGTGTAAGGATCCTTCGAGCCAGGGACCTATGATGAATCATTTCCTTCCGTTCACCGTGTAGACCGTGTACCTGCCCATCTTCTTCGAGTCGACCGCGTCCTCTTTGGTCAGCGCCCTGAGGTGATAGCCCACGGTATCCCTGTCGATGCCAAGTTCCTCCACCAGCTCGCCCTGGGAGATGCCGGGCCTCTTTGATACGATGTCGATAACGGCCTCACGGATCTCGGCGGGCGTTCTCCTACGTTCCTCTGGGACCTTGGCGTGCAAGGAGTAGAACCGCTTGAGGCGTCCGTCGGAGACCGACCGGATGAAGTGCTCCCGTTCCAGCACGTCCAGGTGGTGGGCGGCGCCACCGTTGGACAGCCCGAACTCCTGGCGGAGGGCCGAGTAGTGGATGCCGGGGCGTTCCATGATGATGCCCAGGATGGCGAAGCGGGTCTTGTTGTCCAGCACCTCCTCCCTATGGAGCCTGCTGAAGAGGGGCAGGAGGAGGATGAGGAGGCTGTACTTGAAGGGCTCCGAGACGGCGACGGCACCCACTGTGAGGAAGAGCGCCGCCAGGCCTATGGCCAGCCAGAGGGCGAGGGAGTCGACGGCCACGATGACACCGTCACCGGTCACCTCCACGCTGACGTTCCCCGACACGTCCCCCATGCCCACGTCGTTGATGGCCCGGACGGCGTAGTGATAGGTCTCGCCCACGAGGAGGGCCTCGTCATGGAACCGGGTAATGTCCCCAACCAGGGCCACCTGCTGCATGTTGCCCGCGGAGGTCCCCCGGAGGATGGCGTATCCCGTGACCGGGCTCCCGCCGTCGTGGGCCGGAGGGTCCCACCTGAGGGTCACGGTGTCGCCATCGGAGGTGGCCCTCAGGCCCAGAGGGGGTCCCGGCGGGAACTGGGGAACCCCTGGGACTAGCGTCGGGCCGGCCCACGTTCCCTCGCCTCCATCGTTCACGGCAGCCACGGCGTAGTGGTAGTCCACGCCCTCCACCGCACTCTCGTCTGTGTAGGCGAGGGTCTCCACCTCGGCCAGCATGGCCATGGCGCCGGGGTCCGTCCCTCGATATACGCAGTACGTCAGGACGGGCCTCCCGCCGTCGAAGTCCGGGGGCGACCACGAGATGGAGACGGGACCTCCGTCCCTTCCGAAACTGACCTGGGATGGTGACGATGGTACCGTGTATGCGATCGCCCAGGCTTCGGTGCTGGTGCCGAAGCCTAGCACGGTGACGACAGACACGTAGTAGCGGTAGGTGACGCCGGGGATGAGGTCGGTGTCCACGTACGTCAGGGTATGCCGGTCCACCGACGCTATGCTATCGTAGTCCCCCCGGGAGATGTTACGGGAGATGCGGTATCCCGTGATCTCTGATCCGCCATCGTTTAGCGGGCGCTTCCATGCGAGGGTGATTGCGTCCCTTCCACCTTCGACCGTGAACTCGCCGGGCCCCTCCGGGTTGTCGATGGGCCACACCTCTATGGCAGGGGTGAGCGGGCCCTCCCCAACGGAGTTGTTGGCGGAGATTGCGTAGTAGATGTACCTGCCTGTGGGCGGGCCGAAGTCCCTGTAGATGGTGTATGAGGGACTCGACTGGCCGATGGGGGTCATGTGGGCCATCGAGATGCCGCGGTAAATCGTGTAGTTGGTAATGCGGGAACCACCGTCGTCCTTGGGATCTTCCCAGGAGAGCTCCACCAGTCCCAGGTCCAGCGTGTACTGTGGAAGGCCCGGGACCCTGGGGGGACCCATCGGGACGACGCTGACCACTGGAGTGAGGGGACTTGCACCCCGGGTATTGTGGGCCGAGACGGCGTAGTAGTAAGCGAGGCCGTTCTCCAGGCGGGTGTCGACGAGGGTGTTCAGTAGGTTGTCCACGTCGATCAGCGGCAGCAGGCTGTCGGGGGTGAGGCCCCGGTGGATGGCGTACCCCCACAGGGAGATGCCGCCCTCGTTCTCCGGGGGCTGCCAGCTTAGCGTCACGCTCTCGTCGCCGGGAATGGCCTTGAAGGAAAGGGGAACTGTTGGGGGTCCTACGGGATATACCGATACGGTCGGGCAGCCGATGCTACTACCCATCTCGTTGAAGGCGCAGACCTCGTAGTGGTATGTGACGCCGTTCACCACGTCGTCGTCCTCGAAGGTCGTCACGTCGCCCAGGGTGACCACCAGTTCGAGGGCGTCAGGAGAGGGCCCTCGGAAGACGTGGTACCCGAGGATGGGAAGACCGCCCGTCTTGAGCGGTGGTGTCCAGTTGAGGACGACCGTCCCGGCGCCGGTCACCGTGCTGATGTTCGAGGGCGGTCCCGGCGGGGTAACGTAGAGGATGGGGACGGCGTTGCTCCTGGGTGATTCGCCCAGGGGACCGATGGCGGCGATGGTGTACTGGTATGTGATACCGGTCTCTGGAGGTACGTCATCGAGGCGCGTTCTGTCCCTCGCCACCTCACTGACGAGGGTCATGTTCTCGGCTGTGGTGTTCCTGTAGATGTAATAAGCCCAGAGGTGATAGCCACCAGTGTCGATCGGAGGATCCCACGCGACGGAGACGTTGAAGGCGTCGAGGGATACCGTCAGGTTCATCGGGGGACCCGATGGTCCGGGCTCCGAAAGCTCGACCCTGAGGCTGGTCACCACCCTGTCACCCTCGCCCATGTGCTTTGTCTGGTATGCTCCTGAAGTCGTGGGATAGTCATCCGAATAGGAATCGCCTGTAATGGTTACGATACGACCCTTCACCTCGGCGATGAACGGGTAGAATTCGTCATCGCTACCACCCAGATAGGTGCCGTACCGGATGGTCTGGTTGTCCCCGTCGAACACGCCGATGTAGATGTCACATGCTCCGTTGAAGGTGGGGTCGTACGCGTGCTCCGTTGTGGGCAGCCGGGTGGAGTTGGTATCCGTTACGAAGTAGACGAGGCCGTCGTCGCCCACCTGGAGGTCGGACATTTCCTCGTTCCCCTCGCCACCGAAGAACGTGCACCATTCAAGATTGGACCCGTCCACGCTCAGCTTTGCCAGGAAACCCTCCATCTGGTCCTCTGGCCATTGGTAGGTCTCGTCCCAGGCGCCATTCGTGGTGGGGAAGGTGGACGACCATGTCCTCCCGGTCACGTAAGCGCAGCCCTCGTCATCAATGGTTATTGCGGATATGCGGTCGAAGTCATTCCCACCCAGGAAGGTGGAGTAGACCAGGGTGGTCAGGTTCCCGTTAATCTTGGTCACAGCACCGTCGCCGGCCAGACCTTTCATCGTCTGGAAGGCGCCTGGTGTCACAGGGTAATCATGGGAGTCGGTTTCTCCGGCAATGTAAACATCTCCTTCGTCATCGACCACCATTGCCCTCCACTGAACCTCGTCCCAACCATAACCCCCAATATAGGTAGAGGCAAGGAGCCTGGAGCCATTGTGGTTGATCCTAAAGACATGGTTGTCCTGCTCTCCGCCGAACGTGGTATCGTAGCAACCGGCAATGACCGGAAAGTCATCACTTGAGGTGGGACCGGTGACCATGATATCCCCATTGGACATCTCCTCGAGCCAGAAACCACCATCTGGTGCCGAACCTCCCATGAGGGTGCTCCAGTGGATCTTACTTCCGTCCGGGCTTATCTCCATGACGAAGACGTCCTGTTCACCCTGATTCTCTCGATAGAGAGCGTCAGACGTGGTAGGGAAATCTGTACCATTGGAGAAACCCGTGAGGAGTAGGTTCCCATCCGCAGCAATCTTGATGTCCGTGCAACTGTCCCTTCCATCCGAACCGATGTAAGTGGACCAGATCAATGTTGTTCCGTCGCCCTTCAACTTCAGGATGTAACCGTCCATGTCTTCTTGGTTGTCCGGAGCGATCACGCCGGGCGTGGTAGGGAAGTCGGTGGACGTGGTGGGCCCGCATACCAGGATGTCGCCCTTCTCGTCGACGAGCACCTGGGTCCCACCTTCGACACCGTCGCCGCCCACGTAGGTGCTGAACAGGAGACCCGGGTCTATTATGAGGGGGAGGCTTGGATCGTAACCATCAATTTCGAAGGAGACGAATTCCCCTCCTTCGACGAGATAGCTGGTCTCGACCTCAAGTATTCCCTCCTGGAGAGAGATTGGTGCGAGGTCGACGATGTCGATGATGGGGGTCTTTATCACCAAGTCTCCGGCAGTAGCATCGATTATCAGGTCGGAATGTCCTGAATAGCGGAGACGTATCTGGGACGCGTCGGCGAGAGGGGCTACGATGAACTCGTACTTGAGGAACCCATCCTCGAACCTGTAGACAAGGTCTATCCCATCCCATAGGTCCGGGTATCTTAACTCCTGGTAGCTCAGGGCACCGATGACCCACCCATCCGGGTCGTTGCCCTTGAGGATGTTGGTCGGTTGGGGCAGGGGCTTCGACCCGATGGGTCCTGCGGTGTTCGCACCGGGGAACTCGACCCGGACAAGCACCCCCTCCCTCGCTTGTCCAGGCCTGTGAATGTAGTTCACCCAATCGGGTCCGAACACGACAGACAATGGGTCACCGATGCAGTAGAACGTGCCCTCGTCCATCTGGCCGAGGTTCTCGGTGAAGCTGCCCTTGATGTTTGCGAGAGGAGTGCCGTCATTGGATGCTGAGGGTGTTGGCCCAGGTTGTGGCTCTGAGGCGGAGGATTGGTCTGGTCTGACCGTGGGACCATTGTCTAGGCACATCGAGACGGGCCCCAGAACCATCAATAGGACGATGATTACCGCGATGGAGCGTTCCATCAGAGCCATTTCCTCCATGCAATTGGTAACACGACCAGCAAGGCGACCAGGACCGCGAATGCCTCGAAGCCCGGGCTCTCATCCGCCTTCTTCGGCACCTTGACCTCCCTGGCCAGGATGGGCTCGCCCTGGCCCACGTCGTTCTTGGCGGCGACGGAGTAGAAGTACGTGGTGCCCCGCTCCAGGCCGTCCTCGGACCAGGTGGTGGCACCGGGGCCGACCTCGGCCACCTGCTCGATACTGTCCTTGCTGAGGCCACGGAGGATGACGTAGCCGGTGACGGGGCTGCCCCCGTCGTCCTGGGGTTTTATCCACTGGAGCGTTACCTTGGCGCCCTTGACATCTGCTGCCATTGTTTGCACCATTCCAGGAACGTTGGCGGACCTTAGGAACACGGACAGTGGTTCGGTCAAGTCCCCTTGACCGGCCCCGTTTATGGCTGCGACGGCATAGTAGTAGGTCTGGCCGTTGACCACTGTGGTGTCGATATAGGATTTGACCTCGCCCGGCTTGGCAAGCTCGCTCATCGCCACCGCCGAGACTCCCCGCATTATGACGTAGCCGATCACAGGTGAGGCCCTGTCGTCCTCGGGAGGTTCCCAACGGATGGTCACCTCGCCATCTCCAGCGGTGACCTTGAGGTTCAGAGGCGCTCCTGGAGGTCCATATGGGGTGGCCGATGCCATGATGCTCGCTGGACCCTCGCCAGCGGCTGTGACGGCGGCCACGGCGTAATGGTAGGTCGTGCCAGCCAACACCTCCGAGTCCGCGTACGTGAAGGTGAATTTCGCCACGGTGTGCAGATGGGCAAGGGAACCTTCCGACGTGCCCCTGTGGATGTTGTACTGGGTAATCTCTGCTCCGCCGTTGCGTTGGGGGCGGGTCCAAGTGATCGTTACCTGGCCATCGCCTGGTTCCGCCACCAGGTCCCCGGGGGCATCGGGCAGGGCCAGTGGTGTGGCCTCCATGACCTCGGTCCAGGGGCCGTTCCCGACCTTGTTGACAGCACAGATGGCGTAGTGGAACGTCATGCCGTTGAGCAGGCTGTCATCTGTGTAGGTGTTCGCGTCGGCATCCGTGACATCGATCCATTCGAGGGTGGTATCGGTCGTGCCTCGGAAGACCTCGTACCTCAGGATCTCGGTGCCGCCGTCGACCTCTGGAGGTCCCCAGGACAAGATGACCTGACCGTCACCGGCCTCTACGTCGTAGTTGATAGGTTCACCAGGAAGACCTACCGGGGTCCCGTTCACGATCGAGCTGAGCGGGCTGTCACCGATCTCGTTGAAGGTCTGTACGGCGTAGTGGTAGGTGACACCGTTGGTCAAGCCGGGGTCGATATAGGATGTGTGGATGTATTCAAGGGTTGTCAGCATCTCAAGGGTGTCCACTGACGTTCCCCTGAACACGTGGTAGCCCAGGATCGATCTGCCTCCGTCGTCCGCAGGCTCCCTCCATTCAAGCTCTATCTGACCGTCCCCTTCGGTCAGTGATATGTAACGAGGCTCTGTCGGGGGTTCGGGCATCCGGATGGGTGTTGCCCTTTCGATGGGTGACACGTATCCGTTCCCGAACGAATTGAAGGCCAGGACCTGATAGCGGTACTCCTTCCCTACATCGAGACCCTCATCGGTATGTTCGGTCACGTTCCCCAGGGTTGTGAGCAGGTCAAGGTCGGTCATTGGACCACCGCGTAGCAATCTATACCCCAGGATTGGAAGGCCTCCCGTGTTACCAGGTGGCTCCCATGTCAATCGAACAGAGGAATAACCAGGTGTGGCCTTGAACTCCATCGGCGCTATGGGTACGCCGACGACCGTGACGTTTACCACGTTGCTCCTGTTGCCCACACCCTTCAGGTTGATCGCGCTCACGGCATAGAATATCGGTCTTCCCAGGTATGGCGGAATGAGATCCGTGTAGATGGTGGTGTTCATCCAAACCTCTTCGATGCGAGGCATGTTCCCATCCGAACCACCGCGGTAGATCCTATAGCCTATTACGGGTTGTCCACCGTCATCCAACGGGGGTTCCCAGGATAGGTTGACGATCCTGTTCCCAGGTTTGGCCGTTAGGTTCATCGGTTCAGAGGGTTCCGTCCCATTCAATGGTTGGACATCGATCCTGGTCACGACGATGTCATATTCACCTCCAATCGTTCTCTGATACGCATTGGCCGTGGTTGGGTAATCGGTCGAGTTCGATGACCCTACGATCAGGTAATAGAAACCGTTGAAATGGAGACCCCAGGCCCTTTCCTTACCAGAACCGCCGAGGTAGGTCCCGTACTGTATGGTGGAGAGCGAGATGTTGAGCCTAGCGATGTAGAAATCATACCAACCATTGAACGTACTATCGTATGCATCAGGGGTCGTTGGGAGTGACACGGCTTCGGTTCGAACCAATAAATGAATGCTGTCACCATCGAGATATATCCGTTCGACGCTATCACTTCTAGCTCCTCCGAAAAAGGTCCCATACAGGAGCTTATCACCACTGGCGTTCAGTTTCGCTATGAAACCGTCATGGAAACCATCACCATTAATGGTCGTTTGGTATGCTCCTTGTGTGGTCGGAAAATCATTTGAAATCGTATTCCCACAGACGTATACGTTACCATCGGGATCGACCTTGATATCATCGACCCTACCGAATGCGGAACCACCAAGGTATGTGCTGAAGACCAGTCGGGTGAGATTGAAATCCATCTTTACTACTATTCCACACCTAATCCCTGAATTGGTCTTTTGATAAGCACCGGTCGTTGTTGGAAAATCAGTAGAATTTGATACACCAGCGATATAGACATATCCCTTCGCATCTACCGTAACACATGTACTCTGTAGTAAATAATCATATTTTGAACCACCGAGATAGGTAGATTTCAACAAGGTGGTGGCATTCGAGTTCGTTCTTGCCAGGAAGAGGTCTTTTCCACCGTTCGCCGTCGTATCATAACAACCAGATTTCACTGGGAAATCCGACGATTTGGTATTGCCAATGATAACGATATCACCCGAGCCACCGAGGGCAATGTTCATTCCCATATCGTGATCGTCACCGCCGAAAAAGGTGCTGAAGTCGATATCAGAACCATTCGCGGCCATCTTGAGGATGAATGCATCCATACTTGCTTTCTTCTGCGATTGGATGACTCCTTGTGTCACGGGGAAGTCGGATGACCCTGTGTATCCGGTGACATAGATATCCCCAACATCATCGACGATGATGCCCGTGCAGAGATCATTCCCCTTCCCGCCAAGGAACGTCGAGAATATCAGGCCGCTCCCGTCGTACTTGAGCTTCGTAACGAAAGCATCGTAGATTGCGTTCGTATCCTTGGAGGTGTCATAGGCACCGGGCGTCGTTGGATAATCCGAGGACGTCGTGTCTCCGGCGAGGAGTATGTTGCCCATGTGGACCACAGAGGCTATGTCGTGTCCGTCCTCGGAACTACCACCGATGAAAGTGCTGAAGTTGAGACCGGGGTCTATCACCAACGGATACGCTTCGATATACTCTCCGATCTTGAAAGCCAACCGCTGGGAATCCAGGAGTTCGAATGAGATGTCCACCTCCCTTCTATCATCGGGCAGGTCCTGGAATGCGATGGGATGCTCGTCCCGGATGGGACCTGCTGCCGTACGTATCAGCAGGTCCCCGGTTCCCTCGTCCAACGTGAGGGATTCGATTCCCTGATATTCGATGATTATCTGTCCAGGATCCGTGAACGCATCAACGTTGAAATCGTACTTCAATCGGCTATCCGAGAAACGATATATCAGGTCGATCCCATTGTAAAGTTCCTCGTACACGACCTCCCGATAGTTGCGGGCCCCGGTAACCCACTTGCTATTACGGCCAATGACGGTTGATTTCTCCTATTCCTAGTGCCCAAAAGGCTCTC